>PLTE01000275.1:9349-11601 GCA_003164375.1 Hyphomicrobiales bacterium | reverse complement strand
ACCGTGGCGGCGATGTCGATGGTGCCGTTGTCGCTGATCGTCGTGCCGCTGATGGTATCGTTGTCGAGCGTCAGCGTCTGGCTGGCGTCGACCGTGAGCTGACCGCCATTGACGGTGGCGCTCTCGATCTCGCTCGAGGCGACGATGACGATGCTGCCGCCGTCGGTGACGATGCCGCCGGAGATCGTGGTGGCGCTCAGATCGAGCGTGCCGGTGACGTCGATAGTCCCGGCATTGCTGACCGTGCCGCCGGTGATGCTGTCGGTGCCCGAGAGCGTGACCGTGTCGGCGATATCGATGGTGCCGTTGTCGGCGATCGTCGTGCCGCTCACCGTGACGGTGTCGAGCGTCAGGATCTGGCTGGAATCGACCGTGAGCTGACCGCCATCGACGGTCGCGCTCTCAATCTCGCTCGACCCTACGATGACGATGCTGCCGCCGTCTGTGATCGTGCCGCCGGAGATCGTGGTGGTAGACAGATCGAGCGTGCCGGTAACGTCGAGTGTCCCGGCATTGCTGACGATGCCGCCGGTGACGCTGTCGCTGCCGGCGGAGGTAACCGTGGCGGCGATGTCGATGGTGCCGTTGTCGCTGATCGTCGTGCCGCTCACCGTCACGTCGTCGAGCGTCAGCGTTTGGCTGGCATCGACCGTGAGTCGACCACCGCTCAGAGTGGCGCTCTCGATCTCGCTCGACCCGCTGACCACGATACTGCCACCATCGTCTATCGTGCCGCCGTCGATGGTCACCCCGGACAGCGTAAGCGTATCGCTCAGATCCACCGACAAAATGGCCCCGCTTGCGGTGTCGGTGAAGGTCGTGCCTGTGACCGTGTCGTTGTCGAGCGTCAGCGTCACCCCGGCATCGACCGTCACACCGCCCGAATTGAGACTGGCGGTTTCGATCGTGGTGTCGCCGCTGATTTCAATAGAGCCGTCATCATTAATGGCGCCGCCCGTGATCGCGACATCGTTAAACGTAGCGCTGTCGCCAAGATCAACCTGCAGCGTGCCGTCGTTGGTGACGGTGCCGGTGACAAACGCATTGTCGAGAAACAGGGTCTGACCAGGCGCGACCACGGTGAGCCCGCTGAACACGCTGGCGAAACTATCGATGGTGCTGGTGCCGTAGACATTGATGGTACCCAGGTCCGACAGCGTAACGCCAACGATTTGCGTGTTGTATAAATCCAACGTCGCGCCACTGCCCACGTCGAACGTGCCGCCGATAATAGTGGCGCCGTCAAGCGTGAGGGTATCCCCCGCGCCGATCGCGAGCACCGCGCCGCTTGCCGTATCGGTGAACGTGGTATCCGTGACCGTGTCGTTGTCGAGCGTGAGGGTCTGGCTGGCGTCAATTGTTACGCCGCCATTATTGAAATCGCCGCCGCCGATCTCGCTGCTGGCGGTCACCACGAACTTGCCGTCGTCGGTAATCGTGCCGCCGGCAATCGTCGTATCGGCGAGTTGCACCACCGCGTTCGTCCCGGACGCCGCAATTGTCGCGCCGGTATTGGTCACGGTCGTATTGCTGAGCACCAGCGTGCCGATGCCGGTGGCCTCGATCAGACCGGTGTTTGTCAGCGTGGTCGGATCTAGCGTGAGCGCAATCGAATCGTCGGCATCGATCGTCCCATCGTTGACCAGGACCATGCCGCCCGAACCGATCGTGCCGGCGCCGGCGATGGTGTTATCGAAATTGGTCAGCTGGTCGCCGCTCTGCGTGACGGCGATGACATTGCCGAGGCTGTTCGACAGCGTGATGTCGCCGCCGCCGTTAATCCCGGCAAAGCCCTGGTCGATGTAAAGCGTGGTGGTGTCGCCGGTCGAATTGACCGCGATGGTGCCGGAATTCTCGATCGCGTCGGGGCTCGCCAGCGTCAGCGAGCTGTTGTCGCCGACTGCCAGGGTGCCGTTCGCGGCGATGGTAATGGTGGGCAGGGTGGTATTGTGGGTCGGCCCGTTCGCGGTCTCGATTTCATTGCTTGTGCCGCTGACGGTTTCAATCTCGCCGCCCGACGAGATCGACACGAAGCCCTGCACAATGGTCGCCCCTTCGAGATTGATGTGCGATCCCGCGAGGGCTTCGATATGACCATCTACGCCGCTGTTGGTGGACGGATTGAAAGTTGAATTGTCGATCGTGGTGTTCTCGATCGTCAGTCCGCCGCTGCCGGTCGCCTCGATCGTGCCGCTGTTGACGACTTCGTTAATCGCGAAGTTGTCGGTGGCCGGGCTGTCGTTATCGATCAC
>PLTE01000275.1:0-9313 GCA_003164375.1 Hyphomicrobiales bacterium | reverse complement strand
TTCTCGCTGGAGTCCGACAGCGTAACCTTGCCGCCGTCATCGAGAGTCACGACGCCGATCTCGACGGTGCTTGCCGAACCGGTCGAATTCAACTCGATGGAGCCGGTGTTGTGGAGCACAACGGCCTCGAGCACGACCGTGCCGCCATTCTGCGCGGCAATGATACCGGCGTTGCCGATTGCGCCGCCGCCGTTGATGAGCAACACACCGCCGTTTTCGGCCTCGATGAGGCCGCCGACTTCGTTGGTCAGCGTCGTCTGTAGGAATGACAGGGCGCCCGTATCGGCGATAATGTTGCCGAAATTGTCGATGCTGCCCTGATTGAACGTCAGAACGCCGCCCGCTTCCGAAAGAATGACGGCGCCGGTCTCGTTGGTAACGCTGGTCTGGTTGAAGGTGACAGTGCCGCCGGTCACAGCCTCGATGGCGCCGCTGTTTTGAACGCTGCCTTGATCGAATGTCACGGCGCCGTAATCGCTGGCGACGATGAGCGCACCGAACTCACTGGTGGTCGTGGCCTGCTCGAACCACGCCGCGCCGTAATCGCCAGCGGCAATGGTGCCTAAATTGTCCACGGAGTCCAAAAAATAGATCGCCGCATTGCTGCCGATCGCTTCGATCTCGCCCGAAGCATACACGGTCACGGGGCCTTGGGCGGTGAATGCCGGATCGATCCCGGTCGAATTGACTTCGATCGTGCCGAAAACATCGACATCATTCGAAACAGACAGCGATCCGCCGCTCACGATCTCGAGCGTCGCACCTGGGCCGATCAACAAATTCAGGGCGGCCGTCGCGGTGGGGCCGGAGTCGGCGTTGGGACTGTCGATGATCACCGTTACCGGTTGAAGGATCTCGATGGTCTGCCACGAAAACGGCGCCCAGCCGTCGCTCCAGTCGAGCGGATCGGCCCAATTGCCTCCCGAGCCGTAAAGCCAAGTTGCCTCTTTAGTCGGCTGGCTCTGTGCTTGGTTCGAGCCGTTCTGTGTTGTGGAACCGCTGCCGTTGTTGTCGCCATTCGTGTTGGTGTTGTTGGTATTGAACGGCGAACTCTTCTCTTGCAGGAGCTGCTGCAGAGTGTTTGGCTCTGGCGATTGCGGCGTCCCGCTGCCGTTGCTGGGATTCGATTGAGGATTCGGATTGTTGAGTTGGTTCAGCGTCTGAAAAACCTGCTGGACGATTTGCTGTTCGAACTGCAGCTGGGACGCTGTAAGCGGCTGCGTCGTGATGATCGGCGCGGCGCCGATGCCCTGTGGCGTGACCAGTGTCAGATAGCCAGTCTGCGAAACGGTTGCGATGACGTTGCCGTTGTTGTCGATGAGATCATACATACCGCTTTGGTTGGTGCCGTAATCGGGCACTACGGCAAAGCTGTAGGAGTCTTGGCCTACATTCGCGGTAACGGTGGCGACCTCCTGCACCCAGCCAGTGGTGCCGCGGATGCCCATCGTCGCCACCGGCGTTTCGATCTTCATGTCGCCGGAATGCGCGACCTTGCCGGCGACGAAGGAGAACGTGCCTTCGACAAGACTAAGCAACGCGACGTTGGACGTCGAATTCGGATCGAACGAATAGTCGTTGAGCGCCATCCTCGTATTGGCGACGAGGTTGAGCGCAGTGCCGTCGGGAAAGCCGATGCCGACGGCCGAGTTGGCGCCGGTCTGGATGACGTCGCTTTTGTAGACCGCGTCGCCGACATTGAGCCCGACGGCGACGCCGTTGCGCACCACGGTGACGGTACCGACGACTTTTTCTACTTTGCCGATCGCATCGGGCGGCGGTGTCGGCTGCGCCTGCGCATATTCGTTGGGCGTGGGCGATCCGGCCAAGAGGTCGACGAGATTGGGCGAAAGTCTGGCGCCGTTTGGCGCAGCCAGAGCCGACCGATGCTCGGTCGCAAAATAGCCGGGGATGATGTGGTGGCGGCCGTCGTCGCCGGTAAGGATGAGATCGGGTCCGGCGCGGCGGAAATTCGCCGTGAACAGGAGTTCCGCGTCCGGAACAATGACGGCGTGGGCGGGACTGCCGGAATCGAAATGGATTACGGACGCTGGCGCCCCGAAACTGCCCTCTCTATCAAACGCAGCGGCCATTCCCCGCCCCTCTTAGAGCGTGATTAAAAGATCCCCCGTCCCTGCCCGAAGTCCTCAACCGCTCTCTCGCCACCCGCAGCGGCTGCGGACAACGATTAGAATGCGCCAACTCCACCGCGCAATCAAGAATAATGTAAATAAAAGGTAAAGCACATATCCCTTTGACTTTTCGATAGAACTTATCGAATACGCAGCCGCATTGCGGCACCGGAACGCGAGCGTCAAGAGCCTCGGCGACTATGCGCTTGGCCGGTCTGCCCGGCCGGGCAGCAAAGCAAAGGCACTCCTCGCTTTATGCCCGGGCACGGCATCGCCGCGAATGACCGCTTATCGGGCAGTTAATTCTACAGTTTATCGGGATTTGGACTTCGTCCGGCGTCGGCTTGCACGGCGAAGCTTTCCTCCCCAGTGACGGTGCGACACGGTAAAAGGTGAACCGCTATTGCCCCACCGAATTATCGCGATCGACTAGCCTCTCTGTTCTTTCCGCTGTGAAAGCCGCCATCATGGAACCCGCGACCAGTCCGCTGCTGACCGATCTCTATCAGATCACCATGATCCAGGCTTACCTGGACCATGGCGACACGCAAAACGCGGTGTTCGAATTATTCGTTCGCGGGCTGCCCGCCCGGCGGGGGTTTTTGCTGGCAGCGGGGCTGGATCAGGCACTCGATTTTCTCGAGAATCTTCGTTTTTCACCGGTCGAGATCGCCTGGCTCGATCGTACCGGCAAGTTCAATGCAAAGCTCATCGATTATCTTCACAACTTCCGCTTTACCGGCGATATCGACGCTATGCCGGAAGGCACGGCGTTCTTCGCCAACGAGCCGATCTTGCGGGTCACCGCGCCACTGCCGCAGGCCCAATTCGTCGAATCGCGTCTGATCAATATCCTGCACTATCAAACCCTGGTCGCCGCCAAGGCGGCGCGTTCGGTACTCGCTGCCCCGAATAAACTGCTGGTCGATTTCGGACTGCGGCGCGCCCACGGCGCCGAGGCCGGCTTGATGGCGGCGCGCGCCAGTTACATTGCGGGCTTCGCCGGCACAGCCACGGTGCTGGCCGGCGAGAATTTCGGCATCCCGCTCTACGGCACTATGGCGCATTCCTTCATCGAGGCGTTCGACGACGAGACGGCGGCGTTCGAAGCCTTCGCCCGGGCACATCCCGGCAATGTCGTGTTGCTGCTCGACACCTACGATACCGAGTTAGCCGCGCGCAAAGTCGTAGCCCTTGCGCCAACGCTCAAAGCGGCGGGGATCACGATCCGCGGCGTTCGTCTCGACAGCGGCGATCTCATTGCGCTCGCCAAGAGCGTGCGCGGCATTCTCGACCAGGGCGGGCTCAAGGCGGTGACTATCTTTGTCAGCGGCGGGCTCGACGAAGATTCGCTGCTCGCTTTCGCGCGCGCCAATGCGCCGATCGACGGTATCGGCATCGGCACCAGCCTGACCACGTCCGCGGACGTGCCGTCGCTCGATTGCGTTTACAAATTGCAGGATTATGCCGGCACGGCGCGGCGCAAGCGCTCGGAGAAGAAGGCGACCTGGCCGGGCCGCAAGCAAGTATGGCGGCGCTACGGCACTGACGGCCGAATGGCCGGCGATCTGATAACGCTGGAGAGCCACGACAAAGCCGGCGAGCCGCTCATCCATCCGGTCATGCGCGGCGGCCGGCGTTTGGCGCCATCGCCGTCGCTCGATGAGATACGGCGGCACGCCAAGCACGAGCTTGAACGTTTGCCGGAAGCGTTACGGCGGCTGGAGCCTGGCGCCGGCTATTCGGTCGAGGTCGCCGACGATCTGGTCAAGCTCGCCGCCGAGGTCGACGCCCGCTTGCAAGCGCGAGCTTGGCCGGGGGCCAAAACGTGAGCGAAGCCACAAATGAAGCCATTTTGCCCGGCGATCACGACGTACTGATCGTCGTCGACGTGCAGAACGATTTTTGTCCAGGCGGCGCGCTCGCCGTGCCGCGCGGCGATGAAGTCGTGCCGCTCATCAATCGTCTCGCCGCGGCGTTTCGCAACGTCGTGTTGACGCAGGATTGGCATCCGCGCGGACACCTCTCGTTCGCTTCGTCGCACCCGGGCAAGCGCGCTTTCGAGACGATAACGGTTGACTACGGTCCGCAAGTGCTGTGGCCCGACCATTGCGTGCAGCAAACGCCGGGCGCCGAATTTCACGAACGCTTGCAAATTCCCCATGCCGGATTGGTGCTGCGCAAGGGCACCGACCGCCTGATCGACTCCTATTCGGCGTTTTACGAAAACGACCGCAAGACGCCGACGGGCCTGGTCGGTTATCTTCGCGAACGCGGCGTCACGCGGGTGTTTCTCGCTGGCCTGGCGTTCGATTTTTGCGTGCGCTATTCGGCCGAGGACGCCAGCCGCGAAGGCTTTGCCGCCTGCATGGTCGAGGACGCCTGTCGCGGCATCGACCTTAACGGTTCGGTCGACGCCACGCGCGAAAGCCTCGCGGCGCTTGGCATTCCCTGCATCGCGGCGCGCGATTTCATCCCACAAACGGCGGCATAAACGCCGCCAAATCCGGCTTTCGGAACGAATGCCGTCCACCGGACGTTTTCTGACATGCAGCCACGGTAAGGTTATCCCCCGAAAGGGGTGTCCCGCAGCGCAGCGGAAACGCGTGCGTTGCACAATTTTTCTTGACTCCGCCGCAAATCGGGCCAGTAATTCATAAATCGGTCATCCAGGGTGCACCTCCAATCTTGGGTATGTGAATGCGCCATACAGCAGTATCGACCGCCTCGAGCCTGCCCTCACTGATGATGCCTTGTCCGGTCTGCGCGGGCCGTATGGTCTTTCACGGTCGCCGCCCCATCACCACAGACGTCGAAGATACGATTTTTGCCTGCCGGCGCTGCGGCGCCGAACTTATCCGCACCTCGCTGCGCCAAACTTCAAAGCCGAACGCCGCGCAGACCCCGGAAGCGGCCTGAGCTTTCAAACCAGCCCGATCTGAGCCAGCACCGCGCGGCCGAGCAAGCCGTAAGGATTGGCGAGCGTCTCCAGCATCTCGAAATGATTGTAGGCTTCGCCGACCAGAAGCGCGGCCGGCTTGCCGGCCGCTTTCACGGCCGCGGCAAAATCGGACGTCTGACGCTGGAACTCCGGCGACTCGTAGCTGCCGTAGGTCAGAACCAGCGGCGTGTTCAGCTTGTCGAGGTGGCGGATGGCGCTTAACTGCGCTTCCATCGCATCGGTGAATTTCACGTATTTCGAGCGCTTCGACAGCCGCACCGGCGTAAGATCGTACATGCCGCTCGACAGCGTCGCGCCCTTGAGAATGTCGGGCGGCAGACCCTCTTTCGTCCAGTCATGCGTGACCACGCAGCCGGCAAGGTGCGAGCCGGACGAATGCGAGATGAGATACAGCCGGTTGCGGTCGCAGCCGATCGCGTCGGCGTTGCGATAGACAAAGCCTGCCGCGCGCCGCACCTGCTCGACCATCGGGAACAGGCTGCCGCCGGCATCGTCGACGGTGATGAAATCGACCACCGCGAAATGCGCGCCCGCCTGCACGAAGGGCTCGGCCAAAAAGGCGAATTCGGACGCTGTGCCACTGCGCCAGGCGCCGCCATGAATGAAGATTGCGATGGGCGCATGCGGCGCATTGCAACGATAAAGGTCGAGTCCCTCGATCGGCGTCGGCCCATAGGCGAAGCGTGCCGGTTCGCCGATGCGGGCGCGCGCAGTGGCGCTGTTGGCGACCCGGCGCTTGGCGAGCTGGTCGCGGTTCGACGCATAGACGGTCTGATCGTAGGCGTCGTCGAGCTCCTGCTGGTCCATATCGCGCCAAACCAGCGGGCCTTTGATTCTCGCCGTCGCGGTCATCGTATTCACAGCGTTTGTTTCCCTTCGTCCGAAAGCCCAAAGACCGTCTGCTCCTCGGCAAATCCCGCCACCGCGAAATTGCCGATCGGCACAAACTCCCGGCAGTGCCCGGCAAATTCCTGCGACGCCAGAACGGTGCGGCCAAGCGTGCCGGCGAGTTTTTCGAGCCGCGCCGCCAAATTTACCGCAGGCCCGATGCAGGTAAAATCCAGCCGGTTGCCGCTGCCGATATTGCCATAAAGAACGTCGCCGACATGGAGCGCAAGCCCGAAGCGCACCGCCTCGGCGTCGTCCGCCGTCGCCTCGAGCACGGCGACTTTGGCGCGCGCGGCAAGCGCCGCCTTGAGCGCAGCTTCGCACACCGCAGCGGCATCCGAACCTGTACCGATCGGAAATATCGCCAATAGCCCGTCACCCATGAATTTGAGCACTTCGCCGCCGTGTTCGGTGATGGGCGGAACCTGGCAATCGAAATAGCGGTTGAGCAGGTCGACCAGTGCTTGCGGCGCAAGCCGGTCGGCGAGCTTGGTGAAGCCGCGCATGTCGGAGAGCCAGATCGCGGCATGAATCTGTTCGGTAAAGCCGCGCCGGATTTGCCCGGCAAGCACGCGCGCGCCGGCGTTCTGGCCGACATAGGTCGCCAACAGATTGCCGGCCAGGCGGTGCGCGGCGCGGATTTCGGCGACCCGCGCCAAGGGCGCGTTGACCGATTCTATGATCGCCATTTCGGCGTCGGTAAATCCGCCCGGCTGCCGCGTCGCCCACGAGGCAAAGTGAACTTGGTCGTTGGTAAAGCGAAACGGCGAGATCACATAGTCGGTCACGCCTTGTTTGCGCAGATCATGCAGGATCGGATAGTCAAGCGGACAATCCGGATCGGCAAGGCGGCGCCGCATGGTGGCGGCGCTCTTGATCTGCGCCATCGGGCTGTTGCGGAATACGTCGCGCTCCAGCAATTCGAATGTGCCTTCGTTGACGACCGTCCCCTTATCCGGCGTCCACACGAACAGGCGGCCCACGAGCTGCGGATGCAAGGTCCGCACGAACACCACCGCGCGCCAGATCGGAAAGCCGATCGCGGTGAGCCGCTCGCATAATTCGGTGAGCACGTCCGGCGGCAACGGCGCGGATCGCGCCCCGTCGATGAGCCAGTCGACAATCGATTTTGGCGATGCGGGCTCCGGCGTCACGGTCCTCAGTCTATCCCAGATGCAATTCCTTGAAGAAGTCGTTGCCCTTGTCGTCGATGACGATGAAGGCCGGAAAGTCGACGACTTCGATGCGCCAGATCGCTTCCATGCCGAGCTCGGGATATTCCACGGTCTCGACTTTCTTGATGCAATGCTCGGCGAGGTTGGCCGCGGCCCCGCCGATCGAGGCGAGGTAGAAACCGCCGTGCTTCTTGCAAGCGTCGCGCACCGCGGGCGAGCGGTTGCCCTTCGCCACCGATACCATGGAGCCGCCCGCGGCCTGGAAATCGTCGACGAAACTATCCATGCGGCCGGCAGTGGTCGGGCCGAACGCGCCCGAGGCATAGCCTTCCGGCGTTTTCGCAGGTCCCGCGTAATAGATCGGATGGTTCTTGAAATAATCAGGCAGGCCCTGGCCCTTTTCCAGCCGTTCGCGCAACTTCGCGTGCGCGAGATCCCGCGCGACGATCATCGGGCCCGAGAGCGACAGCCGCGTCTTGATCGGATATTTGGCGAGCTGCGCCAGGATTTCCTTCATCGGCAGGTTGAGATCGATCTTCACCACGTCGCCGCCGAGATGAGTGGTGTCGACCTCCGGCAGATATTTCGCCGGATTATGCTCGAGCTCTTCCAGGAACACGCCGTCTTTGGTGATCTTGCCGACCGCCTGGCGGTCGGCCGAACACGACACGCCCAAGCCGATGGGAAGCGAGGCGCCGTGGCGCGGCAGCCGGATGACGCGCACGTCGTGGCAGAAATATTTGCCGCCGAACTGCGCACCGACGCCGAGCGACTGCGTCATCTTCAGGATCTCGCCCTCCATCTCCTTGTCGCGGAACGCATGGCCGTCCTCAGAACCGTGGTCCGGCAGCGTGTCGTAATATTTGACCGACGCGAGCTTGACGGTCTTCATCGTCTGCTCGGCCGAGGTGCCGCCGATGACGATGGCGAGATGATAAGGCGGGCACGCCGCGGTGCCGAGCGTGAGGACTTTTTCCTTCAGGAACGCCAGCATGCGCTCGCGGGTCAAAATCGACGGCGTCGCCTGGAACAAAAACGCCTTGTTGGCCGAGCCGCCGCCTTTGGCGATGAACAGGAATTTGTAGGCCGCGTCGTAGTCGCCCGCACTCTCAGCGTAAATCTCGACCTGCGCCGGCATGTTGTTCTTGGTGTTCTTTTCCTCGAACATGGTGATCGGCGCGAGCTGCGAATAGCGCAGATTGCGTTTGAGGTAAGCGTCGCGCGCGCCCTCGGCGAGCGCGGCCTCGTCGTCGCCGTCGCTCCAAACCAAGCGGCCCTTCTTGCCCATGATGATCGCAGTGCCGGTGTCCTGGCACATCGGCAACACGCCGCCGGCCGCGATATTGGCGTTCTTGAGAAAATCGTAAGCCACGAACTTGTCGTTATCCGACGCCTCGGGATCCTCGACGATATGCTTGAGGCTCGCCAGATGCGCCGGGCGCAACAGATGCGCGATATCGGCAAACGCCGCTTCCGACAGTGCCCGCAACGCCTCGCGCGGCACCACCAGCACCTCCTGGCCCATGACCTTCTCGACGCGCAGGCCCTCGGCGGCGATCTTGCGGTAGGGCGTAGTGTCCTTGCCGAGCGGGAACAGCGGGGCGTGGTGGTAGGGGGGGATGGGGTGTTCGGTGAGGGGGGCGTTCATGGGGAGCCAGCCTGTCTCGTTACGATCAAGCCACTCTATATACTCTTTTCATTCATCGCACGCAGGTAGAGGCGGAAAAGGAAATTTGTTCTCGCGACGCATTCGCGTGCGAGTTCGCAGGCCTCGGTGTCAAACAGCCAACGGTCCCGGTCGTCTTTGCGAGGAACGGTAGCGACGAAGCGATCCAGAAGCGGTGCAGAACCCTTGGCCGATTAAGTTTTCCGTACCACCCGACTGGTTTCCTTCGCTCTCATTCGCAATGACGATAAGAAAAAAAGGAAGCGGAACGCCGACAGGCGCGTACTCCACTCCGCACCTGCGGGTGCGGCGCCCCCTTAGCGAAGGGGGCTCGCCTATCGGCGTTCCACCGCGGTTCTCGCCACCGGGAGTTTCTCATCCCCGTGGCTCAGCATCAGGCCAGGCTTCCTGGGACGTAGTCTGCACGGGCGTTGCCCGGCATCGCCTATCCCAGTCCAGTGAGGCACCTCACGCTCCGGTCATAGTGCCG
>PLTE01000010.1 GCA_003164375.1 Hyphomicrobiales bacterium | reverse complement strand
ACAGCGTGAACACGAACAGCTTGTAAGATTCGACCCGGTAGCCAAGGAAACGCGTACGGGCTTCCGCGTCGCGAATGGCGATCAGCACCTTGCCGAACTTCGAGCCAATGATGGCGCGGCAGAGCAGGAAGCAGAGGATCAGCATCAGACACGATATCGCGAATAATGCGTTGCGTGTCGTCTCGGACTGCACGTTGAAACCGAGGATATCCTTGAAGTCCGTGAGGCCGTTATTGCCGCCGAACCCGAAATTGTTGCGGAAGAAACCGAGCATCAGCGCGTAGGTCAGCGCTTGGGTAATGATCGACAGATATACCCCGGTGACGCGGCTGCGAAACGCGAACCAGCCGAACACGAAGGCGAGCGCGCCAGGCACCAGAAAGACCATCAGCGCCGCATAGGGGAAAAACCAGAAGCCGTACCAGGCGATCGGCAAGTCCTTCCAATTCAGGAACACCATGAAGTCCGGCAGGATCGGATCGGCATAGACGCCGCGGGTACCGATCTGCCGCATCAGATACATGCCCATCGCGTAACCGCCGAGCGCGAAGAATGCGCCGTGGCCGAGCGATAGGATGCCGCAATAGCCCCAGATCAGGTCGATCGACAGCGCCAGGAGCGCGTAGCAGGCGTATTTGCCGAACAACGCCACGAGATAGGTCGGCAAATGAAAGGCCGAGGATTCCGGGACCGCGAGATTGAAGAGCGGAATTATCACGGCAAGCGCCGCCACCACGATCACAAAGGCGATCGCGCCACGGTCGAGCGAACGGATGAGGAAGTGCGATGTCACATCATGGCTCCAGCGTCATGCCTCGACCGCTCGTCCCTTGAGTGCGAACATACCTCTGGGGCGTTTCTGAATGAAGAGGATGATCAAGACCAGGATGGCGATCTTGCCGAGCACCGCGCCCGCATAGGGCTCCAGGAACTTATTGGCGATGCCGAGCACGAATGAGCCCACGAAGGTTCCCCACAAATTGCCAACGCCGCCGAATACCACGACCATGAAGCTGTCGATAATGTAGCCTTGGCCGAGATTGGGGCTGACATTGTCGATCTGCGACAAGGCCACGCCGGCGATACCGGCGATCCCTGAGCCCAAGCCGAAGGTGAGCGCATCGACACGACTGGTGCGGATGCCCATCGAGGCGGCCATGGGCCGGTTCTGGGTCACCGCCCGCATCTCGAGACCGAAGCGGGTATAGCGAAGCAAGGCGAGCAGCGCGACAAACACGCCCAGCGAGAAGCAGATGATCCACATCCGATTATAGGTAATGGTGATCCCGCCCAGATCGAACGCGCCGCTCATCCAGGACGGATTGCCGACCTCGCGGTTGTTAGGGCCGAAGGCCGAACGAACCGCCTGCTGCAAAATCAAAGACAGGCCCCACGTCGCCAACAGGGTTTCCAGCGGGCGGCCATAGAGAAATCGGATAACGCAGCGCTCGATGAGGATGCCGACGATTCCGGAGACGACGAACGCCAGCGGGAACGCAATCGCGAGCGAGTAGTCGAATAAGCCCGGATCGTAGTTCCGGATCAATTCCTGCACCACATAAGTGGCGTAGGCGCCGATCATGACCATTTCGCCGTGGGCCATATTGATGACGCCCATCACGCCGAAGGTGATGGCGAGGCCGATCGCGGCCAGCAACAATACCGAGCCGAGCGAAATCCCGTACCAGGCATTTTGCACGGCATCCCATACGGCGAGGCGCTTCTGAATGGCGAGGGCGGCCACGCCGGCGGCCTTTACGACCGCTGCCGAGGTGCTCGCCGGCAGGCTGGACAAGAGCCCCAGCGCGTCCTGATCGCCGCGCAGGCCGATGATCTCGACGGCCGTGAGCTTGTCGGCATCGGTGGCGCTGTCGCTTGACAGGGTGATGGCGGCGCGAGCCTGTAGCAGCACCTGTTTGACTCGCGGGTCCTGCTCCTTGGCGATGGCGGTTTCGAGCGTGGGTAACACGCTGGCCTCGCGCGACTTGAACACCGCCTCACCGGCGGCGTAGCGCTTGGCCGGATCGCTGGACAACAATGTCAGGCCGCCAAGCGCGCCATCGATTGCTCCGCGCAATCGATTGTTGAGGCGAACATTGTCGAGATCGTCGGGCGGACTGCCTGTTATCGGCTGCCCGGTGGCGGCGTCTGTCAGTTTGTCGGCGGCCTCTTGGATATAAACCGCCTTACGTTCGGCGCTGAACATCAGCTGGCCGTTTTGCAGAGCTCGGATGATGATTTCGGCGCGCGGACTGCCGCTTGCCGCAAGCTCGCCAACGCCCGCGATGCTCTCGTCAAAATCGTCGGCGGCGAAATGCGCGACCGCCTCGTCGAGGCTCGCCGCATGCGCCGCGGTGTGGCCAAGCGCGACGACAAAGACCAATAGCAGAGCGACGAGGCAGGCTCGGTAGATATGCATTCCGATGTCCCCGGACTGAAGCCTGATCCGTTCTGATGGTATCAGAACCGGGCTCTTGTTTTTTGTTGAAGCAGGATCGTTTGGATTTTCGCGATCATGCTCTTGAGGCGGGGAGGCGGACCTGCCGCCTCCCCGTGAAGTCTTGGAAAATCGTCGACGCCGCCGGGGTTACGAACCGCCGCAGGTCTTGGTCACGGTATTGTAGTTGCCGCACTTGAGCGTGACCCAATCCGCAATCAGGTCCTTCGACCCGGGCAGATAGGGCGACCACGCATCGCCCGGCACCAGACCCTTCGTCTTCCACACCACGTTGAATTGACCGTCGCCGCGAATTTCACCGATGAAGACCGGCTTGGTGATGTAGTGATTGGGCAACATTTCAGACACGCCGCCGGTGAGGTTGGCCTGCTTGATACCGGGCAGAGCCGCGATCACCTTGTCGGGATCGGTCGATTTCGCCTTCTCCACCGCCTTCACCCACATATTGAAGCCGATGTAATGCGCTTCCATCGGATCGTTGGTGGTGCGCTTCGGGTTCTTGGTGAACTCGTGCCATTCCTTGATGAAGGCCTCGTTCGCCGGGGTCTTGATCGACTCGAAGTAGTTCCAGGCCGCGAGATGGCCGACCAGCGGCTTGGTGTCGATGCCGGCGAGTTCTTCTTCGCCGACCGAGAAGGCGACGACCGGAATGTCGGTGGCCTTGATGCCCTGGTTGCCGAGTTCCTTGTAGAAGGGAACGTTGGCGTCGCCGTTGATGGTCGAAACCACCGCGGTCTTCTTGCCGGCGGAGCCGAACTTCTTGATGTCGGCGACGATGGTCTGCCAGTCGGAATGACCGAACGGCGTGTAGTTGATCATGATGTCGTCCTGGGCGACACCCTTCGATTTCAGATAGGCCTCGAGGATCTTGTTGGTGG
>PLTE01000246.1 GCA_003164375.1 Hyphomicrobiales bacterium | reverse complement strand
CGCCGACGGTGAGCGGCATGAAGCAAGCTTCCGCAGTGCGCCGCACCACGTCGAGCATAATGCCGCGGTCTTCGTGGCTTGCGGTGATGTCGAGGAAAGTGAGCTCGTCGGCGCCGGCGTCGTCATAAGCGATTGCCGCCGCGACCGGATCGCCGGCATCGCGCAGATTGACGAAATTGACGCCCTTGACGACACGGCCGTCTTTTACGTCGAGGCAGGGGATAACGCGGACCTTGAACATGTCAGACCGTCGGCTTGGCGCTGCGCAGGAGAGCGATCGCCGCCGCGGCATCGAGCCGGCCGTCATAAAGCGCGCGGCCCGCGATGGCGCCTCGCAGTTTTTGCGCGCGTGGCTCGAGCAAGGCGCGCACGTCGTCGATCGAAGCGAGCCCACCCGAGGCGATGACCGGAATCGAGATTTTATCGGCAAGCGCGATGGTGGCGTCGAGATTGAGGCCCTTGAGCATGCCGTCGCGTGCCACATCGGTATAGATAATCGCGGCAACGCCGGCGTCTTCGAAGCGGCGCGCGATATCGAGTGCCGTAAGTTCCGACGTCGTCGCCCAGCCCTCGACCGCCACTTTGCCGTCGCGCGCGTCGAGCCCAACCGCGATCCGGCCGGGATGGCCGCGCGCCGCTTCGATGACCAACGCCGGATCGCGCACCGCCGCGGTACCGATAATGACGCGCTCTACGCCTTTGCCGAGCCAGCCGTCGATGGTCGCACGGTCACGAATGCCGCCGCCGAGCTGCACCGGGATTTTAACCGCCGCGAGAATACGCTCGACCGCAGCCGCGTTCATCGGCTTGCCGGCAAAGGCGCCGTCGAGATCGACCAGATGGAGATATGCGAAACCTTGTTGCGCAAACGCCTGCGCCTGGTCGGCCGGATCGCGATTGAACACCGTTGCGCGCGCTATGTCGCCTTGCTGCAGGCGCACGGCTTCGCCGTTCTTGAGATCGATGGCCGGGAATAGAATCACGGCTTCCACTTCAAGAAGTTCGCGATCAGAGCGAGGCCGAGCTTTTGGCTCTTCTCGGGATGAAATTGCGTACCGACGATATTGTCGCGACCGACGATCGCGGTAACGGCGCCGCCATAATCGGCGTCCGCGATGAGATCGGTGCGCTGCGCCGGATTGAGCTGATAAGAGTGCACAAAATAAGCGTGCAAACCCTTCGGCCCGAACGGAAGGCCGTCGAGCAAATGATGCGGACGCGCAATATTGAGCGTGTTCCAGCCCATATGCGGGATTTTCAGAGCCGGATCGCTCGGCGCGATCCGGTCGACTTCGCCGCCAATCCAGCCCAGACCCTCGGTCACTTCGTATTCGCGCCCGCGCTCGGCGAGAAGCTGCATGCCGACACAAATGCCGAAGAACGGCCGACCGTTGCGGCGCACCGCCTGCTCCAGCGCCTCGACCATACCGGCGACCGCATCGAGCCCGCGGCGGCAATCGGCAAATGCCCCGACGCCGGGCAGCACCACGCGGTCGGCGCGCAGCACCTCCGTCGGATCCTGGGTGACCACGATGGGTTGATCCAACCCGGCCTCGTGCGCCGCACGCTCGAACGCCTTCGCCGCCGAATGCAGATTACCGGAGCCGTAATCGACGATGGCGACGCTCACCGCTGCGCTCCCGGCTCAGGAAACAAGCCGACGACACCGGGTGCTTCAGAAGAAGACGGGGGTGGGGTCACCGGCCGCACAGCCGGCGTTGCCGTGGTCGCCGTACTCACGCGAGTGGGTGGCTGCTGGACCCAAGCGTCGAAGAAACGCCGCTCGGCGTCTTCGACCCTGTCGCCGCCGACAACGCCGACATCCCGCCAGCCCCGCCGTCTGAGCGTAAAACGCCGCAGAGTGCCGGCCTCAAGCCCGACCAGGAGCGAAATCAATATGCCGACGAGGGCAATAACAAAGGTCGATCCGCCAAGCACATGCAGCGCCGTTTCGAGCCCGATCGAGGCGACAAGATATAGGATGAGCACGAGCCAAAGCCCGTGCCACAGCATCCAGAACGGTGTGAGCAAGAAGGCCCACAGGGAAAAGCCGTCACGGACGAAAACAAAGCGTTGCGGGTCGGCCGACGCGTCGGCGGCCCGCAGCGGCGGCTCATGGACGGTATAAACGCGCATCGACTTGGTCTTTCAGAATCAGTTGCCGAGCGTGCCCTTGGTCGAAGGCACCTCATTCGCGGCCCGCGGATCGATGGCGACAGCCGCCCGCAACGCCCGCGCCAGACCCTTGAAGCAGGATTCGGCGATATGATGGTCGTTGCCGCCATAGAGTGTAGCGACGTGCAGCGTCAGCGCGGCATTGACCGCGAAGGCCTGAAACCATTCCGCAACGAGTTCGGTGTCGAACGGCCCGATTTTGGCGCGTACGAAGTCGACCTTGAACACCAGGAACGGCCGGCCGGAAACGTCGAGCGCAACGCGGGTGAGCGCTTCATCCATCGGCACGTGCACGTCGGCATAGCGGGTGATGCCCTTCATGTCGCCAAGCGCCTGCTTGAGCGCCTGGCCGAGCGCGATCCCCACGTCCTCGGTGGTGTGGTGAAGATCGATGTGCAGATCGCCCTTGGCCTTGACGCTGATATCGATGCGCGAATGCCGCGCCAACAGATCGAGCATGTGATCGAGGAAGCCGATACCGGTCGCAATCGACGACGTGCCGGTGCCGTCGAGATCGATCGCGACCTCGACGTCGGTTTCCTTGGTAGTCCGTCTTACGGACGCTTTACGCATTATGCTCTCCGCGGCGCGTCGCGCCTTTTAACAGGGCTTTGAGGGCCCCGCCACTGCTGCAGCCGGCATTTGCATTGGCGGCACCCAACTCCTAAATCATGCCTGACCAAGGATTTTCCAACCCATGTCATCCCCCGAAACTGGCCAAGCCGGCCTCTGGCACGGCACGACCATCCTGACTGTCCGCAAGGGCGGTGTTGTCGCGGTTGGCGGCGACGGCCAGGTTTCGATCGGCCAAACCATCGTCAAGGCCAACGCCAAGAAGGTGCGCCGGCTCGGCGGCGGCGCCGTCATCGGCGGCTTTGCCGGGGCGACCGCCGACGCTTTTACCTTGTTCGAACGGCTGGAATCCAAACTTGAGCAATATCCCGGCCAGCTCACCCGAGCCGCCGTCGAGCTGGCCAAGGACTGGCGCACCGATCGCTTTCTGCGGCGACTCGAAGCCATGATGATCGTCGCCGACAAAGACGTGTCCCTGGTCCTGACCGGCACCGGCGACGTGCTCGAGCCCGAAGCCGGGATCGTCGGCATCGGCTCCGGCGGCAATTACGCACTCGCCGCCGCGCGGGCGCTTGCCGACGGGCCGCTCGAGGCCGAGGCGATCGTGCGCCGCGCGCTCGACATCGCCGCCGACATTTGCGTCTACACCAACCGCAATGTAACTGTAGAGACCTTGCCAGCGTGACCGACTTTTCCCCCCGCGAAATCGTCTCCGAACTCGACCGCTTTATCGTCGGCCAGACCGACGCCAAGCGCGCGGTCGCGATCGCGCTGC
>PLTE01000356.1 GCA_003164375.1 Hyphomicrobiales bacterium | reverse complement strand
CCATCCAGAATTATTTCCGCATGTATAAGAAGCTCGGCGGCATGACCGGTTCGGCGCTCACCGAGGCCGAGGAATTCCAGGACATTTATAATCTGGAAGTAATGGAAATCCCGACGAACAGGCCGATGGTGCGCATCGACGACGATGACGAGGTCTATCGCACCGCGGCCGAAAAGTTCCGGGCGATCCTGACGCTGATCGAGGACTGCAAAATGCGCGGCCAGCCAGTGCTGGTCGGCACCACTTCGATCGAGAAATCCGAACAGCTCGCAGAAATGCTTCGTCAGCACGGCTGGGAGCAGCACGATTTCTCCGATCCGAACGCGTTTGCCGCGCTTTATTCCGGCGACGAGGGCGCCTCGAAGGCCAAGGTGTTCGCGATCCTCAACGCCCGCTATCACGAGCAGGAGGCCTACATCGTCTCCCAGGCCGGCGTGCCGGGCGCCATTACCATTGCCACCAATATGGCCGGCCGCGGCACCGACATTCAGCTCGGCGGCAATGCCGATATGCGCATCCGCCAGGAATTGACCGATATCGAGGATGTGCGCGAGCGGGAGAAGGGGCCGCGCGCGACCGAGATTCGCGCCCAAGTCGCGCGCTTGAAGGAGAAGGCGTTGGCGGCCGGCGGGCTGTACGTGCTCGGCACCGAGCGGCACGAAAGCCGCCGCATCGACAACCAGTTGCGCGGCCGTTCGGGCCGCCAGGGCGATCCCGGCAAGTCGAAATTCTTCCTGTCGCTGCAAGATGATCTGATGCGCATCTTCGGCTCCGAGCGCATGGACGCCATGCTGGTCAAGCTCGGCCTGGAAGAGGGCGAGGCGATCATCCACCCCTGGATCAACAAGGCGCTGGAAAAGGCGCAGCAGAAGGTGGAAGCGCGCAATTTCGACATGCGCAAGAACGTGCTGAAATTCGACAATGTGATGAACGACCAGCGCAAGGTCATTTTCGACCAGCGCGTCGAATGGATGGAGGATCAGGCGGTCGGCGAGGTGGTGGCCGACATGCGGCACAACGTGATAGACGACCTAGTCGCCAAGCACGTGCCCGAGAACGCCTATCCGGAGCAATGGGACGTAGTGGGCTTACGCGAGGAGCTTAAGCGCGTGCTCGGCCTCGATCTGCCGGTCGACGAATGGGCCAAGGAAGAGGGCATTGCCGACGAGGAGATATTTTCGCGCGTCGAGCGCCGCGCCGACGAGCACATGGCGGGCAAGGTCGCGCAATGGGGCCCCGATGTCATCCGCTATATCGAGAAGTCGATTTTATTGCAGACGCTCGATCATCTCTGGCGCGAGCATCTCGTGATGCTTGATCATCTGCGCCAGGTGATCGGCCTGCGTGGCTACGGCCAGCGCGATCCGCTCAACGAGTATAAGGCGGAATCCTTCAGCTTGTTTGAGGCGATGAGCCAGAACATGCGCGAGGCGGTGACTGCGCAATTGATGCGTGTCGAGATCCAGGCGGCGCCACCGGCGCAACAACCGCCCGGGGCGCTGCCACCGATGCAGGCGCATAAGGCCGATCCGACCACCGGAGAAGACGAAATGGCGCTGGCTCTGGCCGGCGCGGAAACGCTGGCGCGCCACGGCATCGGCTCCGCTTCGGCTGCTGCGGTCGCCGGCACGGCGCCGGCGCGTGGGCCGCAAGCCTCAATGGTGCCGGCGGCCGAGCGCAATCCGCAAGACCCGCAAAGTTGGGGCAAGGTCGGACGCAACGAGGCTTGTCCGTGCGGTTCGGGCAAAAAATTCAAGCATTGTCACGGACGATACGTGTAGCGGACGACGCAAGACGAACGTTGGATAAAACTGCCGTCGTCAGCTGTCCGTCTTCTGCTTACTGCAATCCCGCCCAACGGCCGTCGAACGTACCGGCCGGCACGACGGGCTGCGCACCCCTGATCAAGCTGCCGGTGCTGGCCGGCGGCGGCGGCGCGGCGCTGGCGTCTTGCTGCGACTTATCCGGCGGCGATTTGGTCTTGGGAGCTTCGGCGACCTGTGGCGTGGGGTTTTGCGGCGTGGTTCTCTGCGGCGCGCTGAATTGCGGTTCGGCCTTTTGCTGATCGGTTTTTGCCGATTCGGATTTGCGCGGTGCCGGCGGCAAGCCGGCGAGCGCGACGCCTTGCGCATCAGCAGCGGGCGCCTGCTGAGCGGCCGTGCTCTTCGGCTTGAACAGATTGCCAAAGAAGTTCGAATGGTCGTCGGCGCCGGTGCCGCCGGACGCGACCTGACTCTTCGAGGTCTGGGTGCTCGGTTTGGAATCGAACAGATTGCCGAATAGGCCGCGGGAAGAGTTCGCCTCCGAGGCAAGCACTCCCGACTGAGGATCTTCCCGAGGTCCGCTCAATGTAGGCGGCGGCATGCCCGGATGGATCGGCGGCGCGTGCACATGGCCGTCGTTGTCGTAAAGCGGCTGAGTGGTTTCGAGTTTGGCGACGAAGACTCGATTCATGCCGCCATCGGTGCCCATCGTGATCGGTGCGATCGGCGCATTGTCTTTGATCAGTTGGGCGATCTGGTAATCGTCGTTGTGTTCCTTCTCGCCGGCCGGCCCGGCAATTTCTTGCGGAACTTCGTAGACTGGACAGTGGCCGGTCGGGCTGAAAACCAGCGGCTTCGTCGAACCTGTCGGCGGCTGCGCGTCAAACACGTAATGGCGATCGCAGACATCGACCTTAGGTTCGAGATGCGTCACCATGAAATGGTCGTTGCCTTCCTTGATCATTCTCCAGAACGGCATGTTCGGATTGGTGCGATGGCGGGCGAGATTGGCCGCCGTCATGCGGAATGGATAAGCCTGGATCTGGAACTCTTTCTGGCCGCCGAGAAACGCTTCGCGCGCCAGAGAATAGATTTCGCCGATCTGCTCATCGGTCATGGCGTAACAGCCGCGCGAAGAGCAATCGCCGTGGATCATCAGAAACGCGCCGGTAAAGCCATTCGCCTTGTCGTAGGCGTTGGGGAAGCCGACATTGATAGCGAGATAATAGCTGGAATTGGGATTCATCAAACCGGGCGTGATCGAGTAGAAGCCCTCGGGCGCCTGGCGGTCGCCCTCGACTTTCTTTGGCCCAAGCTCGCCCGACCAGCGGCAGATCGGATAAACCTTCAGCAACTGGAACTGGCCGGTGGTGTCCTGCTTCCAGACTTCGAGTTCGGATTCTTCTTTGAAAAGACGCACGAGAACCGGCGAATCCTTCGGCATGTTCTTCTGATTGAGCAGCGCCAGCATCTCCGGCGAGAGTTCTTTCATCGCCCGGCTCGGCAGCTGGTAGCCTTCATCGACGTAACAGCCGGCAAGCGCCAACGCGCCTGCGAGTGCTACCGATGTCATGAAGACACGGAAGCGGATCGCGCGCGACGAAAATGCGCGGACAACGCTGGCGCGGATCACCGCAATATTCCCCACCGGATGGACCATCCCCTTGTCATCACTTGTTTAATCGTTATCCGCAAGAAGTGGCTTTCGCAAGGCAGCCGGCCGCCGGTCCCCCCGTGGAGCGTGTCGGCATTCAATGAATAGTAAATTATCGCCAAATTTGACTCGGAAGTTCAATGAATTAACGACATTAACCGCGTCGGGCGGAATCCGGGCAAGATTGTGGCAAACGGGCCTAGTCGACCGGATAATCGGTCGGCGCAAGCGCTCCGCCCCGGCCGTCGTCAGCTGAGCGTCCGTCCGATCGCAAAAAACTTCTCGCGCCGCAGTCGCACGATGGTGGCGCGATCGAGGCCGCGCATTTCGTCGAGCGCTGCGGCGATTGCCTCACCGGCTGCCGCGATGGCTGCCGCCTGATCGCGATGCGCGCCGCCGGTCGGCTCGGGCACGATCGCATCGACGACGCCGAATCGCACAAGATCCTGAGCGGTAATTTTCATATTCGACGCAGCCTCCTGCGCTTTCGCGGTATCGCGCCATAGGATCGATGCCGCGCCCTCCGGCGAGATCACACTGTAAATCGAGTGTTCCAGCATCAGTACGCGGTTGGCGGTTGCGATCGCAATGGCGCCTCCGGAACCGCCTTCTCCGATGATCGCGGCAACGTTGGGGACGCCGATGGCGAGGCAGGCTTCGGTGGAGCGGGCGATCGCTTCGGCTTGGCCGCGTTCCTCCGCGCCGATGCCGGGATAAGCGCCTGCAGTGTCGACCAGCGCGACGACCGGCACGTCGAAATGGTCGGCCATGGCCATCAGCCGCGCCGCCTTGCGGTAGCCCTCGGGCCGCGCCATGCCGAAATTGTGCTTGAGCCGGCTTTCGGTGTCGGAGCCCTTTTCGTGGCCGATGATGCAGACACTGTCGCCACGGAAACGGCCAAACCCACCGATGATCGACGGGTCTTCACCGTATTTACGGTCGCCCGCAAGCGGCACAAAATCGGCGATCAGCGCCGCGATGTAATCGAGGCAATGCGGCCGTTGCGGATGGCGCGCCACTTGCGTCTTCTGCCACGGCGTCAGGCCGGCGTAGAGTTCCTTGAGCGCCACGGCCGCCCTGCCTTCGATGCGCCCGATTTCCTCCGCGATTGCGGTGCCGTCGCTCTCGAGCGCGCGCAATTCGTCGATCTTGGCCTCAAGCTCGGCCACCGGCTTTTCGAAATCGAGATAGCTACGCATCGCGCCGGCAACTTTTACCAAGAAGATGAACGGCTCCGGCTGGAGCGGCGGCAAACTCGCCCGCGCCTCGCGTGGAAGTCAAGCAGAGGCCAAAAGCTCTGTGCATTCTTGCCAACTTATCCTTGCGCCAGCGGGTGCAAGTCGCGCACCAGGCTTTTGAGGCGTTCCTCCAGTACATGGGTATAAATTTGCGTGGTTGAAATGTCGGAATGGCCAAGCAGCGTCTGTACCACCCGCAGATCCGCGCCATTATGGAGAAGATGGCTGGCAAAAGCATGGCGCAGCACGTGCGGGCTCAACTGCGCGGCGCGCAAGCCCGCGGCGCCGGCAAGGGCTTTAAGCTCACGCGCTAGATGCTGGCGCGTGAGATGGCCGCTTTCGCCGAACGAGGGGAACAGCCATTTCGAGGGCGCCCCGGGTTGCGACTGCGCAAGCAGCGCGAGGTAATCCGCTATGGCGTGCTTGGCGGCGTCGTTGAGCGGAACAAGCCGCTCTTTGTTGCCCTTGCCACGCACGACGATGACGCGCGTATCCTTGCGCGCTGCGGATATCGGCAAAGCGACGAGTTCGGAAACACGAAGCCCGGTCGCGTACAGCATTTCCACCAGGCAAGCGAGCCGCGCCGCGCGAAGTCTTTCGGGCAACGGCGCGGCGGGCTCGGACTTGCCGGCGACACTCAGGAGCCGATCGACCTCGGCCAGTGTCAGCGTCTTCGGCAAAGCGCGCTGACGCTTCGGCCCTTCGAGCACCGCCGCCGGATCGTCGCTGCGGTGACCTTCGGCATAAAGGAATCGATAAAGCTGGCGGATCGCCGACAGCCGCCGCGCCTGCGTCGCCGCACCCAACCCGCGCCGCGACAGCGCGCCGAGGTAGGCGCGCAGATCGTCGGTGTCGGCGCGCGCGATGGAGCGTCCGGCACCTTTGAGATAGGCGGAGAAATCCTCAAGGTCGCGGCCATAAGCAGCGAGCGTGTTCGTTCCGGCGCCGCGTTCGGCCGCCATCATGTCGAGATAAAGTGCCGTGAGGTTTTGATCGGCATGGCGAGCCACTTCGGCGCTTGCCCGTGTTGCGATCGTTCGCAGCATTGGCCGTGCCGTTCTACGACGCCCTTCTCGCGACATGGCGATCCTCAGCGGTCTTTGAAGAATTTGTCGGGAGGGATCGTTACCGAAATCTCGCGCGGCTTGGGTTGCACGTAATGCGAGAGCGCATAGAGAGCGCCATAGACGGCGCCGCCGATTAAAGCGATGACAGCGAGTAATCGGAGCAGGCTCGGCATCGTCAGGTGCCCGCGCTCATCCCATTGGTGCCAGTGAACCGGACCGAGTACGATCATGTTCGGCCAAGCGTGGCAAGTGATCTGACAGGTGATCCGGCCAACGACTTTGCAAGTGATCTGGCAAGTGGTCTAGGAAGTCCTCGAGTTTGGGCCGGGCCGGTTCGCGAGGGCTCGATCCGCCTGCTCTCGGCCTCAGGTTTTTGATGTAAATGACTGATATCACAGTGCAAAATTACACGGACGCGCCATTCTCGGCGACCGCGATTCTGCATCGGCTCGATCGCCGTTCGATCGTGCTGGTCGGCATGATGGGGGCGGGTAAATCGTCGATCGGCCGGCGGCTCGGCGCTCGGCTCGGGGTGCCGTTTGTCGACGCCGATGCCGAGATCGAGAAGGCCGCCGGCATGACGATTGCCGACATTTTCGCTCGCCACGGCGAGGCCGACTTCCGCAGCGGCGAAGCTCGCGTCATCGCGCGCCTGCTCGACGGCGGTCCGCAGGTGCTGGCGACGGGGGGCGGCGCGGTCATGAATGCGGATACCCGTGCTGCCATCAGAGCCAAAGGCGTCTCGGTCTGGCTCAACGCCGACTTGGACGTGGTGATGCGTCGTATCAACAAGCGCAAGAACGACAGGCCGATGCTGCAAACCGCCGATCCGGCCGCGACATTGCGCCAGCTGTTGGCCGAACGTGCCCCGTTCTACGCGCAAGCCGACCTCACGGTACAGTCGCGCGAAGTGCCGCACGAAGCGATTGTGAGCGAGATAGCGAGCGCGCTTGTAGCCTTCCTCGGCGTGCCGCCCCAGGACAGGGCCGGCCCATGACAGTTCCCATCCGCAGCGAAGCCACTACCGTCGCCGTCGCGCTCGGCGCGCACAGCTACGACATAGTTATCGGGCGTGGCGTTTTGGCGTCGCTGGGCAAACGGATCGCGGCGCTGCGGCCGGGCGCCAAAGCCTTTATCGTCACCGACGAAAACGTGGCGAGTTATCTTCTGGCCGGTGCTGAAGCCGCGCTCGCTCGCGCTGACGTGGCGGCGAGCCGCGTGATCGTGCCGCCCGGTGAGGCTTCCAAGAGTTATCGCGTGTTCGAACAGGTTTGCGAGGCCGTGATTGCCTCGCATATCGAGCGCGGCGATCTCGTCGTCGCNNATTCCTCGGTCGGCGGCAAGACCGCAATCGATTCGGCTTATGGCAAGAACCTGATTGGCGCATTCCACCAGCCGATCCTGGTACTCGCCGATACCGCGGCACTCGACACGCTGTCGCCGCGCGAATTTCGTGCCGGCTATGCCGAACTCGCCAAATTCGGCCTGCTTGGCGATGCCGGCTTTTTTGCCTGGCTCGAAGCCAATTGGCGCGACGTCTTTGCCGGCGGGGCTTCGTCCGCGAGTTCCGCGCGCGAGCACGCCATTGCGGTCGCCTGCCGCGGCAAGGCGGGCATTGTCGCTCGCGACGAGCGCGAGACCGGCGAGCNNGCGCTGCTCAATCTCGGCCACACTTTCGGCCATGCGTTGGAAGCAGCCTGTGGCTTTTCCGACCGGCTCCTGCACGGCGAGGCCGTCGCCGCCGGCATAGCGCTCGCATTCGCCTTTTCGGCCCGTCAGGGCCTGTTGCCGACGGTCGCTGCCGAGCGCGCCACGCGTCATTTGGCCGATGTCGGCTTGCCGACGACGCTAAAAGACATTCCCGGGCCGCTGCCGAGCGTCGAACGATTAATGGAACTGATTGCGCAAGACAAGAAAGTCAAGCGCGGGATGCTTACATTCATCCTGGTGCGTGGGATCGGCTCTGCCTTTGTCGAGGCAGACGTCGATCCAACCGCGGTACGTGCGTTTCTCAGCGAGAAGCTTGCGGAGCGATGATTGCCATCGATTGGTTGACCGTCCTTGCGGTCGCGATTTGTCTACTCATTTCGGCGTTCTTCTCGGCGAGCGAGACGGCGCTGACGGCCTCGTCGCGCGCCGCGATGAATCGGCTGGAAAAGCAGGGCAACCGCGACGCCGGTATCGTCAACCGGCTGATGGCGACGCGCGAGCGGCTGCTTGGAGCGATTTTATTCGCCAACAACTTCACCAATATTGCGGCGTCCACTTTGGCGACTGGCTTGCTGCTGGCGTTGTTCGGGCAGGCCGGTGAAATCTACGCCACGTTCGTCATGACCCTGCTGATCTTCATTCTCGCGGAAGTGCTGCCGAAGACCGCCGCCTTTAACGCGCCCGATCGCATGGCGCTTTTGGTGGCACGACCGGTCGACCGAACGGTGCGCTGGTTCTCGCCGCTGTTACGCGCCGTCGAATGGTTGGTGCGGATCATCCTCGGCGGTGTCGGCATGCCGGTCGGCAAAATCCAGTCTATCCTCTCGCCGCGCGACGAGTTGCGCGGCACCGTCGATCTGATGCATCGCGCCGGCGTCGTGGAGAAGCTCGACCGTGACATGATGGGCGGCTTGCTCGATTTGCGCGATCTTGCGGTCTACGACGTGATGGTCCATCGCACCAAAATGGTGATGCTCGATGCCGATGAGCCGCCGCGCGAGCTGATCGATGCCGTCCTTGCCGCCGGCAGGACGCGCATCCCGTTGTGGCGCGGATCGCCCGATAACGTCATCGGCGTGCTGCATGCCCAGGAACTCTGGCGCACCGTGCACGCGGCGGGTGACGATGCCGCCAAGATCGACATTGCCGCGCTGGCAAAGCCGCCATGGTTTGTGCCGGACACCACGCCGCTCTACGAACAGCTCAAGGCGTTTCGCCACCGCAAGACGCCGTTCGCGCTCGTCGTCGATGAATACGGTGAGCTTGAGGGCCTGGTGACGCTGGAAGACATCGTCGAGGAAATTGTCGGCGACATCAGCGACGAGCACGACATCGCGGTGCCCGGCGTGCGGGTTCTGCCGGACGGGTCGGTCAATGTCGACGGNNTGGTGATCCACGAGGCGCGCTCGATCCCGGAACCTGGACAGAGTTTCACCTTCCATGGCTTCCGTTTCCAGGTGTTGCGCAAGACGCGCAACCGCATCACGGCTTTACGGATCGCGCCACTAGCGCGCAAGGTCACGGCCAAAGCGAGTTAAAGAGACAGGCTGTTTTGGCAAGCTGAAAAGGCAAACCGAGATGACTTCCACCTTAATCAATCCAGGCGTCCGCATCGGACATGTGCATCTGAAAGTCGCCGATCTCGACCGCGCGCTTGCGTTTTACTGCGGCGTGCTCGGCTTCGAATTGATGCAGCGCCTAGGTGCGCAGGCGGCCTTCATTTCGGCCGGAGGCTATCATCATCACATCGGGCTCAATACGTGGGAGAGCCGCGGCGGCCCGCAGCCTCCACCGGGCACCACTGGCCTCTACCATCTCGCGGTGCTCTATCCGACGCGCTCAGCGCTCGCCGATGCGTTGCGCCGGCTGATCGCGGCCGACATCCCGCTCGACGGCGCCTCCGACCACGGCGTAAGCGAGGCGCTCTATCTGAGTGATCCCGACGGCAACGGCGTCGAACTTTATTGGGACCGGCCCCAGGAAGACTGGCCGCGGACGGCGGACGGCAAGCTTGCGATGTTCACCCGCGGACTGGATTTGAGGAGCCTGCTTCGCGAGGTCGACGCAATCGCGCATTCGGAAGTCGCGGATGCGGCGACCGGGCGCGGACTCTAGGCTTGCAAACGAAAGCCCTGGCGTATCAGTTGCTCGATTGTCTTTCGAACTTCGGAATTGCGCCAATGTCCGTGACCCACGGCCGTGCCGAGCGAAACCAGGCCTGGCGCCGCGGAATGAATTGGTCACGTTGGCGCAAAATGCCGACCCGTACCGTGTACGACGGCTGCACGCCTTCTCCCTGCGTCGTCGAATAGATCGGCGACCCACATCTCGGGCAAAAGGCCTGCACCCGCGGAGTGCCGCTCTCGGCGGTTGTCTTTAGGTAGCGCGTCGGCTCGCCCGTCATCTTGAATGTGGCGCCGGAAACCGGGACCGAGACGCGAAATGCGGACGCAGTGCCCGTCTGGCAGTCGGTGCAGTGGCAAATCTGAGTCTTTTCGGGGTCCGCCTCGCCTTCGATTTTGATCGCACCACAGGTACACGCGCCGTCGATTCTCATATTTTTCTCCATTCACTGGTCCGCCGGCGCAGTGGCCGCTAGGCTATTTAGGTAGCAAGCTTTCCAATATACTCTATTGGGTCACCGCGAACCTCTGATGCTGGGAATCGTCATGGCTAAACTTCTTACTGCCTTCATCGTCTTGCTCGCCACCTGTTTCCCCGTCTTTGCCCAGTCGGCGCCGTCGCCGGCGGCACTGAAGGATCTCGCGCCGACCGGTAAGCTGCGTGCCGCAATCAATTTCGGTAACGGCGTGCTTGCTCAGAAAGGGCCGAACGGTGAGCCGCTAGGCGTTACGCCAGAGCTTGCGTCTGCGCTTGCCAAGCGGCTCGGCGTGCCGGTTGAATTCGTCATCTATCCCGCTGCTGGGCAAGTCGCCGATGGCGCCACAAAGAACGCCTGGGATATCGGTTTTATCGCCATCGAGCCAGTGCGCGCCGCCGAGATCGATTTCACCGCGCCCTATCTCCTCATCGAGGGCACTTACCTGGTGTGGAAGGATTCGCCGCTACGGGATGTGGAAGACGTTGACAAGCCGGGGCTGAGAATCGGAGTCGGCCTTGGCTCGGTTTACGACCTCTATCTGACGCGCACGCTGAAAAATGCCACGCTGGTGCGTAACCCGAAGGGCGGCGCGGCTGGCGGCATCGAGCCGTTCGTCAGCGACAAACTCGACGCCGCCGCCGGTGTGCGGGAGCCGCTCGACGCCTATGCGAAAGACCATCCAGATGTGCGGGTGATGCCCGGCCACTACGAGGAGATCCGGCAAGCGATCGCTACGCCGAAGGGACGAGGTGCCGGCGCGGCTTACCTGCGCAGCTTCGTTGAGGAAATGAAGGCGAACGGTTTCGTCGCCGACGCGCTCAAGCGCTCGGGCCAAACCGCGCCGGTCGCGCCGCCGGCAAGCTGAGCGGTGCGGGGCTATAATCCTTGGGGGAAACGTTCATGAAACTCACACGACGATCGCTCGTTCTCAGCGCCATCGGCGCCCCAATGGCAGCGCCGTTCGCGGGGCGGGCGCTGGCGGATACATGGCCGTCAGGCATTATNNCATCGTGCCGTTTCCGCCGGGTGGCTCCGTTGATCCGATCGCGCGAATGGCACAGCCGGGGCTGCAGCAGAAACTTGGCGCCTCCATTGTCATCGAAAATCGACCGGGCTCGTCCGGCAGTCTCGGCACCGAGCTGGTGGCAAAATCGCCGCCCGACGGCAACACTTGGCTGTTCGTGTTTGATTCCCACGCGGTGAACCCATTTCTGCTCGATCTGAACTTCGATACCGTCAAAGACCTCGATCCGGTCATGCTGATCGGCACCGCGCCGAACGTGCTTGCGACGCACCCGTCGCGGCCGTTCAAGTCATTCGCCGACGTGGTTGCAGCGGCCAAGGCGAAGCCAGACACGATCACCTACGGCACGATCGGCAGCGGTAGTGTCGGCCATCTGACGATGACGCTGCTCACCAAGCGTGCCGGCTGCAAACTCGTGCACATTCCCTATCGCGGCGGCGGCCCGGCCANNATGTGCCCTATCGCGGCGGCGGCCCGGCCATGAATGACGCCATTGCCGGTCACGTCGATCTGATCATAGGCAGTGCCGCGTTGGTAATGCCTCAGGTCATGGCAAAAAGTATCGTTCCGCTGCTGCAGACCGGCGCGACCCGGATCCCCACTCTGGGCACGGTGCCGACGGCGATCGATGATGGCTTCGCCGGCTTTGAATCCTATGCGTGGTGGGGTGTCTTTGCGCCAGCCGGTACACCGAAGCCGACCATCGCACGTTTTGCCGCAGCTCTGGGCGAGAGCTTGCGCGATCCGGGCGTGAGTAAACTCCTCACCGACAGCCTTCAGGTGACGCTTCTCCTTGGTGACGCGCAGGCGGAAGCAAAATTCCTCGCCGAGCAGATGGCGCTGTGGGGTCCGGTGGTGAAGGAGAACGACATCAAGTCTGACTAGTACGGCTTCGGCGGATTTTAAATCCGCCGTAACCGGACGGATCGCTCAATCCACCTACGCGCTCTCTCCCGGCGCCTGCGCATGGATAGCCAGTGCGTGTACGGCGCCGGAAAGCTCTCGCGACAGTGCCGCGTTGATCATGCGATGACGTTCAAGCCGGCTCTTCCCCCGGAAGGCCTCCGACACGATATAGAGCCGGTAGTGGCTCTCACCGCCGTGCCGGTGTCCGGTGTGGCCCTCATGTAAATGGGATTCGTCCTCGACATGCAGACTGTCTGGCGCAAAGGCCGCAATCAGCTTTGTCGTGATGATGTCCTGCATTCCCATCGCTCGGATCCTATCGTGCGCTGGCTTACCGGGAGTGAAGCGTTAACGTCAATGTCCGCGCGCCGTGTTTCGAATCTGTCAAGTCTTGAAGCTGCCATCGACCCACCCGCATAGTCGTATCGATGAAAACCAACTCGCCGCTGTTTGACCGGATCCGGGTCAAGCCCGACAAAGACCGCCGCCTGCGCGCCGAGCTTCCGGCCTGCCAGTGGCCGCGCTGTGACGCGCCGGCAACCCACCGCGCGCCGAAGGGCCGGCTGCGCGCCAGCGAATATTGGCGGTTCTGCCTCGATCACGTGCGCGAATACAATAATTCGTACAATTTTTTCGCCGGCATGACCGACGACGCTGTCGCGCAATACCAAAAGGACGCTCTGACCGGCCACCGGCCGACTTGGAAAATGGGCTCGATTGGCGGCAAACGCGCCGCCAAGCGTGCCCGCAAGCAATTTCCCGGCGCGGACGGGTCTCCTGACGACCCGTTCTCGCTGTTCGGGGAGGCTGGCGATCAGCATGCCGGCCATGCGCGAACCGCGCCGGAGGCGCGCAAGATTTTCAATGCGCAGCGCCGGGCGCTGGAGGTCCTCGGCCTTGAGGGTGACGCCCAACGTGCCGATATCAAGGCTAAATTCAAGATGTTGGTGAAACGGCACCATCCCGACGCCAATGGTGGTGACCGCGGTTCGGAAGCTCAGCTGCGCGAAATTATAGCAGCCTATAACTACCTGAAGTCGGCGGGATTCTGCTGACCTTTGAGAGTGGCTTTCGCTGCAGTGCACCTTTCTGCTAGATGTAGGGCATATCCGACCGCCGGTGACAGCCGATTCGCGCCTCGGAATGTTTAGGTTTCTTGCCGAGGTCACGGAGGAGCAATGACCCTCGCAACTGACAGTGGATCCGGCTTGCCGGATATGAAGGTCTCGATCCGCCAAGTGTTTGGGATCGATAGTGATCTCGAAGTGCCGGCCTATTCGGAGCCGGACGAGCATGTGCCCGACACCGATCCGGACTACCGGTTCGACCGGCCGACGACGCTCGCCATCCTTGCCGGATTCGCCAGGAACCGCCGGGTCATCGTGACCGGGTACCATGGTACCGGAAAATCGACCCATATCGAGCAAGTGGCGGCGCGGCTGAACTGGCCGTGCATCCGCGTCAACCTCGACAGCCACATCAGCCGCATCGAC
>PLTE01000291.1 GCA_003164375.1 Hyphomicrobiales bacterium | reverse complement strand
GCAGGCGGCACCGGCGGCGCGGGCGTCTGTTGCGCGAATGCGGCGGCGGACCATGCCAGCACGCCGCAGGCGGCAAAAAGCGCGAATTGCAGCAGCGATTGAGGCTTGCGTCGGCCAGGGTGGAACAGCGCTTTGCCGCGCGGCTTCTTGCTCATTATCGACTTTCCGACCCCGCTTCCGTCCGTGCGTGCGTGCGGATAAGCCCGGCAATGGTGACCAAAGTGTGAAGCGCCGCTCTCTGCCGTGCGGAACAAGGCGGGGAGGGGGGCGCCGTCGTCCCCAATGGGAAGGGGAAAAGCGTCACTCCGCATCGGGTTGATTTTCCGGCCGCGCGCGGTCGAAGGCGGCAAGCGCGAGGCAGGCGCGGTCGACGCCTAAGATCTTGGGAAATTTGTCCAGCGGCACTTTCAGCCGCCTGGCATTATTGACCTGCGGCACCAGGCAAAGGTCGGCGAGCGTGACCTGTTCGCCGCACGCATAAGGGCCTGGAGCGATCAAGGCTTCCAGCGCCTCGAAACCCACGATCACCCAGTGGTGGTACCAGGCGTCGATCGCGCTCTGCTCCTGGCCCATGGCGTGCTTCAGATACCGCAGCGGGCTGGTATTGTTGAGCGGATGGATGTCGCAGGCGATCAACTCGGCAAGCGCGCGCACATTGGCGCGGTCGATCGGATCTTTGGGCAACAGCGCCGGCTCGGGATGGGTCTCGTCGAGATATTCGATGATGGCCAGCGACTGGATCAACACATTTCCGGCCGGCGTGACCAGTACCGGGACCCGCATTTGCGGATTGACGGCGCGGAATTCCGGCCGCTTGTTGTGGCCGCCCTCCTTGATGAGGTGGACCGGCGCCGTCTCGTAGGCAATACCTTTGAGATTAAGCGCGATGCGCACGCGGTACGCGGCCGAAGATCGGTAATACGAATAAAGCTTCACGCATGGTCCCCGGTGCCGCCGGGCTCGACGGCTTCGGCAGCGAGTTGGGCCGATCGATCGATGATCTGCCGCAAGGCGCGATTGAACGCTACTCTGTCCCCCGGGGCGAGAATCTCCGTGAGCCGGCGCGCGAAATCAAGGGCGTGCGGCGCCAGTTCCTCATACATCGTGCGGCCGGGCGCGGTCAGCGACAGCAACGACTCGCGCATGTCGGCGCGGTTGGTGCGCCGCAGCAGGAGTTTGCGCTTTTCCAGGATCGCCACCGCGCGCGATACCTTGGTTTTGTGCATGTGGGTATGGGCGCCGATGGCTTTGCCGGTCATGACGCCGAACTGGCCGAGCGTCACCAGCACCCGCCATTCCGGGACGCCGATCCGGTAGCGCCGCGAATAAACCCGCGACAGCGCCTGCGAGACCAGGTTCGACACCACGTTGAGCTGATAGGGCAGGAACTCTTCGAGCCGCAACGGCGCCTCGTCGCCGGCCGCCGCGGCGGGTGCCTTGTCGTGGATATCGCCTTCTATCGCGTGCTGACCGGCCATGGCGCAAACATGGCCGAACTTACAGCCTCACGCAACGGTAGCGGCCGCGACCGCGCGCTCGCAGTCTTGCTGTTCGGGGAGCGGCTTCGTCAGATCAGCGTGAGCACTCGATGGCGATTAAGTCGTCGCACTTGCCGCCCTTGCAGGCGTCCTGGCCGCCGGTCGGGATGGCGCCGGTGATGTCGTCGCGGTCGACCTTGCGGTAGGACAATGATTGGGAGAATTCGTGCGCGCGGCAGTACGAGTTCGCCACCGTCTCGCCGCAGGGGGCGCCCGATGCCAAACAACGATCGATGCCGTAGCCGTCGGCATCGTTGGCGATGATGAACATGCGCTTTTCGGCCTGGGCTGTGGCGGCACTGAGAAGGACTGCCGCGACGGCGGCGGCCGCAATCACGTAACGCATGGTTCCCCCAGTCGGCGCGAAAATCGCCCGTTATCCGGACCTCAACGCGCACGACAATGCGACCGCAGGGTTAAGCCTTCGTTAAATGACGCCCTTGAGACAACACGGCGATACCGGCCGGCATTGCGCGTTTTTTGCCCATCTTTTGCGGGTGAATGGACCTTGACGCGATGTGCCGCCTCGACCATTGTGCGCGCCGTGACGGGTCAGGACCATATCTTCGGCATTTGCCGGGAGATTATTCGCTAGCGAAAACGCTGGCTGCGGCCGTCTTTTCTCATCGTCGAGACTTTAGACACGCCCGGCCAAGAGGTCGCAGGCGTGGTTTTTGATTCGATGCGGCTGTCGATTCGATGCCCAGCTTGGCATCCATGTTTGGTTCGAGATGATGGAACTGAAACTCTACGATACGCTGACGCGCGAGAAGCGCCCGTTCAAGCCGCTCGATCCGGCCAATGTGCGGATGTATGTGTGCGGGCCGACGGTCTATGACTTCGCCCATATCGGCAATGCCCGGCCGGTCATCGTGTTCGACGTGTTGTTCCGCTTACTGCGCCATCTCTATGGCGCCGACCACGTCACCTATGTGCGCAACATCACCGACGTCGACGACAAGATCAACGCGCGCGCGGCGCAGGAATATCCGGCGATGCCGCTGAACGAGGCAATCCGCCAAGTCACCGAAAAGACCGATAAGCAATTCCACGACGACGTCGCGGCGCTGGGCTGTCTGCCGCCGTCTATCGAGCCTCGCGCCACCGAGCACATCGCCGAGATGCGCGAACTGATCGAACGGCTGGTGGCATCCGGCAACGCCTATGTCGCCGAGGACAATGTGCTGTTTTCGGTGCCGTCGATGCCGGATTACGGGCAGCTGTCAAAACGGCCGCTCGACGAGATGATCGCCGGCGCCCGCGTCGAAGTCGCGGCCTACAAGAAAGACCCGCGGGACTTCGTGTTGTGGAAGCCGTCGAAGCCCGGCGAGCCGGCATGGCCGTCGCCCGCCGAGATCAAAGCGCCCGGGCGGCCGGGCTGGCATATCGAATGCTCGGCGATGTCGATGGCCGAACTGCTGCAGCCGTTCGGAGGCGGTCTCGTCTGCGACGATCCCCAGAAGAACGTCTTCGACATTCACGGCGGCGGCGTCGATCTCGTCTTCCCTCATCACGAGAACGAAATCGCCCAGTCGTGCTGCGCCTTCGGTGCGCCGCGCATGGCGAACGTCTGGATGCACAACGGCTTTCTGCAGGTCGAAGGCGAGAAGATGTCGAAGTCCGAAGGTAACTTCGTGACGATTCATGAACTGTTGAAAGATAGTAGCTGGCCTGGTGCAATTCTTCGTTTTCAGATGCTGAAAACACATTATCGACAGCCAATTGATTGGACGCGCAAAGGGACAGATTCGGCGGCCATCGAACTCGGCGTGTTTGATATTTTCACGGAGGGTGTACGCAGCCGCCAAACGCGCGCGGGTAAAGTTCCTGAGGATGTATTGTCGGCTTTGGCTGACGACTTAAATGTACCTTTGGCTATTTCGGTGCTTCACAAGTTGGCTGAAGAATGTCGAAAGAGCGATGATCCGTGGTCGCAAGCGGCGCATGATCTTCGCGCCAGTTGTGATTTCCTTGGTCTCGATCTGAGCGAGGTTAGCTATCGAAAGCTCTATGAACGGCAACATGGTCGCATAGACGAAAGTAGGGTCAGCGATTTGATCAATGAGCGCTCGCAAGCTCGGGCGAACAAGAACTGGAAAGAGTCAGATCGCATCCGCGACGAACTAGCCGCAATGGGCGTCGTGTTGCACGACACGAAGGACGGCACCACCTGGGAGATCGCGCGATGATGGCTCAGGCGTTTCCTAAGCTCGCGATGCGCCCGATGCTGCCGACGGACGTGCCGCTGCTCGCGGAAATCTTCCGCGCCGCGATCGAGGAATTGACCATCGACGACTATAGCCCGGCGCAGCAGGAGGCCTGGGCGTCGGCGGCCGACGACGAGGAGAAATTCGGCGCAAAACTTGCCGCCGAATTGACGCTGGTTGCTACCTTCGGCGGCAGCCCGGTCGGTTTTGCCACGCTTGCGGGCAACGCCCGCATCGACATGCTCTATGTGCATCCGGCGGCGTCGGGGCAGGGGGCGGCCGCCATGCTGTGTGACGCGCTAGAAAAACTTGCGACTGCGCGCGGCACCAAACAACTGACGGTTGACGCCAGTGACGCGGCGCGCGGCTTTTTCGCCAAGCGCGGCTATTCGGAGCGCACCCGCAACACCATCACCGTCGCCGGCGAATGGCTGGCCAATACCACCATGATCAAGCCGCTTGCGACGAAGGAGAGCGCGTCATGACCGAGCCCGAGACGCCGTTTCCCCGGCATTGGCTTTATTATCTGATCCTGAAATACGCGGTGATCGTAGCTGCCGTCGGTATCTCACTTTATACGGTCTATCGACTTTATCGCGGTTAGAGCATGATCCCGAAAAGTGGCAACCGATTTTCGGACAAGATCATGCTCCAACGAAAAATCTAGGGACTTCCAGGATGGAACGCCAAGGCTCGTCATTTTTCGGCATGCGGACCCACCACCTCGTGATTGCGCTGATCGCGGTGCTGATCGCTGTCGCCTTGGCGTTGAACTATTATCTCTGGTGAGATCGCATTATGTCACGCGAGCGGCTTTATTTGTTCGACACCACGCTGCGTGACGGTGCGCAGATGAACGGCGTCGATTTCACGCTCGCCGACAAGCTTGTCATCGCGCGGATGCTCGACGAGCTCGGCATCGACTATGTCGAGGCCGGCTATCCCGGCGCCAATCCGACCGATACGAGCTTCTTCGCCGAGCGACGGCCGCTCAAGGCCAAGCTCACGGCGTTTGGCATGACGCGGCGGCCCGGCCGCTCGGCCTCCAACGATCCGGGCCTGGTCGCGCTTCTCGACGCGCAGGCCGATGCCATTTGCTTCGTTGCAAAATCCTGGGACTATCATGTGCGGGTCGCGCTGCAGACGACGGAAGAAGAAAATCTCGCCTCGATCCGCGACAGCGTGCGCGCGGCAAAAGCCAAGGGCCGCGAAGTACTGCTCGACTGCGAGCATTTTTTCGACGGCTATAAGGCCAAGCCTGCTTACGCGCTCGCCTGCGCCAAGGCGGCCTATGACGAGGGCGCACGCTGGGTGGTGTTGTGCGACACCAATGGCGGCACCCTGCCGCACGAAATCGAACGCATCGTGGCTGAGGTTTGCGCGAAAATTCCCGGCGACCATGTCGGTATCCACGCTCATAACGACACCGAGCAGGCGGTGGCGAATTCGTTCGCCGCAGTGCGCGCCGGAGCGCGCCAAATCCAGGGCACGCTCAATGGGCTCGGCGAACGCTGCGGCAATGCCAATCTCGTCTCCATCATTCCGACGCTGAAGCTGAAGTCCGAATACGCCGACAAATTCGAGATCGGCGTGTCGGACGAAGCGCTCCGCCGCCTGGCGCGCGTTTCGCACGCGCTCGACGAATTGCTCAATCGCGCCGCCGACCGCCACGCGCCCTATGTCGGCGAGAGCGCGTTTGCCACCAAGGCCGGCATTCATGCCTCCGCGATCGTCAAGGAGCCGGCGACCTACGAGCACGTCGCGCCGGAGCGCGTCGGCAACCGGCGCAAGCTTCTTGTCTCGGATCAAGCGGGCCGCTCGAATGTCCTCGCCGAGCTCGATCGCATCGGGCTTGCTATCGACAAGGACGATCCGCGCGTCGCGCGGCTGCTCGACGAGGTCAAGGAGCGCGAAGCGATCGGCTACGCCTATGAAGCGGCGGACGCCTCGTTCGAGCTGTTGGCGCGGCGCCTGCTCGGCCGCGTGCCGCATTATTTCGACGTGGAAAAATTCGACGTCAATGTCGAGAAGCGCAACAACGCCAAGGGCGAGCCCGTCACCGTGAGCCAGGCGGTGGTGAAACTGAAAGTTGGCGACGACGTGTTCATCTCGGTCGCCGAGGGCATCGGTCCGGTCAACGCGCTCGACCTCGCGCTGCGCAAGGACCTCGGCAAATATCAGAGTTTCATCACCGGGCTCGAACTCACCGACTATCGCGTGCGCATCCTCAACGGCGGGACGCAAGCGGTCACCCGCGTTCTGATCGAGAGCTCCGACGAAACCGGCGATCGCTGGACCACGGTCGGAGTTTCCGCCAATATCATCGACGCCTCATTCCAGGCGCTGATGGATTCCATCGTCTACAAACTGGTGAAATCCGGCGCGCCGGCGTAAGAAAAGCGATGATATGATCGACCATATTTCCATCGCGGTGCGCGATCTGAAAAACGGCGAATTGTTCTACACGGCGCTGTTGGCGCCGCTCGGCCTCCTCAAATTGCGCGAGTGGCCCGCCGCGGCGATCGGCTTCGGCAAGAAATATCCGGAATTCTGGATCAACAAGCGCGGCGATATGGATCGTGTCGCCGACGACAGCGGTGTGCATATCTGCCTGCGCGCGCCCGACACGGCGGCGGTTGACGCGTTCCATGCGGCGGCGCTTGCGGGTGGCGGCAGCACGGACGGCGCGCCCGGATTGCGGCCGGAATACCATTCGCAGTATTACGCCGCCTTTATCCGCGACCCCGACGGCAATCGCATCGAGGCGGTGACATTTTTGCGCGATGCCACAGCTTAACGGTTACAGCCGCTCGGCCGGCACCCGCATGGTTCCTTCAGCGGCGCCGCCGCGCACGGCCTCACGCAACATCGGCAGAATATCCTCGACGCGCTCGGTGACCAGAAAATCCACCTTGATCGCCGGTGGCATGAATTTGATTGCGCGCATGTGATCGATCAGGACCAAGAGCGGGTCCCAATAACCGCTGACATTGGCGATCAGGATCGGCTTCTTGTGGCGGCCGAGTTGCGCCCAAGTGAGCTGTTCGACCAGCTCTTCGAGCGTGCCGAGCCCGCCCGGCAAGGCGACGAAGGCGTCGGCGCGCTCGAACATCGTGCGCTTGCGCTCGTGCATGTCGCTGGTGACGATGAGCTCCTGCGCTAACTGCCGCGGCCGCTCGCGCTTGGTCAGGAATTCGGGGATGATGCCGGTTGCCGCGCCGCCGTGTTCGAGTACGGATTCGGCGACCGCGCCCATCAGCCCGACCGAGCCGCCGCCATAGATCAGGCGGATGCCATTCTCGGCGAGTATTTTGCCGAGCTTCCGCGCCGCCTCGACGAAATCCGGCTCGGTGCCCGGGCTCGATCCGCAATAGACGCAGACCGCATTGATTTTGCTCATGGAAATACTCTCATTGAACGCTAGATGTGGCGTCGATTCGGCCCGACTGCAAGCTTTTTGGCAAGCGGCCCGCCACGGGTTTTGCGCCGGAAGCTCCAATCCGGTGCACGGCCTGGCGAAAAGCTCTATATGACGGCCAGCTTACGATGAGGGCGAAGCTCGCGATGAGAGACATCGGCGGCCGTTCAAGTCCCGTCGCTCTCGGCGCCGGGCGAGATTGACGATGCGAGATTTCCAGCGACCGGCAGAAAACCTCAAACGCGAGGTGAGCGGCGACGGCGGGGCCTTGCTGGCGACGCTCGCCCAACTGTGGCCCTATATCTGGCCGGCCGACCGGCGCGACCTGAAGGGCCGCGTGATTTTCGCGACCGTGCTGCTCTTCCTCGCCAAGCTCGCGACCGTCGCGGTGCCGTTCACCTTCAAATGGGCGACCGACGCGCTCGCCGGCCGCGGCACGGCGCCGGTGGCTCCGGACAATTGGCTCGCCTGGGCGCTCGCGGCACCCGTGGTGATGACGCTCGCTTATGGCGGCATGCGCATCGTCATGGGGCTGCTCACCCAATGGCGCGACGGCATTTTCGCCAAGGTGGCGATGAATGCGGTGCGCCGCCTGGCGATGATGACCTTCGAGCACATGCATCTTTTGTCGCTGCGCTATCATCTGGAGCGCAAGACCGGCGGGCTGACGCGCGTTCTCGAACGTGGCCGCAACGCCATCGAGACCATCGTGCGCATGGTGCTGCTGCAGCTGGCGCCGACCATCGTCGAGCTCATATTGATTGTCGCCGTGCTGCTTTGGCATTTCGACTGGCGCTACGTGGTGGTCATCGGCATCACCGTGGCGTTCTACATGGCGTTCACCTATTACGCGACCGAGTGGCGCATCAATATTCGTCGCAAGATGAACGAGAGCGACACCGACGCCAATGCCAAGGCGATCGATTCTCTGCTCAACTACGAAACCGTCAAATATTTCTCCGCCGAGACCCGGGAGGCCTCCCGCTATGACCGCTCGATGGCGCGCTACGAGGACGCCAGCGTCAAGGCCTATACTTCGCTTGCCGTGCTCAATGCCGGGCAGGCGGTGATTTTCACCTTCGGCCTCGCGGCCACGATGGTGCTGTGCGCCTATGGCATCGAGCGCCACATCAATACCGTCGGCGACTTCGTCATGATCAACGCCATGATGATCCAGCTTTACCAGCCACTGAATTTCATGGGCCTGGTGTATCGCGAGATCAAGCAGGCGGTGATCGACATCGAGATCATGTTTTCGATCCTGTCGCGCAAGCCCGAGATCGAGGACCGGCCGGGCGCGCCACCGCTGCAGGTACGCTCGGGCGCCATCCGCTTCGACAATGTGTCGTTTTCCTACGAGCCGGCGCGGCAGATCCTCAAGGGCTTGAGCTTTGAGGTTGCGGCCGGGCACACTGTCGCCATCGTCGGTCCGTCCGGCGCGGGCAAGTCGACGATTTCGCGGCTGTTGTTCCGCTTCTACAATGTCAGCGGCGGCCGTATCCTGATCGACGGCCAGGACATCCGCGACGTCACGCAGACTTCGCTGCGCGCCGCGATCGGCATGGTGCCGCAGGATACCGTGCTNNCCATCCGCTACAACATCCGCTACGGGCGCTGGGATGCGACCGACGCCGAAGTCGAGGAAGCCGCCCGCCAGGCGCAGATCGACGGCTTCATCGCCCGCGCACCCAAGGGCTACGAGACCGAGGTCGGCGAGCGCGGCTTGAAGCTTTCCGGCGGCGAGAAGCAGCG
>PLTE01000200.1 GCA_003164375.1 Hyphomicrobiales bacterium | reverse complement strand
CGAGGGCTGCGACTTCGACTTTCTGGAAGGCCAGGCGCCGATCGCGGAGCCCGAGATTCACTAGCTCGTCATTCCGGGGCCGCGCCATTGGCGCGCCCCGGAATGTCGAACCGAAGGAAATCGAGATGAAAGTCAAACTTTCATGGTGCTGCACGCTGGCGTTGCTCGCGGCGCTCATTGCAGGCGCGCTGCCGGCGCACGCGCAAAGCCCGGCGTTTCGCGTCGATCCATACTGGCCGAAGCCCTTGCCGAACAACTGGATCATCGGCCAGATCGGCGGCATGGCAGTCGACGCGCAGGACAATATCTGGGTGTTCCAGCGGCCACGCTCGCTGACCGACGACGAGAAGGGCGCGGCGCTCGACCCGCCGCATTCGAAATGCTGCGTGCCGGCACCCTCGGTGCTGGTCTTCAATCAGGCGGGCGACGTGGTGAAATCCTGGGGCGGCCCGGGCGACAACCAAGGCTACGACTGGCCGCTGGGGGAGCACGCCATCCTGGTCGACAACAAGGGCTTTGTTTGGCTCTCCGGCAACGGCAAGGGCGACGGCATGGTGTTGAAGTTCACCACCGACGGCAAATTCGTCAAGGAATTCGGCAGGCGCGGCCCGCTGACATCGAGCGCGGATTTGAGTCAATTCGGCCAAGTGGCGGCGCTCGAGCTCGACGCCAAGGCGAACGAGATCTATGCGGCCGACGGTTACGGCAATCACCGCGTTGCGGTGCTCGATGCCGACACCGGCGCGATCAAGCGGGTATGGGGCGCTTACGGCAAGCCGCCGACCGACGACGCGCTGCCGGTCTACAATCCGGATTCGCCGCAGTTCGGCAATCCGGTGCATTGCATTGGGCTTGCCAAGGACGGTCTCGTTTATGTCTGCGACCGCATGAACAACCGCGTGCAGGTTTTTCACAAGGACGGCAGCTTCGTGCGGCAATACGTGTTCGATCCGAGCACCAAGGGCTCGGGCTCGGCCTGGGGGCTCGCCTTCTCGCCGCTCGACCGCAAGCAGAATTATTTCGTGCTGATCGACGGCACCGACAACGTGCTGGAAACCGTCCGCGTTCGCGACGGCGCGGTTGTCGGCAGCGTCGGCGGCCCGGGCCGCAACGCCGGCGAGTTTCACTGGGTGCATGTAGGCAAGTTCGATTCCCGCGGCAATTTTTACACCGGCGAGGTCGACACCGGTAAACGCCTGCAGAAATGGGTGCCGGCGGAGTAGAGTCGGAGACCCGGTAGACAAATCCCAAACGCAGCCGCTAGTATGCGATGACGGCGTTTGCAACCAGTCGTCGAGACGCCAATCAGAACGGTTGCCTACGGGGAGATATCATGAAAATCCGCATCGCCATTTTCGCCGCATGGGTCGGCACGCTGGCTCTCGCACAGACTAACCTGGCGCAGGCCGCCTATTCCGGCCCTGATCCCAATCAGCAGCAACAGAAATTGAATGTGACCGCTTCGATATCGCCGATTAATGGCGACCTCGCAGTGAGAGGACTTGCGCCGGACGTCTTGGTACCTCCAAGCGAGTCTGTGCGCATGGCCAGTTGCTTTGTCGGTATTGGCGGGGGCGTGTACGAGATATGCACGGGAACATGTTGGCGTACCGTTGATGGTATCGAATACGCGGCCCCATGTTTGATGGCTGTCGCTAAAGTCGAAGAGTTGGTCAGAAGGCATAAGAATGCTCACAAGACACATTGAAAATAGCAGAGCGAATGAGGCGTGATAAAAAGCCGATGATCCTTCAATCGGCTTGGTCTGACGGCATCACGCCGCCGGAAGCACGACTGCGCGGCATTCGCCGAAGCCGAGGCGGGCAAATCCTGGCTTGGCGCAGAAGCCGCGGAAAATGATTTCGTCGCCGTCTTCGATGAAGCCGCGCTTTTCGCCGTTCGGCATCACGAGCGGCTCGGTGCCGCGCAGCGTGAGCTCGAGCAGGCTGCCGAGGTTTGCTTTCTCCGGGCCCGAGATGGTTCCTGTGCCCATGAGATCGCCGACCGCGAGATTGCAGCCGTTGCTGGTGTGATGCGCGAGCATTTGCGCCACGGTCCAATACAACCACGCCGTCGAAGTCTGCGTGACGCGCAGCGGCGCGGAACCCGCGCGCCGCATCGATTCCGTCGCCATATAGACTTCCAGCGAGATGTCGAGCCCGCCATGCGCGCGGTCGTCCGCGTCGTCGAGATAGGGCAGTGGCGCCGGATCGCCCTCGGGCCGCGCGAACGCCGCGGTATGAAAAGGCGCCAGCGCCTCCGCCGTCACCACCCATGGCGAAACCGTAGTCGCGAAACTCTTTGCCAGGAATGGCCCGAGCGGCTGGTATTCCCACGCTTGCACGTCACGCGCCGACCAATCGTTGAGCAGGCAAAAACCGAAAATATGCTCTGCCGCCTTGCCGATCGGAACGGGCCGGCCCAGCTCGCTGGGCGCGCCGACGTAAAATCCGAGTTCGAGCTCAAAATCCAAATTGCGCGACGGACCGTAGTTCGGCACCGTCTCGTTCGGCGGTTTGCGCTGGCCGCACGGCCGCTTGAACGCCGCGCCGCTGGGGCGGATAGACGACGCGCGGCTGTGATAGGCGACCGGTACGTATTTGTAGTTCGGCATCAGCGGGCTGTCCGGCCGGAACATGCGCCCCGCATTGGTGGCGTGAAAAACCGACGCAAAAAAATCGGTAAAATTCGGAATCGCCGCTGGCAACAACAGTTCCACATCCGCCATCGGCACCAGGGCGCTGCGCACGCTCGCGCCGCCATATTCGGCGCTCAGGCCGCGCGACAGCGCAAGCCGAAGCTCCGACCAGGCTTGCGGCCCGAGCGACATCAGGTAATTGAGATACGGCGCGCGACAGGCGCGCGCCGCCTCGGCGGCAAGTCCGCCGAACCCAGCTCCAGCCTCCGCGACATCGACGATGTGGTCGCCGATCGCGACGCCGACCCGCGGCTGTTGTCCCGGGGGGCGGAATACGCCGAACGGCAGGTTCTGAATCGGAAAATCGCTGTCGGGCAGGTTGGCGCTATCGACAAAACTGCGGCGCGCGGGATCGTGGGTTTCGTTGAGCGTTATGGTCATGTTTTATTGTCGTTGGCCTGCCAGGAGGGGCGACGTGAAGATGGCTCTAAGTGTCGGCACGGATGGAGTCATAGCGCGCCAGAAAGTCGTCATACATGCGCTTTAGTCCGTCGCGCAACGGGGTCGTCGCGCGCCAGCCGAGCGCGTTGATGCGCGACACGTCCAGACGCTTGCGCGGCGTGCCGTCCGGCCGGGACGTATCGAACTCGAACTTGCCGCGATAGCCGACTACCTCGGCAATCAGCCGGGCAAATTCAGCGATCGAGATGTCTTCGCCGGTCCCGATATTCAGGAACTCCAGATTCGAATAGCATTTCATGACGAAGACGCAGGCGTCGGCAAGGTCGTCGACCGCGAGAAACTCGCGCCGCGGCGACCCGGTGCCCCAAATGGTCGCGCTTTCGGCGCCGGCGATCTTGGCTTCATGAAGACGTCGCAGCAGCGCGGCCGGCACGTGGCTGTCCCGCGGATCGTAATTGTCGCCCGGGCCGTAGAGATTTGTTGGCATCACCGAGACAAAATCCGCACCGTGTTGCAGGCGGTACGCCTCGCACAATTTGATGCCGGCGATCTTGGCGACGGCGTACCATTGATTGGTCGGCTCCAGCGGTCCGGACAGCAGCATGTCCGGCGCCATTGGCTGCGGCGCCAGTCGCGGATAGATGCAGGATGAACCGAGGTAGACAAGCTTCTTAACCCCGGCACTGTGCGCGGCGCGAATGACGTTGAGCGCGATCGCGACATTGTCGGCGATGAAGTCGGCGGGGAAGGCGCTGTTGGCGCGGATGCCGCCGACCTTCCCGGCGGCGATGAAGACCGCGTCGGGCTTGGCCTGCGCCATGAAACGATTGACCTCGTCCGATTGCCGCAAGTCGAGATCGCGTCGCGCGACGGTGACGATGTCGCAGTGCTCGCGTTCCAGCCGCCGAACGATGGCCGATCCGACCATGCCGGCGTGCCCGGCAACGAAGATGCGTTTGCCCGTTAAGCCGAATATGGTCGGCGAGCCGCTCATGCCTTTTCGTCGTCCGCCTTGTCCGTTTTCTACCAATGTAGCTTGCGTCAGTCTTGCACGTCAGTCTTGGAGGTTGCGGCGCGCGCCGTCGCGACGCATGTCCTGCAGATCGGCATCGACCATCTCGTGGACCAGTTCGTCGAAAGAAACCTTGTGGCGCCAACCGAGCTTCTGCCGCGCTTTGCTGGGGTCGCCAAGCAGCGCGTCGGTTTCGGTCGGCCGAAAATAGCGCTTGTCGACTTCGACCAGGATCCGGCCGTCGCGCGCATCGACGGCCGTTTCGTCGAGGCCGGACCCGCGCCATTCGATCGTCCTGCCGACATGGGCAAACGCCTTCTCGACGAATTCCCGCACCGAGTGCTCTTCCCCGGTCGCCAAGACGTAATCGTCGGGCTCCGGTTGCTGCACGATGAGCCACATGCCTTCCACATAGTCCCGGGCGTGGCCCCAGTCGCGGCGGGCGGAAAGATTGCCGAGGAATATCCGGTCTTGCAGGCCAAGCTCGATCGCCGCCACGGCGCGGGTGATCTTTCGCGTCACGAAGGTTTCGCCGCGCGTCGGTCCTTCGTGGTTGAACAGAATGCCGTTCGAGGCGTGGATTTTGTAGGCTTCGCGATAGTTGATCGTGATCCAATAGGCGTAAAGCTTTGCCGCCGCATACGGCGAGCGAGGATAAAACGGTGTGGTCTCGCGTTGCGGGACCTCTTGCACCATACCGTAAAGCTCCGAAGTCGACGCCTGATAGAACCGGACTGCCTCTTCGAGGCGAAGAATGCGAATCGCTTCGAGCAGCCGTAGCGTGCCGAGCGCATCCGCATTAGCCGTGTATTCCGGCGTCTCGAATGACACGCGCACGTGGCTCTGAGCGGCGAGATTGTAGATTTCGGTCGGCTGCACTTCCTGGATGATGCGGATCAGATTGGTCGAATCCGTCATGTCGCCATAGTGCAGAAAAAAGCGGACGCCAGCACCGTGCGGATCTTGGTACAGATGATCGACGCGCGCGGTGTTGAACGAGGACGAGCGGCGCTTGATGCCGTGCACCGTATAGCCTTTTTTGAGCAACAACTCGGCCAGATACGCGCCGTCCTGACCGGTCGCTCCGGTGATCAGCGCAACACGATTTGTCATGTGTCAGAATCCACCTGATTGCGACCCGAATTCAAGAACTCACAGGCCGTAGCGGCGCCGATCGGAACGCGCCGGATTGAGGGCTAAAGGTTCCAGCTAGTCAAGTCACGACGGCGCTGTGCTGTCGAGCCGTTGCCGCTCGCGGCGCTGTTGATTTTCGCCCATGCGCCGTTCGCCTTCGGCGTCGATGGCGCGCTTGAGATCGGGATGATTGGCGCTGAGCGAGCGAAAATCGGCAAGATCGAGGATGAGCAGGGTCGACGGCATCGTCGTGGTTACGTTGGCGGTGCGAACCGAATCGCCAAGTAAGGCGAGCTCGCCGAAAAACGTTCCCGTGGCTAGGCGCACCGGTGTCGGCTTGATGTCGACCTGCACTTCGCCCGCGGCGATGAAATACATGCAATCGCCGACCTTGCCGCGGCGGATGATGGCGGTCCGCTCCGGCACTTCGAGACGCCGCAGCATGTGGGTGATTTCGGTGATCGCGGACGGGTCGAGCGATTGGAAGAATGGTACCTTGCTGACGAGGTCCCAGGTCTGGATGAAATTGCGCCGCCGATTTTCGGCGGCAAAGCCGGTCGCGAGAATACCGGTCGACAAGCCGAAGGTGGCGATGCCGCAGATCATCACCACGGCGCCGAGCAGATGCCCCAAATGCGTCAGCGGTATCGCGTCGCCATAGCCGGTTGTGGTCAGCGTGACCACGGCCCACCACAGCGCCGCCGGCAGCGAGCCGAACGGTCCGGGCTGCGCGTCGCGTTCGATCACATACATCGCCGCCGACGCTAAAAATAGGATCATCAAGAACAGCGCGAACACGCTGGCAAGCGGTTTGGCTTCGATCAGAAATACCCGGCCGATCTGCGCCAAAGCGGGCGAGTTCTGCGCCAGCTTGAGCACCCAGAATGACGCCAAAAGCCACGCCGTCGGCGGGCTGACGCCGCATAACAGCGCGATCGGGACCGCGATGACGCCGACCACGTCGATAAGACCCGATGGCGAGAGCAGATAGCCGCGTGCAGCGGCGGCGCGGGCGTGGATCGCGCTCTCGATCGCAAAATAAACGAGACAGCACCACAGGCAGGCCGCCAGCCAGGCTCCGGCGGACCTCTGCAAATCCGGCATTGTATAGGCCGCCATCGCCGAAAGGCCGACGCCGAGGACGACGATGCGGGCCAGCGACGACGCCCCGAAGCGGCGCAGCGGCGCAGTGTAATGCGCAATATTCGAAAGCGCGTTGTTAATTATCACGCGTGCCCCGTAAGCGCCGCAAGTGGTCCAGAGCCGAGTAAACTACGCTGCCGGAGCAAGGTCGGCCAGTCGAAATTGCGGCAGTGGCCGCGCCACATTCCGCGCCGGAATCGCGTTCCATCGGAAGCGGTATCGCTCTAGATTCGTGACGCAAGGGGCGCTCGCGCTTAGATTTACTTGCCAATACCGATACACTGCGGCGCCGACTCAAGGCTTAAGCGGCGAGCCATCGTTCCGGGATTTTCATGACTAGTCCGCTAACGACCCATCCGCAAACGATTCAACCGCAGCTTTCGCGTCTCGATCTCGCTCGCTACTTGCTCTCCCCCGCCCTTTTCGTGATGGTGGTCTTCATGGTCGTCGAGGCCATGCTGGCCGCGGCGACGACGTGGCTGGTCATCAACGCCGGACGCAAAGTCGCGGTCGGACAATTTTTGCTCACCGATTTGGTCTGGATTCTGACGGCGCAGTCGGCGTCCTATGTGGTCGGAGTCATCAGCTGGGTTTTCGCCGAACGGGCCGGCTATCGCGGTTTCGGCAAGTTTATGCTGCGTTTCGCACGCGAGAACCGCAACAAGGTCAAGCTGCTCAACGAAAAGCCGGCGCGCGAGCAGGTCGAGCCGTTTCTGACGGGCGAAACGTTCCAGTGCTTCTTCAACGTCATGTACGAGCTCGAATTCGCGCTGAAGCTGTTTCTCGGCCTGGTCTTCAATGCGCTGGTCCTCGGCGCCGAGATCGATCCCAGCCTGCCGTTTGCCTATGTCGGCGCCTTCGGCGCCCTGTTGTTGATGCAATGGGTGCTGCAGAAGCCGATTGCGCACGCCTATCTCGAAAACCAGCGCATGAACAATCGCGTCACCGCGCAAGGTTACACCGCCTGGGACAACGTCTTTTCCGGCAACAGTTACAATCTTCGCCTCTGGCTGTTCGGCTTCAAGGCGCGGTTACGCGAAGGCTTGGTGGCGCAGATCCGCGCCATCGTGGCGCGCGAAGGCATGAGCGCCATGAGCGGCATCGTCAGTCTCGCCATCGTCTTCGCCACCATCAGCGTGGTCGCCATGCAAAACGTCGGCGACACCGTGTTGTTGGTCGGGCTGGCGACGACGCTGCCGCGGCAAATCGAGATGACCTACGAGCTGCATTTGCTCGCCTCCGGCTGGAACGATTTCATCGCGATCTGGACGCGGTTCGGCGGCGTCGCCGCCAATATGCTGCCGCAGCCCGATGCGGATTTCGATCAGCGCATCAGGTTCGACCGGCTGGTGCTGCGCGAGGGCGACAATGCAAACGTAGTATCGTCGCTGGGCGATGCGCTGCGCGTTGCTCTGGCGCGGCCGACCGGCCGCGTCAATGTCCGCGGCGGCAACGGCTCCGGCAAGTCCTCGCTGCTGGCGAGCTTGAAAACCGAGATGAAAAAGCGGGCTTATTATTGGCCGACGACCGATCGGCTCGCCTTCCGCTTCACCGGCGGCGTGGTGCCGGTGGACGTCGAGGGCGACGACGAGGACGAGGTCGTTGTCGCCGAATCGATGGACCAGAAGCTCGGCTTCTCGTCAGGCGAGCGGCAGCTCAAGTCGCTGCAGGAAATTGTCGAGTCGACCGACGCCGAGATTTATCTGCTCGACGAATGGGATGCTAATCTCGACACCGCGAACAAAGCCAAGGCCGACGCGCTGGTCGATGAATTGGCAGCGCGCGCCCGCGTCGTCGAAATCTCGCATCGCGACCGCGCGGCGTGAGGAGTGTCGCGGCTTCGACGGGAACAACTGACGGCGTTGCTCGCGTCATTGTGTTTCGGTGTCTCAGACTGCCGCGTCGGGATATGCTAGCTGTAGGGCCCGAATTCGGGAGGCTTTCATGAGAAGACGTGATTTCATTGGCTTAGTCGGCGCTATGGCGGTTGCCGCGCCGCGGGCGGCGATCGCTCAGGCCTCACGGATCTTCCGCGTCGGCACCTTGACCGTCGGGCCGCCGCTCCCACCTGACGCGGGCACCGGAGCGATGCTCCTCGACGGGCTCAAGCAACGCGGCTTCACGCTCGGGCAAAATCTCGCCTACGAGACCCGCGGCGCGGCGGGCGATGTGAGCCAGACGCCCAACCTGATGCAGCAATTGAAGGCTGCAAATGTCGACGTGGTGGTGACCGTCGGCTACCCCAGCGCGGCTGCGGCCAAGGCGTCCGGCGTAGCGACGGTGATCGCGACGGGCTCCGGTGATCCGGTCAAGACCGGATTGGTCACGAGCCTGGCACGGCCGGGCGGCAACGTCACCGGAATTTCCGACGACGCCGCGGCGCTTTCCACCAAACGGCTTGGTCTGTTGAAGGAGTTGCTGCCGCAGATGCACAAGGTCGCCATGCTGTGGAACAGGGACGACCTCGGCATGTCGCAACGCTATGACGCATCGGCCACCGCCGCGCAGGAGATCGGCGTCACCGTGCTGCCGCTCGGCGTTCGCGAGCCCGACGACTTCAACGAGGCCTTCGCGGCGATGGACCGCAATCCGCCGGACGCCATTCTGATGGTCACCGACGCGCTCACTTTGCTCAATCGCAAGCGCGTGTTCGATTACGCGGCCGAGCACCGGCTGCCGGCGATCTATGAGCAGGATTTCATGGCGCGCGGCGGCGGCCTGATGTCCTACGGCGCGGACTTTCACGAATCCTTCGATCGCGCCGCGGCCTTGACCGCCAAGATCTTCCAAGGCGCCAGGCCCGCCGATCTGCCGTTCGAATTGCCGACACGCTACGTGCTCGTGATCAATCTGAAAACCGCCAAGGCGATGAACCTCGCCGTGCCGCCGACCTTCCTCGCGCTCGCCGACGAGGTGATCGAGTGAGACGACGGGAGTTTATCTCCTTGTTCGCCGGCGCGGCTGCCGCCTGGCCGCGTCTCGCTAGCGCGCAGCAGCTCGCGTCGGTGCGGCGGATCGGCATACTTATGAATTACCCGGAGGGCGATCCGGAGGCGACGCAGCGCATCGATGCATTCCTGCAGGGTATCGGTGAATTGGGCTGGCGCAACGGCAAAAACATCAGCGTCGACTATCGCTGGGGCGTCGATTCGCGGAGCGTTACGGCCAATGCCGCGGAACTGGTCGCGCTCGCGCCGGACCTCATCGTGGCGAATGGGCCGCCAAGTGTGCTGGCGCTGCGCCAATTGACAAAGACGGTGCCCGTCGTGTTTGCGGCTGTGACGGATCCGGTGGGTCTCGGCCTCGTTCAAAGCATGGCGCGGCCAGGCGGCAATTTCACCGGTTTCTTTCCCGCCGAGCTCGAAATGAGCGCGAAATGGCTGGAACTGCTTAAGGAGATCGTGCCCGGCGTCAAGCGGGCAGCGGTACTCGCGGAGCCGAGCAACCTTGGCGCGAGAAGGCAATTTTCAGTGATCGAGGATGCGGCGCCAGCTTTGGGTGTCGTCGTCGATCGCATTGGCGTCGGCGACGCGGACGCGATCGACCGCGACATCGGCGCGTTCGCAAGCGCGCCGGATGGAGGCCTGATCGTGATCCGGACCTCCGAAAATATTGCGGCGCGAGACCACGTCATCGCCGCCGCGTCGCGGTATCGGCTGCCGGCGATCTACCCGTTGCGTCTATTTGTGACGGGCGGTGGGCTCGCGTCTTATGGTCCGGACATCGTCGAGGAGTACCGTGAAGCGGCTGGCTATGCCGACCGCATCCTCAAGGGCGGGAAACCGGCCGATCTGCCGGTGCAGGCGTCGACCAAGTTTGAGTTCGTCCTCAACCTCAAGACCGCCAAATCGCTCGGTCTCGCCATTCCAGACCACCTGCTCGCGCTCGCCGACGAGGTGATCGAATGACGCCGCAGACCGTCGAATGTTTGGAGTGGGATTGCCAGTTGCCCGCGAATTGGCGAAGAATGCGGCATTATCCCCATACCTGTTCTCGCCTGCACGCGGCAGCGAACGCAAGATGACGGAATGAAGGCGGACACCGACCCTCGCGGCGCACCCGCTGGCGGCCTGACCGGACGCCTTAACCGGTCGGCTGCGGCGCTTGGCATACCGATCGTCCGCAGCCGGTTATTCGTCAAATACGTTGCCTTGCTCGTCGCCGTGGTCGTGCTGGCGCTGTTGGCCAATGGCGCATTCGAGGTGTGGTTTTCCTATCAGGAACACAAGGCTTCGCTGATCGCCATCCAGCGCGAAGAGGCCGACGCCGCGGCCGGCAAGATCGAGCAATTCGTTACCGAAATCGAAAGCCAGGTCGGCTGGACGACGCAACTGCCGTGGACCGACGGCACGCTCGATCAGCGGCGCTTCGACGCGCTCCGCCTGTTGCGCCAAGTGCCCGCCATCACCGAATTGGCGCAGATCGATTCCTCGGGTCACGAGCAGCTCAAAGTGTCGCGGCTTACCATGGACGTGGTCGGCAGCGGCGTCGACTATTCGACCAAGCCGGAATTCACCCAGGCCGTGGCGCACAAGGTTTATTACGGGCCAGTCTATTTCCGCCGCGAATCCGAGCCCTATATGACGCTGTCGCTTGCCGGCACGCGCCGCGACACCGGCGTGAGCATCGCGCAGGTCAATCTCAAGCTGATCTGGGACGTGGTGTCGAAAATCAAGGTCGGCGAGCACGGCCGCGCCTTTGTGATCGACGCCGATGGCCGCCTCATAGCGCATCCCGACATCAGCCTGGTGCTGCGCAATACCGACATGTCGCGGCTCGCGCAGGTGAAGAGCGCTCGCGCCGGCGCCTCAACTGAGGAAGTGCAGGAAGCAAACGACATTTCGGGCCATGAGGTGCTCACCGCCTATGCGCCGGTCAATCCGCTCGGCTGGTTTGTCTTCGTCGAGACGCCGATCGAGGAGGCCTATGCGCCGCTCTATGCGTCGATCCAGCGCACCGGCTTCGTCCTGTTCGGCGCGCTGGCGCTCGCCTTCATCGCCGGCATGTTCCTCGCCGGCCGTATGGTGGTGCCGATCCAGGCGCTGCGCGCGGGCGCGGCCAGGATCGGCTCGGGCGACCTCAGCCAACGCATTAAAATCAAGACCGGCGACGAGGTCGAAGCCCTCGCCGATCAGTTCAACGACATGGCGGGGCGGCTGCAGGAATCCTATGCGGGCCTCGAGCAAAAGGTTGAGGACCGCACCCGCGAACTGACCGAGTCGCTCGATCAGCAGACGGCGACTTCGGACTTGTTGCGCGTCATCAGTTCGTCGCCCGGCTCGTTGCAGCCGGTTTTCCGCACCATGTTGGAGAGCGCCACGCGCATCTGCGAGGCCAAATTCGGCGTACTTTCGTTGCGCGAGGGCGATGCCTATCGCGTGGTCGCAATGCATAATGCCCCGCCCGCCTTTGCCGAGCTGAGACAGCGCGAGCCGACTTTTATGCCTTCCGGCCGGATGGGTCGCGTGATGGCGGAGGCGATTGCCGCGAAGCGGGCGGTCCAGGTTACCGATTTCGCCGAATATAAGGACGATCCGCTGGATCGCGCTTTCAGCGCGGCGACAGGGGCGCGCAGCATCATCCTTGTGCCGATGCTGAAGGAGAGTGAGGTCATCGGAGTATCCACGATCTATCGTCAGGACGTTAGGCCGTTCAGTGACAAGCAAATCGAGCTGTTGACCAACTTCGCCGCGCAGGCCGTCATCGCTATCGAGAACACGCGTCTGCTCACCGAGTTGCGGCAATCGCTGGAGCAGCAGACCGCCACGTCCGACGTGCTGAGCGTCATCAGTTCATCTCCCGGCGATCTCGATCCCGTTTTCACGGCGATGCTGAAGAACGCCATGCGCATCTGCGAAGCGCAATTCGGTGTATTGCTGCTCCATGAAAACGGAGCGTTCCGGGAGGTCTCCGATTACGGGCTGCCGCCCGCGTTTGTGGAAACCTATCGGAAAAATCCGCTCATCTCGCCGCCACCATCGGATCCTCTCGGCAGAGTCATGGCGACGCTGCGGACGGTCCATGTTGCCGACGTCACCAAAGAGCCGGATTACGCTGCGGGCTTTCCACCGATCGTCGCATTAGCCGACGTTGGCGGCGCCCGGACCATGATTATCGTGCCGATGCTGAAGGAAGCAACGCTGGTCGGCGTGATTGCGATTTTCCGCCAGCACGTCGAGCTGTTCACCGACAAACAGATCGCCCTGGTGGCTGGTTTCGCAAGCCAGGCCGTGATTGCCATCGAGAACACGCGGTTGCTCAGCGAATTGCGCCAGCGAACCGGCGATCTGACCGAGTCGCTGGAGCAGCAGACCGCAATCAGCGAGATTTTGCGCGTCATCTCGAATTCGCCGAGCGACGTGCGGCCGGTGCTCAATTCGGTCGCCGAGAACGCCGCGCGCATCTGCGAGGCTCAAGTCGTCGACATCATCCTCGTCAAGGACAATATGTTGCGCAGCGCCGCTCAATTCGGCGAGCTTGGTCGCGATTTGGGAAACTGCCCCCTCGACCGCACGACCGTCATGGGCCGCTCGATCTGCGATAAGCAGCCGGTCCACGTCGAAGACCAGCAGCTTGCCGGCGACGATTTTTCCCGCGGTCGGGAGTTCGCCATTCGGTTCGGGCACCACACCATCCTCTCGGTGCCGTTGATCCGCGAAGGCCGTGCGCTCGGCGCCATCCTGGTCCGGCGCACCGAGGTGCGGCCGTTCGCGCAGACGGATATCGCTCTGCTGACGACCTTCGCCGATCAGGCGGCGATCGCGATCGAGAATGTCCGGCTGTTCGAGGCCGAACAGCAGCGCTCGCGTGAATTGCGCAAATCGCTGGAGGATTTGCGGACCGCCCAGGACCGCCTGGTCCAGTCGGAAAAACTCGCGTCCCTGGGCCAATTGACGGCCGGCATTGCCCACGAGATCAA
>PLTE01000363.1 GCA_003164375.1 Hyphomicrobiales bacterium | reverse complement strand
GTCTGGATCGTCGACGCGCTGCGCTACCGGCCGCACCCGAGCCACTTTTCGCTCGATGAGGCGTTGGAGTGGATCGAGCGGCTGAAACCCCGTCGCGCCATTCTGACCAATCTGCATTCCGACCTCGACTACGAGGTGCTGCGCGGCAAGCTGCCGGTCCATGTCGTGCCGGCGTTCGATGGGATGACTTACGCCGTTGCCGAAGCCCGGTAATCCAGCCTTATACGGAGATAGGCGATGTTTCACTTGACTTACCCCGTACTGGGGGTAGCCTCAAGTGAGCGCGCCTGTCCGCATCGCTGCACTGGCGGATTGGCTTCACCCACGGGGCAACTTGTGGAAGGCCATGTTCATGCTGAACGCTTACTTTGACGAAAGCGGTATCGACACCAAGTCTCTCATCACGGTCTTGGCTGGCTACGTAGCGACCAAGGAGGTGTGGGTTGCGGTTGAGGCCAAATGGCAGGCCGAACTGGCGATTTATTCCGACAAAGGAGTACGCACCTTCCATATGACTAATTGCATAGCGCAGACGGGTGAATTTGCGGGATTGGACACTTTTTTCAGCCGGGCACTCATCTATTCGCTATCCGAGATACTTCGGGACCATGACGTGCAGGCCATCTGGTCCATGGTCATTAACGAGGACTGGACCGCTGCCGTTACCGATGTCGGCTTTCTAGCTCGGTTTCCGAAGCCCCTAGACCTGTGTTTTGAGCACGTCGTCCAACAACTCTGGGGTTGGTCCAGCAAGAAGGCTGCGGGCGAACTGGTTGTGCCGATGTTCGCCTATCAGCCTGAGTATCACGCCAGAATGTCAGAGATTGGCAGAGTCTACGGAGCGCAGGATTGGTATCGGCGCGTGCTAGGTCCAATAGCGTTTGGATTCCCGTCGCAAAATGTCCCCTTACAGACCGCGGATTTTGTTGCTCATCAGATCAATAAAGAGTGGGAGCACAGGGAATACGACGAGTTGACGCTCCAAAACATGGGGCGAACGCTGGCGCTCAGCAACGCCACGGCATTCAACGGAATGCATGTCGGCGGTGGGTTTGATGCCCGCGCGCTCCTGCTGACCATTGATAGATTCAAGAAAACAGGCTCGATTATTTAGGCTTCCTGATGACGACCTTTTTGAAAGCCTTGTCCGCGCCCTCTTCCGTTTCGTCGGCCTGCGCTTCGCGTGCGGCTTCTAGGAAGCGTTTGTATTGCGCCGGATCGTCGGGCTTGGGCTTTGGTTTCTCTGACACGGTTTTGAACCTATTTGACGGGATTTTTTCGCCGAGAAAACCACGCGATAATAAACCCAACGATAGCGCCGAAGAGACCTCCACCAGCACCACGGGCTGTAAGCAACGTCAAGTCCACATTATCCCATCCGAATTTATTGCCATCGGTCACAAAAATGTAGGCTCCGGCCAAAATAAATCCGATTGCTGGATAGATAATGTAAGCGCGCGTCTTGCTATTCATTTGCCGCTTTCAGCCTCCAGAAAGAAGCCCCTTTATTTGTGTTTTGCGCGCCGCTCGTGGTCGTTAGCGCATCGGAATATATCAATCCCGTATTCCGTGGAATCGTGCGCCACCATCTTTAGGCGCTCGCCATGATAGACCCAGCAATCCAAGCAAAGCTCAGGGTCATCCGGTGGAGACTCCGCGCGCAATATCTGTTGGTAAATATCCGCCTTGGCCTGCTTGTTTTTAAGCACTTCGGGTGGATCAGGCTGGTTATATTTTTCCTTGAGTTGCCGGAGCATTTCCAGGCGATGCTCCGTTCCTTGTTTGTCAGCCCCCATGATCGTCCCCGCTATTAAGCCGTGCGAGCCATCTCATGACAAGCTCATCAAAAGTCTCAGGCTTAGGCTTCGGCGCTATGAGTTGTTTGATACGTAAGCCGCTTGCCGGCTGCGCCTTTGACCGCAACCGCTTCGCGCTGCACGTCATTGATGCCCAACTTGGCGCGGGTGTTCTGCCGGAAATCGAACTCGCTCAAGTACCTGTCGAAATGCTTGGCATCAATGTGCTGATAAACCCCAACAATTCCGCGCTTGAAGATCGAAAAGAAGCCTTCAAGGGTGTTGGTGTGTACGTCGCCGCGCACCCATTCAAACTTGGAATGGTCAACCGCACCGTGGCTGGCCGCGCCGGTGTGCTTGAACACCGGGGCGCTGTCAGTCACCAGTCGGCTTTTCCGGTCAAAGTGCTTGTAGAACAAGCCCCCGATGCCGCGATGGTCGATGACAACGGAGCGGATCGGGCCGCCGCGCTCGACAAGGCTCAAAACCTTGACGTTGCCCTTACGCCCTTCGGGACGGCGGCGGGTCTTGGTCGAGCGGCCCATTTCCATATCGTCGGCTTCGACCGTCTTGCCTTCGCCGCCCATCGGGCCGCTCTTATCGGGGTTCATCATTTCGCGAATACGATGGCCAAGGTGCCATGCGGTTTTCATACCGCAGCCGAGCATCCGTTGAAGCTGGCGCGTAGAAATGCCTTTCTTCGACGCGCAAAGCAGGTGAATGGCCTGAAGCCACGTCCGCAAGGGAAGGTGGCTATCTTCAAAAATCGAACCCTTGCGCACCGTAAAGGCAGCACCACGGCAGGCGTAGCACTTGCGCAAGCCGACCTGCACAACGCCTTCGGGGTTCTTTTTGCTCGGCTTGGAGCGGACGCCTTGCAGACGCCCGATCTTGTCGCCGAGTGCCCCACAGTGCGGGCATACGGGGCCTTCCGGCCAAATCTGCGCTTCGACGTAATCGAAAGCGGCTTCCTCGCTAAAGAACCGGGGATCGGAAAGGACTGGTTTCGCCATGGCAATCTCCATTGACGAAAACACTACGCCTAGCCGTTGGGTAAGTCAAGTGAAACATCGCCCGGAGATATTCCATAATATGTCTTATGCGAATAAGCTATTCAGGTCTGACATTTACAATTTGACCTAAATCTACGTTCCCTCTCACCAAACGCCCGGACAGAGTCGCCAACGCACCTGCCTAGCGTAATCGGCATATCCAGGCAGTTCGACTTGAAGAATTCGGTCCTCGGTAACCGCCCGGTACAGCAGGAACGGCAGGCTGGCGATTACCACGAGTGCCGCGGCGAGCCAGGAGCCGAGCGCGACACCGCTCGCCAGAATGATGATGATGCCGGCGGTATAGCCCGGATGGCGGATGAAAGCGTAAGGACCGGTCGTCACCACATATTGGCCGCGGTCGGACTGAATGCGGACGACCGACGAAAAGAACCGGTTCTCACGCATCGCCCAGAAGCACAAGGCATAGCCGGCCGCGAGCACGATCAGGCCCGCGGTGCGGAGCCATGCCGGCACGCCGTCGCTCCAATGAAAGCGGCCGCGGTCGAGCCCGGCGACGATCCAATGTAGAACCATGACCAGTGTGAATAGCTGCAGCCCTAACGGCGGCCGCTTGCCGCCCGGGCGCATGCGCTCACGGAACAGGCCAGGATCAAGCGCCAGGAACGAGGCTACGAACACAGCGACGTAGATCGCCAGATAAATCCAAAAGCCGGTGATGGCGACCGTGCCGGCCGAGAAGAAAAGCGCAAATCCCGCCACAACGAGGAAACCTGCCGACTGAACGTAGGCGGAAACGGGCATGGGCCTACCTCATTCGTGTGGCCGGCGCGCCGGAATCGAGCAACCGGGCCTGGAACAAAAATCCCCGCCGCAGCGTTGCACGAAAAGCGCCCGGGCTGTTCGGCAAATTAACGCCCGGGCGGCCATTTTCGTTTCCCACCACACAATCCGCAAGGTGATGCCGTGAACAATAAAGTCCGAGCCCTCGATACGCGCCGCAAAACCGCCCCTGCCCTCGACACGCCGACCGATCTCGGTACCGATGCCGTGCGCGACATTTCGGCCAAGCTCAATGTGGTGCTGGCCGACGTTTTTGCGCTCTACCTCAAGACCAAGAACTTCCATTGGCATGTCAGCGGCCCGCATTTTCGCGACTACCATCTGCTGCTCGACCAACAGTCCGAGCAGATTTTCGCCATCACCGACGACCTCGCCGAGCGCGTCCGCAAAATCGGCGGCTTGACGCTGCGGTCCATCGGCCAGATTGCGCGCCTGCAGACCAGCAAAGACAACGACGAGGAATTCGTGCCGCCGCTTGAAATGCTGCGGGAATTGCTGCGCGACAACAAGGCTTTGGTCGCCTCGATGCGCGTAGCGCACGAGGTTGCCGACAAGCATGAGGACGTCGCGACCACAAGCCTCCTCGAAAACTTCATCGACGAAGCCGAACGGCGCACCTGGTTCCTGTTCGAGGCAAGCCGCACCCACAAATCGGACCTGTAATGGCCGCTCGTGGATGAGCGGGGCTGGCGCCATTTGTAGCCATTGGCGCCGCGATTTTCCGGCCTCGACCGGGTCAGCTCTGATAGGGTCTGCGCCGTCGGACCCTATCAGGATTGCTGCGATGGCATCGGCCTTTACCTCCTCGCGCGACATCGGGCGGCTGCTCGAAATCATGGCGGCGCTGCGCACGCCCGAGACCGGCTGCCCGTGGGATCTGGCGCAAAATTTTTCGACCATCGCGCCCTATACGTTGGAAGAGGCCTATGAGGTCGCCGATGCCATCGCGCGCGGCGATCTCTCCGATCTGAAAGACGAACTCGGCGACCTTTTGCTTCAGGTCGTATTTCACGCCCGCATGGCGCAGGAACAGGGCGCTTTCGCTTTCGGCGACGTGGTCCAAGCCATCACCGAGAAACTGATCCGCCGGCATCCGCATGTGTTCGGCGACGTGCACTCCTCGACGCCTGAGGCCGTCAAAGGATTGTGGGAGCGGATCAAGACGCAGGAGAAATTGGACAAGGCGGCGCGCAATGGACAGGCGGCCGAAGCCGGCGCGCTTGCCGGTGTGCCGCTGGTGCTGCCCGCCCTCACCCGTGCGCTCAAGCTGCAGGACAAGGCCAGCAAGGTCGGCTTCGACTGGAACGATCCGCGCGCGGTGCTCGCCAAGCTGCGCGAGGAAATCGACGAGGTCGAGGTCGAACTCGACGCCGGCGACACGGAAAGCGTCGCCGGCGAGGTCGGCGATCTGCTGTTCGCGGTCGCCAATCTCGCCCGCCACCTCCGCGTCGATCCGGAAGCGGCGCTGCGCGGCGCCAACGCCAA
>PLTE01000324.1:7594-7774 GCA_003164375.1 Hyphomicrobiales bacterium | reverse complement strand
TGGTCTGCGGCGGGTTGCCGTCGCGAACCTGCGCCACGTCGTGGATATAGACCATCGCGCCGTTCGCGGTTTTGATCGGCAAGTCGCCCAAATCGTTGATCAGGGTCGGCGCGTTATTGAGCTGAATGCTGTATTCGAAATTGCCGATCTTTTCGGTGCCGACCGGCGTGATCAGATTCT
>PLTE01000324.1:0-7515 GCA_003164375.1 Hyphomicrobiales bacterium | reverse complement strand
GGCACGGTGGAGGCGTTGTAGTTCAGGATCAGCGGTGGCGTCGTGCCCGGCGGCATATTCTTAAGCACGGTCTGCGATACCGCCGTGACTTGCGCGTTCGCCATGCGAATGTCGACGCCCGGCTGAAAGAATATCTTGACGATGCCGACGCCGTTATACGAGTTCGCCTCGATGTGCTCGATGTCGTTGACCGTCGTCGTCAGGGAGCGCTCGTAGCTTGAAACGATGCGTCCGGCCATCTCTTTCGGCGGCAATCCGGTGTACTGCCAGACCGCCGCGATGATGGGGATGCGGATTTCCGGAAAGATGTCGACCGGCGTGCGCGAGGCCGCGAGCGGCCCAATGATCAGGAGCAGCAACGCCAGGACGACAAAGGTGTATGGCCGCCGCAGTGCGATGCGGACAAGAGCAACCATCCGGTAGGGACTCCCCAATCACGCGCTTGGCTTTGCCCAAGATGGCAAGCGCCACGGTCGGCCCGATCGTCACCCCGCAGCGACCGACGTCGCTGCGGTGCACCAATACCAGAATCGGCAGAATCGACAACTCACAAAATCGTTTTTGTACTCGCCGGCGGCGATCAATAAGCATCTAAAAACAATGGGTTGTTTACGCGGCGTTTATATCGCCCGGAGCGTGGCAGGAGCTCGATTGAAATCTGCTTTGTGTGCACTGCAATAAAGAATGCGCTGCCATAAACACGGCATTGCCGAGGATGTACGGGGAGACTTCAAAGAAGCAGGGAGTTCTGCAAAAAGCGAGGAGCCTTTCAAAAAAAGGTGCGGCCGGCTCCTGGGGGAGAGCCGGCCGCGCGCGAACCCGGTCTGGGGACGGGGAGGGGTGGGGACGTGACCGGGGTCGCGTAGCTCCTTTAGGCTTAGCGTGACGATGCGGTGGCTGGCGCCGGGTAGCTGTCGCCGAGCGATAGCCAGACGTTCGGATCGGCTTGCGATTGGCGCTTGACGAAGCGGTAGCCGGTGTCCGACCACAGCAGGATGTCGTTGGTCTGGTTGTCGAGGATATATTCGCCTTTGTCGGACTTAAGCGTGAGGACGGCGTGGCCGTCGCCGTTTTTGTCGCGCACCACGGTGATGAGCAGCGCCTCGCGAGGCCAGCCGGCTTGGATCAGCATTTTGCGCTTCTGCAGCGCATAGTCCTCGCAGTCGCCGTAACCGTCGTCCGGATAATTCCAGCGTTCGACGACCCCCCAATGATCCATATCGGTCATCGGCTTGACGTTGGTGTTGACCCACAGATTGATGCGCTGGAGGTCCTTCAAGGCCTGCGCCGAGAGCACCACGTCGCGCGGCAATGAGGCCTTGGTCTTGCATTCCGGGTCGTATTCGACGCAGAACTCGACCCAACCGATCGGCGCGCGGGCAACGTCGCCGACCACGATAAAACGCCCGCGCTCATCCGCCGAGCTTGCGCTCGGCGCCGCGAACAACGCGGCCGCCACGATGCCGGCCGCCGCACAGTGTTTGAGGATAGTTTTTGCGCCCGCGCTCATGGTGGCCCCTTCCCATCTCGTCGGGGGTCACGTTTCGCACAAAGCTTTTGCCGTGCCGCTAAGTTGAGTCGTTCAATTTGAAGTAAAAAAGCTTCAAGAGACAGCAAAACTGGCGCGATATTCGCCGCGAATATTGTATAAAAGTTGAACTATACAGTTTTGATTCAAATTGTATACGAAGCGGCGCGACACCCGCCGCACGCCGGTTTGCCGGTGCAGGCTGCGGTCGCAGTGCGGGGACGGGAGCTGTTGGTCAGGATGAAATGGCGGCGAACAGCGCGCTTGAGCGGGACGCTACGCCAATCGCGGCAGCAACAATTGTCGCGTCGGGATTCACGCGATGGTGACGTTCTCTTCGAGAAAGTCCGGATGCTGCAGGCGGGTGAACTCGATGGCGAAGCCGTCTTCGAGATGGCGCACCACGCGCCCGGTCACCTTGCCCAATGTGACCAGCGTTCCGATCGGCGGCCGTTGATCGGTCGCGATGCCGGCGCCGGATTCCGATACGTCGATGATGCGGCATGTGAGGTTGACGCCGCTCGGCAGGATGAGGCGCCCGAGCGGGTTGCGCGGCACGATACGACCGTGCCGGCGGTCTTCCGGCAGACCGAGGATATGGCGGTTAGCGAGCCAGGTGAGCTGGGCTGCAAGCTTCTCGCGTTTGCGCGCGGTCGCCGAAATCGTCATGGCGAAGCCGTTTTGAAACAGCCGCGCGATTTTGCCTTCCAATCGGCCCAAGTGGTCGACATAGGCGATGACGCGCTCGCCGGGCTCGCCGCCGACCGGCGCAATCAGCGCCATGCCGCCCGGCGACATATTTACGACCTGACAAGGAAATTCGCGCCGATCCGCAAGCATGTAGCGGCCAAGCAGGTTGACCTTGACGCGCTGATGGCGACGGCGGTCCTGGTTCAGCGCCCGAAAACTCGATCTTTGTGCAGCTAGCGACATGCTGTGCTTTGCGCCTGGCCGGGAAAGAGCCAAGCGTAGGCGGGCGGTGTTAACGGCCCGTTAGCCGCCTTCCTTCGCATTCGACCTGATGGCTGCGATGCGACCGGTGCGGATGCGGTTAAACGCGGCCGCCTTCGTGCACCACGAGATGACGCCGGCGCGGCGCCATGAAGCGCGGCAATAGGCGGGTTTCGATGGCCGCGCCGATATGCCTGCGGCTGCCAAGGGTGAGGGCGCCTATCGGGCTTGAGCCGAGCCACTGCGGTATTTTGAGCGGGGCCAAAACGCCGATGGTGCGGGCGAGACTCGGTCGGCTTGAGCCGAGCGGCAAGAGCAGAAGCTCGAGCTCGATCGGTTCGCCGTCGCCGCTTTGCGCGGTCACGCCGGCAACGGTGCCGACGCGTTCATTGTTGAGGATGGCGAGAAGGTCGCCGATGGTCGGCTGGCTGGCGGCGGCCCACAGTCCGATGAAGGACTCGCCTTTAAGCTCGCGGCCGAACAGGGCGCAAACCCGCGTGCCGGCGAGCCGAAACGGGTGACCCGAGCCACCGTCCAGTGTCAGGATGAAGGCGTCGCTAAGCACCTGGCGAATGGCTGAGGGCTCGATCTCGGCGCGTTCGGGCGCCGATCGCGTGCCGCGCCGCTCGTCCCAATACGCATAGAGTTCGCGACTGGCTGCGTGTTTCATATACCCCCGCTCCCTGCCATCGTGCCGCTACCGCACAACTGTCCCGGTTCGGGACAAGAATTGCGGCAAATGGGCTACGTGGCGGGGTACGGAGCAGGGGGCGTGCCGCGCATGCGCGGCGGAACCGGCGGCGCGGTGCTAACGCGAAATTAAACTTAACAAAGCGTTGACGTTGGCGGCGCCGGCCGGCCGGACTAGGCTCGGTTCACGAATTACGGGAGGCGAGGGGATGTGACCCGACGCCGCGCGATGCGGGAATGCATCGCCGGCGTCGACCGCGGAAACCCCGCGCAGCGCGCAAAAGGGAGGACGCTACGTCCTCCCTTTTGTTTTTGTCTTGCCGTTTGTGGTTGCGTCCAGCTTGTTCTTGCCGTGGCGTCGGCCTATCTCGGCAAAGCAAGTGCGCCAGTGACGCAGCAACGCGAGCCTGACTTCTCCAAGCCAATCCCTGAGCCAAAAATTCTGAGCCCAAAGATTCTGAGCCCATGTTCTCTGAGCCCATGTTCAATGTGCCGCGGGTTGTCATTGCAACCGTGGTCGTGCTCGTGCTCGTCCATGTGCTGCGCATATGGGTGCTGACCGACGAACAGGACGTCCTGTTTTTGCTGACGTTTGCCTTCATCCCGGCGCGGTATGGCACCGATGTCGCGGTCAGCGGCGCCTTTCCGGGCGGTTTCGGCGCCGATTTGTGGACCTTTTTCAGTTATGCCTTCATTCACGCCGATCTCATGCATCTCGGCCTTAATCTCGCTTGGCTGGTGCCATTCGGGACCGCGTTGGCGCGGCGCTTCGGAGCCTGGCGCTATAGCGTTTTCATGCTGGTAATGGCGGCGGCCGGCGCGCTCGCTCACCTCGTCACCCATCTTGGCGCCATGGAGCCGATGATTGGCGCGTCGGCGGCAATCTCCGGCGCCATGGCGGCGGCGATGCGATTTGTCTTCCAGGAGCGCGGCCCGCTCGGGCTGTTGCGGGAAAACGCCGGCGACGCCTATCGCGAGCCGGCCGCGCCGCTCGCGGTGACGTTGCGCGATCCACGGTTTCTTTTGTTCCTGGCGGTGTGGCTCGGATTGAACGTGCTGTTCGGCCTTGGCACGGTTTCGTTCGGCGAAGAGGCAGGGCAGGAACTCGCCTGGCAGGCGCATATCGGCGGCTTTTTCGCCGGCTTATTTCTGTTCAACGCCTTCGATCCAGTCGTTCCGCGCGACAAACTCGATACCGAACCCAACACCTGACCCGGATCGATTCGACGCTGCGCTGCAGCGCAATACGCATCTGATGTTGCGCCGCAGCGTGGGAAGCGGACGGAGCTCTGGAACCTTGCGCCTATTCCAGACATTATAACCCTCACCTGCATCGTAGCCGATCCGCCCTGAGGCGCGGCGCAATGAAGGACAGGGAGGCTTCAATGACCGTCAGCATCATGCTCGCCGGCAAGGGCCGCGAGGTCGTCAGCATCGAACCCAACGCCACGCTCGCCGCTGCCGTAGGACTTCTCGCCGAGAAGCGCATCGGCGCGGTAATCATCCTCGGCGCCGGACAGCGCATTGTCGGCATTCTGTCCGAACGCGACATCGTGCGCGTGCTCGCCGAACGCGGCGCCGCAGCGCTCGACGAGCCGGTCAGCCAGACAATGACCCGCAAAGTCTCGACCTGCACCGAGAACGAGACGATCGCGAGCATCATGGAGCGCATGACGGCCGGCAAATTCCGCCACTTCCCCGTCGTCGATTCTCGCGAGCAGCTTGTCGGCATGGTGTCGATCGGCGACGTGGTCAAGCATCGCTTGCAGGAGATGGAGCGCGATACGGCGGCGATGCACGATTACATCCTGTCGGCCTAACCCATGAACCGATAAAAGGCTCGGCCGGCCGGCAAGGGCGCTTGGAAATCGGACCGGGAATGTCCTGGTGCGGCATTTCCCGGCTGCGGCCGCGGCGTTATGATGTTGCCTTGCGACGGGGAATCGGGAGGCAGTCATGCGGTGGTTGACGCTTTTGTTCACCGTCTTGTCGGTGAGCTTCGCAAGCGGCGGATCCGCGAGCGCCGCCGCCGACAAGATTCGGCTGGCGCAATCATCCACCGTTACCAATTGCATGATGCTCTGCAATTCCCAAGCCGCGACCTGCCAGGCCAGTTGCGTCGTTCCGGGCACGCCGCCGACCGGGGCTGCGACCGCGAACGGTAACGCGAATGCGAGCGTCTCGTGTCAGCTCGGTTGCTCGACGCAGCAGGTTGCCTGCCAGACCACTTGCGCGCGGACATCGCCGTCGCAGTGAGATCGCATCAGGTTAAATCCGCGATCGATCCCGAAATCGAGTCGATCGCTTTTTCCGCCGCGGATCGGCCGACTTCGATCGATTCTGCGGCGCGATGAAAGTCGAGCCAGCCGACGTGGCCGATGCGCGGCGTGATGTGCACGTCCGGCGGATCGCCGGCGAGCCGCATGCGCGTCAGCCGATCCTGCATGATGTTGAATGACTCGACCATGACCGTGGAGAAGCTCGGCCGCGCCGCGTCGGCGACGATCTGGCGTTTGAGCGCGTGTTCGGCGGTGAATATGCCGCGCAGCCGTGCCAAGCCGTTGCGCGGCTCCGGCGGTGCCACGGGCAGGCTGTCGCCAGGCTCGGCCCCGTGGCTGGCGATCGTGGTGCCGCGGCCGAAGCGGTCGGCATCCATATTGACCGCGATGACGACGCGGGCGCCGAAGGCTCGCGCAGCGGACACCGGGACCGGATTGACCAGCGCACCGTCGACCAGCCAGCGGCCGCCGAGCTGTACGGGCGGAAAGATTCCAGGCAGCGCATATGAGGCCCGCACCGCTATCGGCAGCGAACCGCGCGTCAGCCATACCTCGTGGCCGGTCCCGATCTCGGTTGCGATCGCGGCAAAGCGGATCGGCAAGTCCTCGATCATTTTATTGCCAAGCGACTGTTCGAGCCGGCTCGCCAGCCGGCCGCCGCCAATCAAACCGGCGCCGCCGATCCGCACGTCGAGATAGCCGATGATGCTGCGCATCGTGAGCGATCGCGCCCACTCCTCAAGCGTATCGAGCTGACCGGTCGCGTAGCAGCCGCCGACCAATGCGCCCATCGACGTGCCGACGATGATATCCGGAATGATGCCGTGGGCTAAAAGCGTGCGCAAAACGCCGATATGGGCAAAGCCGCGTGCTGCGCCGCTGCCGAGCACGAGCCCGATTGAAGGTCGGTCGCGTTTACCGCCGGCATGACCGCCGACTTGGCTGTCGACGGAGGCCTCGGTTCCGGCATCGATCCTGCTCACGCGTTTCTCACGTAATTTGTCCCGCGGCGTCTGTCCCGCCGCAGGCGGCCGCGGTGAAGTCGGTCACAACAACTCCTGCAGATTAGGGTGAAAGCGGTGGCGAGTCAGCCAGTCGCCGCTTTAAGGATCATGGCCCCAACGGCTTGACGCATAGCACCCGGCATGAAAATGCCGTGATTTAGATCGAGAAAAAACGCGATGTTCGGGTGGGGATCGATCGTTTTGCGGCGGTGCGCCGCGGCAGCGGCGGCGGCAGGGATCATTCTCTTGCCGCCGGTGCATGCATCCGCGCAAATGCGCAGCCTGGCGTCGCCGGAATTGAATGCCCCGGCGCCGCTTGTTCCGGGCTCCGGATCGCCCGGCGCCAGCATCGTCTCGCCGACGCCGTTAGGACCCGCGCCGCCTCCATTGGCGCCGGCACCATTGGCGCCGGCACCATCGGCGCCGACACAAACGGCGCCGCCAGTCGCGCAGGCGGTCCCTATCGTCCCGGCCGGGCGTGTGGCGCTCGCGGTTGCGGCGCGCTACGGCCGCGACGCGCCGCTGATCAACGGCGGCCTCATCTGGCGCGTTTATGACGCCAAGCCCGACCCCACCGGGGTGTTCCGGCTGGTCAAGGAAGACCGCGCGGCAGCGCCGACGTTTGTTTTGCCGCCCGGCAGCTACGTCGTGCATGCGAGCTTAGGCCTCGCCAGCGCTGCCAAGTCCGTTCAACTGCGCGCCGAAACGGTCCATGAAATGTTCGAGATTCCCGCCGGCGGCATGCGGCTTGAGGGCCGCGTCGGCGATGCGCGCATTCCCGGCGGCCAGATCGTGTTCGACATCTATACCGGCAGTCAGTTCGACACCACCGAGCGCCGGCCGATCGCGCAAAATGTGATGACGGGCGACGTCGTGCTGCTGCCGGAAGGCACCTATTACATCGTATCGAATTACGGCGACGGCAATTCGGTGGTGCGTTCGGACGTGCATATCGAAGCGGCCAAGCTCACCGATATCGTGGTCACCCATCGCGCCGCCGTCATCACGCTCAAACTCGTCAACAATTCCGGCGGCGAGGCGCTGGCCAACACGCAATGGACGA
>PLTE01000151.1 GCA_003164375.1 Hyphomicrobiales bacterium | reverse complement strand
AGCATGCGCTGGGTGACCAGGAAGCCGCCGAAGATATTGACCGAAGCGAACACGAGAGCGACGAAGCCGAGCGCGCGCGCCAAAATCGGACCGCTGTCCTCGCCAACAAGCGCGACGCCGACCGCAAGCAGCGCGCCGACGACGATCACCGAGGAGATGGCATTGGTCACCGACATCAGTGGCGTGTGCAGCGCCGGCGTCACCGACCACACCACGTAATAACCGACGAACACCGCCAGCACGAAAATCGAAAAGCGGAATACGAAGGGATCGACTGCTGTCGCGAGATGATCCATTGGCGATCCTCCTTCAGGCCGCTTTGGGCTTGAAATTCGGGTGCACGATTGCGCCGTCGCGGGTTAGCAACGTTCCTTTGACGAGCTCGTCGTCCCAATTGATGGCAAGCTTTTTCTCTTTCTTGTCGATCAGGGTCTCGAGGAACGTCAGCAGGTTCTTCGCGTAGAGCGCGGAGGCGGAAGCCGCCAGACGCCCCGGCACGTTGAGATAACCGACGATCTTGGCCGGGCCGACCTGCGCGATCTCGCCGGGTCTGGCGCCTTCGACATTGCCGCCGCGCTCGACCGCGAGATCCACAATCACCGAGCCCGGCCGCATCGAAGCCACCATTTCCTTGGACACCAGCTTCGGCGCCGGTCGTCCCGGGATCAACGCGGTGGTGATGACGATGTCTTGTTTCTTGATGTGCTCGGCCACCAATGCAGCTTGTTTGGTCAGGTATTCCTTTGACATTTCCTTGGCGTAGCCGCCGGCGGTCTGCGCGTTCTTGAACTCTTCGTCCTCGACCGCGAGAAATTTCGCACCCAGACTTTCGACCTGCTCCTTGGTGGCGGGACGCACGTCGGTCGCGGTGACGATGGCACCGAGCCGGCGCGCTGTCGCGATCGCCTGTAGGCCTGCGACACCGACGCCCATGATGAATACTTTCGCCGCCGGGACGGTGCCGGCCGCCGTCATCATCATCGGCAGCGCGCGACCATATTCTTCGGCAGCGTCGATGACCGCGCGGTAGCCGGCGAGATTGGCTTGGCTCGATAGCACGTCCATCGACTGGGCGCGCGTAATGCGCGGCATCAACTCCATGGCGAAAGCGACAAGACCGGCGTCGGCGATCTGCTTGAGCGCGGCCTCGTTGCCGTAAGGGTCCATGATCGCGATGACGAGCGCGCCCTTCTTGTAACCGGCAAGCTCGTTCGCCGAAGGACGGCGCACTTTGAGCACGACGTCGGCGCCGCTGACCGCATCGGACGCCACTTTGGCGCCGGCGGCAGCGTAGTCCGCATCAAGCACACCGGATTTGAGTCCAGCGCCGGGCTCGACCGCAACCTCGGCCCCAAGCCCGACGAGTTTTTTGACAGTTTCCGGCGTCGCGGCTACGCGCGGCTCGCCTGGATCAGTCTCTGTTATGACGGCAACCTTCATAATCCCTCCGACGCCGATGGGATTATCGGCAAAGGTCGACCCGAAAAATGATTTAGATCAAGATCACGTCAGGAAAATCGCCATCAGGACGACGATCGTGACGACGATAGCCATCGTCACCTTTACCAGAGTGATGAAGTTCCGGTAGGTCTGCTCGTGAGCGGGGTAATCGTTGCCCGTTGCCGTCGCGTATTCGACCTCAGCGTGCTCGGCCATCCCATGTCTCCAAAGCTTAAGTCCCGGTGCCGGCGGACTTAGCGTAATTGCGATTATAGGGCAACTGACTTTAAGCATCCCGTCGCCTGGATGCCTTGTTCGAGTGCGAGCGAATCCATACTCTTGCACCGCCGACCCATCTGAGGCGGTATCAGGTGCTCGGTAGGCATCGGACCGAGGACAACGGCCATGCTCAGGAAAGAACAGAACGAGTTATTGACCCAGACCGGTCCCGGTTCCGCGATGGGCAAAATGTTTCGTTCCTACTGGCTGCCGGCGCTGCTCGCCGAAGAACTGCCGGACAATGATTGTCCGCCGGTACGGGTCAAAATTCTCTCCGAGCGCCTTGTTGCATTCCGCGATTCCGAAGGCCGTTACGGCCTGATCGATGAATTTTGCGCCCATCGCGGCGTTTCGCTGTGGTTCGGGCGCAACGAGGAAGGTGGGTTGCGCTGTTCCTATCACGGCTGGAAATACGATTTTACCGGCCAATGTGTCGAAGTCCCCTCCGAACCGGTCGAAAGCGGCTTCTGCAACAAGATCAAACTTGTGTCCTACCCGCTGGCGAAGATCGGCGCCGTGTTGTGGACTTATATGGGGCCCACCGATGCCAAGCCGCCGCTGCCGGAATGGGAATTCGCGCTGGTGCCGCCGCAGCAGAGCTTCACGTCGAAGCGGCTGCAAGAATGCAACTGGCTGCAAGCCATGGAAGGCGGCATCGATTCCAGTCACGTCTCTTTCCTGCATCGCGGCGATCTGGGAACCGACCCGCTGTTCAAGGGCGCCAAGGGCAATCAGTACAATCTCAATGACATGCAGCCGCATTTCGAGGTCGTCGAACAGCCCGGCGGCTTGTTCATCGGCGTGCGGCGCAACGCCGANNGGCACTTACCGGCCGCTCGCCAACAAGGACAACGACTATCTGATCGACCGCGCGGCGCAGAAGGCCGGCAGGACCTTCAGCGGCGTTGCCGGTATCGCCATGCAGGATGCGTCGCTGCAGGAGAGCATGGGTCCGATCTGCGACCGCACCAAGGAAAACCTGGTCTCGACGGACAACGGNNCGCTCCTGCGCGATGCTGCTGCCGCCCGACGTGGCGTTCAAGGACGGCGCGAAAGAGGCGCTTAATGCCGAGCGCGGCATGGCGCAGACGTCAGTTTAGACCGCGAAGTCGCGAGGCCATGCCGGATATCGTCCCCCTGCCACCGGCTCACCCGGGAGGCGAGCCAAGAGATGCTCGCGGCGGTGCCTACACCTTGACGGCCCCGCGCATCTCCTTCGCCGCTGCCCGCACCGCTTTGATGATGTTCTGATAGCCGGTGCAGCGGCAAAGGTTCGAGGCGAGTACGTCGAGCAAGTCCTCGTCGTCGATCTGCGGGTTCTTCTCAAGCGCATTGGCGGCGAGCATCAGGAAGCCCGGAGTGCAATAGCCGCATTGCAGGCCATGGTTCTCGATAAAGGCGCGTTGCAACGGATGCAGCTCCTCGCCGCTGGCGAGACCTTCGACGGTGCGGATTTTCTTGCCTTGCGCTTGCACCGCAAACATCAGGCAGGAGCGTACCGCTTCGTCGTCGACGATCACGGTGCATGTGCCGCAGACCCCGTGCTCGCAGCCGATATGAGTACCTGTCTGGCCGCAATCGTCGCGGATGGCGTCGACCAAAGTACGGCGCGGCTCGACGCGGATCGGGTAATCGCGGCCGTTGATGTTGAGGGTGATATCGAGCTTTTCGTTCATGGCCGTCGCAGTCTAGCGCAGCAGCCCGGCGATGACGACCGACGAGTTACATGTCGAGCACGAGCCGCTCGGTCTTGCAGCCGCAGCAGCAGATCATGACCTTGTCGTTGGCGGCCTGTTCTTCTTCTGAGAGCACCGCATCGCGGTGGTCGGGAATGCCCGAGATGACCCGCGTCACGCACTCGCCGCAGATACCGAGCTCGCAGGAATAATCGACATCGACGCCGGCATCGAACAAGACTTCGAGGATCTTCTTGCCTTCGGGGATGTAATACTCCTCGCCCGAACGGGCGAGCTCGACCCAAAAGCCGCCGGCGGTCGCCGCTTCCGCCTTGGCCGTAAAATATTCGACATGCACCTGACCGTGCGGCCGGCTTGCCGCCGCCGCTTCGAATGCGGTGAGCATGGCTTTGGGGCCGCAGCAATACAGATGCGCGTCCTGCGGCGTCGCGGCGATGACGGCGGCAAGATCGAGGAATTTGCCGCCCGCTTCGTCGTCGAAATGCAGCTGCACCGATTCGGGAGCGAACTTTTGCAGCGTGTCGAGAAACGCCATCTCGTCGCGGGTTCGGCAGGAATAATAGAGCTTCCACGGGCGGTTCTGCGCAGCCAGTTCCTGCGCCATGCACCACAGTGGCGTAATGCCGATGCCACCGGCGACCAGAACGACTTCGGCATTCTCGACCAGCGGAAAATTATTGCGTGGCACGCTGATCTTGATTTCGTGGCCGACCCGCATCTCGTCGAATATGTAGCGCGAGCCGCCGCGGCTCGCCGGGTCGAGCTTGATGCCGACGACATAGCTCTCGGGGTCGGTGTTCGGGACACATAGGGAAAACTGTCGGATCATCCCGTTGGGCAGATGCAAATCGATATGGGCGCCGGGCTTGTAGGCCGGCAGCGGAGCGCCATCGACACGACGGAACGTGTAAAGGTTGGTATCCCGGGCGACGGGCACGATTTCGGTCAGCCGCGCGTCGATCAAGCCCGGTGCGGGCTTCTCGGGCGCGAGGGCCGAAGACGTCGTCTGGGATGGGGCGGTCAGGGTGTCCATGCGGGGCTTAGATAGGCGGCCGGAGTGGGGTTCCGCAACCTATTCCTTGTTATTAAGAAATTGGGCCTAGCGGCGCCGCGCCGGCCGGATTTTGGGCTCATTTTGTGCCGGAACGGCTTCTTTTGCCGCCGCTTCGACGTAATCGGCGAATACCCGCCCGATCATCACCACGACCGGCCCTGACATCGATGCGGCCGCGAGCCGCGTCGGCAGGTCGGTGATCGTCGCGGCGGTCACGCACTCGTCGGCGCGGGTTGCGCGTTCGACCGCGACGGCCGGCGTCGCCGGATTGAGCCCCGCCTGCACCGCCCTGGCGACCAGTTCGGGCAAAGTCTTGGTCGGCATGTAGACGACGGTGGTCACCGTCGGATCGGCGAGGCCCAACCAGTCGATGTCGGTCGGCAATTTTCCGTCGCGTCCATGGCCAGTTATGTATTGCACGCGGCGTGCCTCGCCCCGGCGCGTCAGCGACACCAAAAGCCGGCTCGCGGCGCCTTGCGCGGTGGTGATGCCGGGTATCGCTTCGACCGCAATTCCCGCTGTGCGGCAGGCGGCGATCTCTTCGTCGGCGCGACCAAAAATCATCGGATCGCCGCCTTTGAGCCGCACCACGCGGCGGCCGGCTCTGGCGAGCGAGATCATCAGCGCGTTGATATCGTCTTGGCGGCACGACGCTTTGTGCCCGGTTTTGCCGACCAGCATTTTCTTTGCTTCACGGCGCGCAAAGTCGAGAATGTCGGGGGCAACGAGATCGTCGAACAAAATCACGTCGGCCGATTGCAGCGCGCGCACGGCGCGCAGCGTCAATAATTCCGGATTGCCGGGGCCCGCGCCGACCAGAACGACCGAGCCGGCTTGCTGCGCCGCTGCGGGTATCAGCAGCGCATTGAGATCAGCCTCATCCGGGGCATCATCGGGCGCCGCAATCGCGTGCGCGGTGAATTTCTCCCAAAAACTGCGGCGGCCGCGGAATGGCAGCTCCAGCGCCTGTACGCGCGGCCGCCAAGCGCGGGCGGCTTCAGCCCAGCGGGCAAAGCCCTTCGGGATCAGCGCCTCGATCTTGGCGCGGATCGCCTGGCCGAACACCGGTGCGGCACCATCGGTGGAAATGCCGATGACAAGCGGTGACCGATTGACGATGGCGCCGAACGAGAAATCGCAAAACGCGGGTCGATCGATGACGTTGACCGGCACGCCGGCCGCGCGCGCTGCCGCGGCGAAGCTTTCGGCCTCCGGGTCGTCGGTGCAATCGGCGACGGCGATGGCAGCGCCAACCAAATCGGCCGCCGTCCAAGGCCGTTGATGAATCACGATCGCGCCGCGCGGCGGAGCAGCGGCGAGCGCGGTCATCTCCTCGCTCCGCACCGGTGCGAATACTGCAACGCTCGCGCCCGCAGCTGACAGCAGCTCGGCTTTCCACGCTGCAGGTTCGCTGCCCCCGGCAACGATCGCGCGCTTATTTTCCAGCGCGAAAAATGCCGGCAGCCGCGATAGCGGCCCGATGCGCGACACTTGAATTTCAGACGGTGCGCGGCTCATCTGGTCAATCTCTACGAACCTTGGCGTAAATAGAATGTAATTCCGTCAACGGCAAACCAATCCCGGCTGTTTAGGATATTTTCGCAGGTGAGCTCTGAAATGTAGGCTGTTATTCCACGGAAACGGCTCCATGCAAACGCGAAAAGGGTCTCGGGTTCGTTCCGCTGGCATGTCAACCAATTCAAGACCCGTGCCACTTGGCTGCAAAAACTTGGCGGCTGCAATAACTTGGCGGGCGCCCGACGGGATTCCGCCGGGCGCCCTTAGTCTCATGTCAGCCGGCCTATAAGCCGGGTTCTGGATGGCCTGCGGACGCAAATCCGCAAGCGTGACGGCCATTCTTCTGGGACGCCGGTTACCCGGTGCCTCAAGCAACCTACCCGGACGGCCAGATCTGGACACCGACCCCGAAGCCCACGCGCTTTCGCGCGAAAGCCTCGCGCCGTCCCTATTCGGTCTTGCTCCCGGTGGGGTTTGCCGTGCC
>PLTE01000038.1 GCA_003164375.1 Hyphomicrobiales bacterium | reverse complement strand
TCGGTGCAGGAGATCGTGCTGCGGAATTTCCGGAATTGCGCCGCCGAAATGTCGATTAAGCTGCCGTTGACAGTGCGGCGCGTGTTCTGGGCGGCCTGGATCGGCGTCAGCGTCTGCGACAGCCCGCGCGCCGAATAGGGCGAGACCCCGGGCCCCGATATGACCAACAGCGTCTCGTTCGCCAAGATACATTATCCCTGGAACCAATTCGGTTTGCGTCCGGCGGAACGGACCTGTTTGGCCGAGGCAAAGCGTTGAAGCCGATCGACCACATCGCCCGCGGCAGTCATGGCAAAGGCTTCGCCGGCAATGTTGATGGTGACCGGCCGCAGGCTGCTGCCTACCGACACGGCAGAAACCGCCGCCAAGCCGCCGTCAGCGAAGTGCATTGGTAGCGGCACCAATGCTTGCAACGACCGCACGAGCCCGCCTTCGGCAAACCGCGCGAATGCTTTCGGATTGATCTGCATCCCGTTGAGCGCATCGAACAGCGAGAGCCCGTATTTGCGCACGGCTGCGGCGCGGACCACGAACTCGCCGTTCGACAGCCACGCCGGGAGCGAATCGCTGGTCGCAGAGCCGGGCCCGAACACCGCGCCGCGGCGGGCGTAACCATTGCCTCCGCTCGCCGCCTGCTGCTGGGCGCTGAACGCCTGCCGCGCCGCCTCCGCGATGGCGTTCCAGACGCCGAGAGCGAAGTCCCGCAGCGACGCGAGAAAGCCGATGACCCTGTCGATGCCGGCGCTCCAAAGCGACGCGATGCTGTCCCAGGCGCCGACGACGCCATCAATGATCGCCTGCCAAGCCGATTGCGCGGCGGTGGTCAGTGTTTCCCAGAGGGCGTCCACCGAATCGACCCCCGCCTGCCAGGCAGCTTGCAGGGCAGCCCATAGCGCGGCGGCGCCGGATAGAATCTCGTCGGCCATCGATTGCGCCGCATCGAGGACCTCGCGCCAAGTCGCGCTCAGAAGCTGCATACCGCTCTGCCAGCGCGCCGCCAGGCTGGTCCAGAACGCAGCAGCACTGGCAACCACAGCTAGGAAGGCGGCATTGGCCGTGGCGACGATTTGTTGCCACACAACGCCAGCCGCCTGCACGAACGCCTCAAATTGCGCCGCGAGTCCGGTCGCAAGATTGGTCACAAACGACAACACCGCATCGAGTGCCGCTTGCGCGCGCTGCGCAAAGGTCGACCAGTCCACCGCGCGTACAAGCGTGACCGCAAGAAAGCCGATGGCCGCTCCGATGGCGGCGATCGCAACCGGAACGATGCCGATGGCGGCGATGAGGCCGACCACGGCAACGCGCAGAACGCCGAAGCGGCCGCCCAGTGCCTCGAATGCCACAAGCATGAGCTGTCCGACGGCGGTCACGGCGACGAAAGATGCACGCAGCACCCCGAAGGCGCCGACAACGAGCTTGATGACGTTGGCAAGTAGTGTGAAGGCACCCACCATCCTGGCAAGGAGAAGCACGACGCCGACATCGGCGGCAGTCAGCTGCGTGCCGAAAATGCGGTTGATCGATTCGGCAATGGTCTGAAGGAGCGCAAGGAATTCCTTGAACGCCGGGACGATGATGTTCTGGGTGACCTTTGCCACGGCCGCGCCGAGGTCGATGATCATTTGGCGCGCCGACTTGATCCAGCCCGTCTCGATTGCATCGGTGTCCCCGGTCAGCGCCCGGACCAGGTCAAGGAGCACCGGGCGAACGCGCGTCGCCAACTCGCTCGCCCATAGAAGAATATCGGTGCGAACACGGCCGATCGCATCAATGAGGAGCTCGGCAGCGTCGGTGATCGCCGGGGCAAAGATGATCCCAACGGAATTCTTGGTCGCGGCAACGCTACGCCGAAGGAGTGCCAAGGTTTCGCTCAGGCTCTTGCCAACCTCGAGCTCAGTGTCGCTCATGATCAGGCCGAGCCGTTCGGCGCGATTGCCGATCTGGTCGATCGCCTGCCGGCCGCCGCTCAACAGCTCGACCATCTGCGGGCCAAGCCGTCGGCCGAAGATCTCGACCACGCGTGAGGCCCGTTCGGCCGGTGTCGGCAGTGCGCTGATCTGGTCGGCGAGCGCCTTCAGCCGTTCGATCGCATCCTGATTGCTGGGCCCAAGTCCCTTGAGCGCCTGGTCGACATGAATGATGGATTCGCCTCCCTGCCGGACGCTTGGCCCGAACAGCTCCATTTCGCGGCGGAGCTTGTCATAATCCTGGGCGGCTTGCCGACCCGCGAAGCCGCCTTGCAGGGTGGCCTGGCGCAACTCGAGGAGACGCTGCTGATTGCCGTTGAAATTATCAGACTGTTCCTGGACCTTTTCGTTGATCAGCGAGAGCGCTGACACCAACTTGTCTTCGCTGCCGCCGAGTTGCTCGGCGGCGACGGCAAGTCTCTGATATTCCCGCGGCGAGGTGCCGGCTGCGATCGCGGCATCCTTGATCTGCTCCGCCGCGTTGGCTGCGGNNGCTGCGGAGACTGAGATCGCAAGGAACGACGCCGGCACAGCCGATAAGACTGCGACGGATCGGAGCACGGTACCGCTGATCGACTCGAATGCGCCCGTCACGCCATCGCGAAACTCGCGCACGCGACCAAAAGCGCCCGAGAAAGCCGTGCCGACCGCCTGGACCGCAAGCCCGACCCGCGCGCCGATATTGACGGCCTCGACCAGCCGTTGCTGTGTCGCCTGGACGGCGCCGCCGAACTGCGAAAAGCCCGAGCCGCTCTGTGCAGCAGTACTTCCGGTCGCAGCGATGCGCTGGCGAAGCTCATCAACGGTCGTACTCGCGCGCTTGGTCGCAGCTTCGATTGCCGAGGCGGNNCACCGGCTTTGCCGAGATCGGCAAGCGCGCGCTTGACCTGATCGGAGCCTTCAAGCGCAATGCGTTGCGAGATCGTCGGGCGCGCCATATCAATCCGTGAAGTGCTTCAGATAGAGGTCGGGCAGCTTGGCTGCGGCGCGCCGGATCGCGTCGATGATTGCAAAGCGTTTACTGATGCTCGCAACATCGACGCCGACATAGAGCGGTACGAGTCTCACCGTTCCCTTGCCACTCGGATTGCGGCCACGACGGAGAAGCGCCAGCGAGATCGGCTTGCCGGCGCGCACGTCGGTCGTCCGCACGTTGGCGCCGAGCATCGCTGGCTTGCCCGGACGTCGAATAGTGTACAGCGGCATCCCGACTTGCTGCTGAAACTTTGCCGGCGGGATGCGCCGGCCGCCGGCACCGAACGGCGCATTGGGCAATGGCAGCCACAACAGCGGCTTGCCGTGGATTACGGCGCCCTCTTCGAACACCTGCGCGTAGGGCACCTTGTGATAGATCAGCGCCGCCGCCCGCATGCTGTCACGGCCCGGCGGGTAGACCTTCGTGCGCAACGCATTCTGCCATTTACGGCTGAAGCCGGCGGCCGCGATGCTGGCGCGACCGCCCGCCTTGGCGAGCTCAGCAGCTTCGCGCACTGCGGCGGTGGCGGCCTTCGCGATCGGTCGCTCGCCTTCTGTGATTGCCTTAAAGAAGCCGCCCGCCACCGCTGAAAGCGTTAGGCGCAACGGCATTTGTTCCGTCCATCATTAAGTCATCAATCGGCACTGATTGATGCGCAGTCGGTCATTCGAGTGGATGGGCAAAAAGTCGACGGCCGTGCTCTCGAACGGAAAGCGAGCCGAGAGACGGAATATCCCTGCCCTATGTAGGTCCTTGCGACGGTTCTATCGGTTGCATAGCTAGATAAGATCAACGTTGGTTTCGCCGTGACCGCCCGATCGAAATCAAGGCAATGACTGGATGAGAAAGAAGAACACATTATGGATCGCTGTCGGAGTTATTTTACTCGGTGCCGCGGCATGGGGGCCGATTGTGAGTAACGTTGAGCAGCCCAAATATGAAACCGTCGAAACGGCCGATAAAATTGAAATTCGCGACTACGCGCCCATTATCGTTGCCGAGACAGATGTGTCCGGAGAACGCCGAACGGCAATAGGCGAAGGCTTTCGCACCATAGCGGGCTACATCTTCGGCAATAATCTCTCTTCACAGAAGGTGCCGATGACCGCTCCCGTCACCCAGCAGGCCAGTGAAAAAATAGCCATGACCGCACCGGTAACCCAGCAAGGTGATGGCGAGACTTGGCACGTCAGATTCGTCATGCCCGCTAACTACACTATGGACACGCTCCCGAAGCCGAAGAATCCTGCCGTCAAGATCAAGGAAATTGCGGCTAAACGGTTTGCGGTGATCCGCTTCTCCGGATGGGCGGGTGAGGAAAGTCTGAAGCGTCGCACCGATGAATTGGACGCATTCATCAGTGCGAAAAATCTGCATCCCGTGTCGGCGCCCACCTATGCATATTACAACCCACCGTGGACGCTGCCATTTTTCCGCCGTAACGAGGTTATGATCGAAATTGCGCGTTAGTGACGCTGCAAATCTTCAATCTGTTTCTTGAGTGCTCGTGGGTCACCACGGGCAGCGAGTGCGCCGAGCGCGAGTTGTTCAGCGGCCAACCGCTTTCTGCGTCGCTCGGCGAAATAGAGCGAGCCCGCGATTTCGCGCGGCGTCATCGCCCAGACTTCGGAACGCGGGTAATTGGTGGCGATCAGGNNGAAGCCGGCGCCGTAACGGATGGAGCGGCGTCGAGGATGCCGCCGAGCGCCGTCAACTTCTCGACGAAAGGGCCGAGGCCCCCCGGCAGCGTGAGCCGAAGGATAGTGGCGAGGAGATTGGCCTGGGCATCAATAGCGAGCTTGCCGGCCACCTCCTCGGCTTTTGGGTCGCCCGGATAACCGCACCCGGCTGCGATGATGGCGGCCACTGCGTCGCCGCCCATCGTCATCAACTCCTCGGCCTCAACCTCCTGCCCGCTCATCAACTTGCGCAGCTCAGGAAAGCGGCCGAGCAGATGCGCTACACCCTTTGCTGAGATCCCGTGTACGGCGACGGCTACACCCTGCACCTCGACGGTCTCGACGTTGGGCGCGATATCGATCAGGCCTACCATTGGAAAGTACCTCAATAGTTATAGGTTTTGAGCCATTTTCACGTGATCGACGGGTTGTACTTGGCAATTTGCCCCATATGTTGTAGGCAAGTTGCCGAAGTTCATAGGAGAGCCGAATGTCCTCGCCAACCCCGCAGCCGGTGATCGAGAGAGTTTTTCGCAAGCTAGGCGGCCCTCAGGCCCTGGGCAGTGACGTGTCTTCGGAGGCCGATCTGGCTCGCATCGTTCATGGTCGCATTCGGCTGGCCGTTCTCGCCCACGTCTTGAAAGCAGGATTTTCAAAACAGGAGATCGAGCGCTTCGTTATTCCGTCGCGCACTTGGAGGCACCGTAAGACGAAGAGACAACCTCTTTCGATCGAGGAGTCCGACCGCGTTGTAAGGCTCGCTCGCATTCAAGCCTTGGCAGAGGATGTGTTCGGCGATGCTGAAAAGGCCAACCGATGGCTTCGCGAAGGGTTGGGAATTCTAAATGGAAGCTCGCCACTCGAAGTCGCACGGACCGACGCCGGTGTTCGTTTGATCGA
>PLTE01000244.1 GCA_003164375.1 Hyphomicrobiales bacterium | reverse complement strand
TCTTCAAAAGTATGCATCCCGAGTTCTTTTTGCGGACTAAGTCGCTGATGGCGGAGAGAATATAACCGACCATCGCTCCACATCCCACTGGCTATCGGTACTGCTGGCCCACCGTGAACCCGAGGCGATACTCGCGCATCTCGGAAGCATGTTCGCCATCGCGNNGTCCACATACACGAAGAAGTCCCGGCGCCTCGCCGGATCGATATCGGCCCGGCTAGGCGAATGGAGCTATTCGACGCGGCGGCGCTAGCGTTGGCCTTCTTCCAGAACGGCTAGGACAGACCAGACGAGACGCCCTATCCCGGCCGCCTTGACATGGGTAGTGCTGGGTCGCTTATGGAGCCTTCGTAGAAACACTCAGGGCTCCGGTTGGACCCGGAGCCCTGTGCCCTTCGATAGAGGTGTGTCGATTACGCTGCGCGTGGACGCTCAGCGATCCAGGCTTCTACTTCATGCGCGAACCAGGCGACTCTGCAAGCTCCGAGCCGTACCCGCGTGGGGAATGAGCCGGCGGCTTCGAGGCGCGCGATTTGTGCGAAGCAGTAGGGTATGCCATAGACGGATTTCAACTCTTTCTTCGAGACCAGTTTTTTCACTTGTTGCATCGACGTTCTCTGTTGAGGAGCAGCGTCGACGCCGCAAGGGGCCCGTATGCGAATGCATACAGGGCCAACTAGCAGGCAAGGGAAAACATACAGTCAAATAGGGGATGATTCAACGTGAACATAGCTGCGCATAGCATCTCGGAAGGGCTTAATTGCGTGGATATTACGCCGCCCGGCGGTCGGCAGCCGCAGCGCTTTTGAATTGGTCCAACAAATCTGCCCAGGACTGGAGCAGCTTCACGCGCTCGGGCCAGTACGTCGCCCGATTATACGCGCGGCGGATCACGTTCTTGTCCTGATGGGCAAGCGCTGCTTCGATCACATCGGGGTTGAAGCCACGCTCGTTTAATATGGTGCTCGCCGTGGCGCGGAAGCCGTGAGAGGTCATTTCATCTTTTGCGTAACCCATCCGACGCAGAGCGCAGTTCATTGCATTCTCCGACAGCGGCTTCTTAATCGACCGGATCGAAGGCACGACAAGATCGCCATAGTCCGACAGGCTCCAAATCCCTTGGAGTATTTCCATTGCTTGCCGTGAGAGTGGCACGTCATGGGCGCGCCGCATCTTCATGCGCTCCGCCGGGATGCACCAAACCGCGCGCTCGAAATTGATCTCTGATCGCCGCATGAACCGCACGTCGCCGGGGCGGGTCATAGTAAGCGCTGTCAGCTGTAGTGCGGCGCGAAGCGTCGGCCAGCCGTCGTATTCGTCGATCGCGCGCATGAGAACGCCAAGCTCACGTTCGTCGATAATTGCCGGACGGTGCTGAACCTGCGGCGCTAGAAGCGCGCCGCGCAGGGGAGCGGTGGGATCGTTCGTCGCCCGAAGTGTCACGACGGCATAACGGAATACGCCACCGATCATTCCTCGGAGCTTGCGAGCCGTTTCGCGCCGGCCGCTCTTTTCTACGCGCTTAAGAACGTCCAGCACTTCAATTGGCATAATCTCTGCGATCGGCCGCTTAGCCAACGGAGCCGCAAGGTCTTCAAGCATCCAGCGGTTCTTGGCCAAAGTTGTTTCCGCAAGACCGTTCGCCGCCATGTTGGCGAGGTGTTCGGCGACGACTGCACCGAAAGTATTCTGCGCCGCTTTCTCTTCCGCGATCTTGTCGAGTTTCTTCCGCACGGCCGGATCAAGTCCGGCGGTCATTTGCTTCTTCGCTTCCTCGCGTTTTTGTCGCGCGCTTGCGATCGATACTGACGGATACGATCCGAACGAAAGTAATTTCTCTTTGCCAGCGAAACGATATTTGAGCCGCCATAACTTGCTGCCGCCCGGCTGAACGACGACGTGCAATCCGCCGCCATCGGAGAGCTTGTACGGCTTCTCCTGCGGTTTTGAATTACGTACGGCTCGGTCGGTAAGCACTGGGGGTATTTCGCTCTTACAGCTTCAGGATACCCCCGAAAATACCCCCAAACGGAAGGCGTTGCAAGAGAGATACACGTTTCAGTATGTTCACAACTCTGAGAGTTAGCCCAATAAAATATGAGTTTTTTGGAATATATGTGAGGCTATGCGAAGCAGTGCTACAACCTATTGGTGCCCGTGGAGGGAATCGAACCCCCACTCCTTGCAGAACGCGATTTTGAGTCGCGCGCGTCTACCAGTTCCGCCACACGGGCATTCCGGCGTCTTCTACACGCCGGAACAGCGCAGGTCCAAGCGGAATCTGCGGTATTGCGGAAGGGCTTGCGCTGCGCTGCAGGATCGGCAATTGGTGCCGGCCATGGGCGCAAATATGGCGGGATCCGGCGCGGCAGCGAGGTAGCGATGCGGAAAAGCTCGATCGACTGGCTTCGCACGGAGCCCGCGGCGGCGGCAGCGCTCGCTGTCTTCCTCGTCAGCGCGGCGACGCTTGCCGGCGCCTGGTATTTTCAATACGTGCTCAAGCTCGCGCCATGCCCGCTTTGTCTGGAGGAGCGCATCGCCTATCACGTCGTCATTCCACTGTCGCTGTTGATGGTCATCGCGGCGCTGGCGCGCGCGCCGCGCATGCTCCTCACGGTAGGCTTTGTCGTGATCGCCGTCGCCGCGCTCGCCAACGCCGTGCTCGCCGCCTATCACTCAGGCGTCGAATGGCAGTTGTGGGCCGGCCCGACCGAGTGCTCAGGCCCGCTCACCAGTCTCAATAGCGGCGGATCGCTGCTCAATCGGCTCAACGACCTCCACGTCGTGCGCTGCGATGAAGCCTCCTGGCGTTTCCTCGGCATTTCGCTTGCCGGTTACAACGTCCTGATCTCGCTCTTGCTGGCGGCGCTCGCGGGTCTTGGCCTGTTCGCGCGCAAGCCCGGAACCTAGCGGGGTTGTTACCACCCTGTCGTCATTCTGCTGCACGTTGGTCTTGTCGCGCTCGCATTGCCAAGCAATTTCTCATGTGCGACGGATGCGGGCGCAAACTATTAAGCCCCAAAGGAGGCGTTTATGAGCATACTCGGCAGTATCGTGTCGGCGATTTTCCACCACGCCGGCGCGGCGTCCACGGCTCAGGCGGCGCCATCGACCGCGGCGCCATCGACCGCGGCGCCATCCGCTTCGGCGGCCCCGACGGCCTCGCCCACAGCTTCGGCCCCGTCGACGCCAGCGATGCCGCCAAAGCCCGCGACCCCGGTCGACGTCGAAGCAGTGCTGACGAAACTTGCGGCCCAGAACAAGGAAAAACTCGACTGGCGCAAATCGATCGTCGATCTCATGAAGCTGTTGAATTTGGACTCAAGCCTCACCGCGCGCAAACAGCTTGCGAGCGAACTGCATTACAGTGGCGATCAGAACGACTCCGCCACGATGAACATCTGGCTGCATCAACAGGTCATGCAAAAGCTGGCGGAAAACGGCGGCAAGGTTCCCGACGAGTTGCTGCGGAAATGAGCTTCAAACGAGCCGTTTCGAGACCCCTGGTACAGGCTGCACGGTTCGATTAGGCTATTCCTCAGCGTTTGCTCAGACGCCGGCGCGGCGTCATTAAATTCGGGTATGGAGAACGATGATGGGTTTGTTTGACAGTCTTAAGAGCGCGTTGGGCTCGGTTGAAGGCGCCGCCTTTCCGGCGATGATTTCAGCGGTGCTGGCGCAAACGCAATACCACGATCTCCCCGGGCTGGTCGCTGCGCTGGAAAAGGGCGGCCTCGGCCCGCAGGTGCAGTCCTGGCTCGGCAACGGCTCCAATCTGCCGATCACCGAAGATCAGCTCAAAGCGGTCCTCGGCAATGCCCAGCTGCAGGATTTCGCGCGACATTCCGGCCTGCCGGTCGACGAGATTCTCAAGCTCCTGGCGCAGTACCTGCCAGAGCTGGTCGACAAAGCAAGCCCGAACGGCACCGTGCAGCCGCACGCGTGACGAACCGCACTTTTCAAGCCAATATTCCAGGGAGCTGAAGATGAAGACGATCGCAATAGTTTTCGCCACGTTTTGCCTGGTGAGCACAGCAGTGGCCGACGACAGCTGCGCGGTGCAGGCCACCGGCAAGAATCTGCATGGCGCGGCGCTATCGAGCTTCGCCAAGAAGTGCTGCAAGGACCAGGCCGCCGGCAAGAACCTGCACGGCGCCGCCGAGACCAGCTTCACCAAGAAGTGCCTGTCCGACGCCGGGGTGTCGTAGTCTCTGGCAATGGCGGGCTTGCCAAGCCGTAGCTGCGGAGCAGCGAAGACTGGTGCGCGGTAGAGGGATCGAACCTCTGACCCCTTCCATGTCAAGGAAGTGCTCTTCCGCTGAGCTAACCGCGCGGCCAGGGCTGAGGGTTTAGCTTCGCGCCGCCCGCGGGGTCAAGCCCGCTCCGGCGCGGGGCCGCGAGTGGCCTAATAAACCGCGCGGCCGCCCGAAATATCGAAAACGGCCCCGGTCGAGAACGAACAATCCTCCGACGCCAGCCAGGCCACCATGGCCGCCAGTTCCTCGACTTCGAGGAAGCGATTCATCGGGATTTTCGACAGCATGTAGTCGATATGGTCCTGCTTCATCTGCGCGAACAGTTCGGTCTTGGCGGCGGCCGGTGTGACGCAGTTCACCAGCACCCCCTTGGTCGCCAGTTCCTTGGCGAGCGATTTGGTCAGTCCGATCAGACCGGCTTTCGAGGCCGAATAGTGCGAGGCGTTAGGGTTGCCGTCTTTGCCGGCAATCGAGGCGATGTTGACGATTCGCCCGTAGCCCTTGGCCACCATAAACGGCACGACCGCGCGGCAGGCCAGATAAGGACCGACCAGATTGACCTCGATCACGCGCCGCCACACCTCGGGCTTAAGCTCCCACAGCGGCGCGTTGCCGCCGGTGATGCCGGCGTTATTGATCAAAATATCGATCTTGCCGGCATCGCGCATCAGGGCGTCGATCGCGCCGGCGATGGAGGATTCGTCGGTGACGTCGACTACGGCGGTGGCAATGCGATCGCTCCGTTTCAGCGACGCCGCGGCCATCGCAAGCGCCGCCGCATCGACGTCCCACAACGCAACCGCGGCGCCCGATGCCAACAGTTTTTTCGCGACCGCAAAGCCGATGCCCCGCGCACCGCCGGTCACGACGGCGGTACGGCCCTCAAGATCGATCGCGTTCATGTCAAACGACCGTCGCGAACTTCGTTAGAAGTTCACGCGGTCGCCGCCTTTGAGCCCGAGCGTGGCGCGCGCCTCCGCCGGCGTCGCGATCTCATAGCCGAGATCCTCGACGATGCGGCGGATCTTCGTGACCTGCTCGGCATTGCTCTTCGCCAGCTTGCCCGGGCCGATATAGAGCGAGTCCTCAAGCCCGACGCGCACATTGCCGCCGAGCATCGCGGCCGCGGTGCAGAAATTCATCTGATGGCGGCCGCCGGCGAGCACCGACCACAGATAGTCTTTGCCGAACAGCTTGTCGGCGGTGCGCTTCATGAAGAATAGATTGTCGAGGTCGGGGCCGATGCCGCCGAGAATCCCGAAGATGAGCTGCAGAAAAATCGGCGGCTTGAACATGCCGCGGTCGACCAGATGCGCGAGATTGTAAAGGTGCCCGGTGTCGTAGCATTCATGCTCGAACTTCACGCCGTGGCCTTCGCCAAGCGTCTTGTAGACTTTCTCGATATCGCGAAAAGTATTGGGAAAAATATAGGCGTCGGAATTGGTGAGATAGCTTTCCTCCCAATCGAACTTCCAGTTCTTGTAGCGCTTCGCCATCGGATAGAGCGCGAAATTCATCGAGCCCATGTTCATCGAGCACATTTCCGGCGATAGCGTATTGGCGGCCGAGATGCGCTGGTCGACCGTCATGGTCACCGCGCCGCCGGTGGTGATGTTCACCACCGCGTCGGTGGCCTGCTTGATGCGCGGCAGGAACTGCATGAAGACGGAGGCATCGCCCGACGGCCGGCCGTCCTTGGGATCGCGCGCGTGCAGATGCAAAATCGCGGCGCCCGCCTTGGCGGCGTCGATCGCTTGGGTGGCGATCTGATCCGGCGTGTAGGGCAGCGCGTCCGACATCGTCGGCGTATGGATCGAGCCGGTAATCGCGCAACTGATGATGATCTTGTTTGCCATTTTGCGTTTCTCCCTGCAGGCCGTTACCGGGTATCCGGATACTTTCATTCCCGCGCGGCGCTACGTTCCTCAAATACGACCTTCCGTTCAAGCGGAAAAACTTGCCAGCCGAAGCGCTCGACCAGAAGCCCCCAGAGGCCTTTCGGCGTCGTCAGCATGACCAGGATCGCCACCAGCCCGAGCATCATCAGATAGATTGTGCCGAGATCAGCCAGCGTCTGGCGCAGCACGAAGAACACGATGGTGCCGATAATCGGTCCCTCGATGCGGCCGATGCCGCCGATCACGGTGATGAAGATCACGAATGCCGTCCAGTCATTGACACTGAAGGCGGCGTCGGGAGAGACGCGCAGCTTTTGCAGAAAGATCAACGCGCCGACCATGGCGGTGCCGAAGGCGGTGACGATATAGACCAGCACTTTGGTGCGCCTGACGTCGATGCCGTTGCAGGTCGCCGCCAGCTCGCTGTCGCGGATCGCTTTCAGCGCCAACCCGTAGCGCGAGCGCAACAATAATACGATCGTCGCCAGCACCACCACCACAAGCGCAAGCGCGATCCAATACAAAAGAAAGTCGCGCAGCTGCCGCGTCGGCGCCATGCCGATGACCACGGCCGCCAGCAGGCTGGTGCCCGAGCCGCCGCCGAGCAACGACACCTGCGAGGCGAGCAGCCGGAACACTTCGGCCACGATCCATGTGCCGATCGCGAAATAATGGCCGCGCAGCCGGAACACCAGTGCCGCCACCGGAATGGCAATAGCGGCTGAGATGACGCCCGACAGCGGGATCGCCCATAGCGGCGACACGCCACCAAGAATGGCGAGTGCAAATAGAATATAGGCGCCGAGCCCGACATAAGCCTGCTGGCCGACCGAGACGAGACCGGCATAGCCGGCGAGCAGATTCCACAGGCTCGCCAGCGCCACATAGGCGTAGATTTCCGAGAGCAGTTGCAAGTCGTCGCGGCCGCCCCAGAACGGCGCCGCCGCGAGCGCGATCAGACTGACGGCGCAAAGCGCGGTGCCGACGTGGCTCCAGCGGCTGCCGAAGGCGACGCGCACGCCCTTGCCCGCGCTTGTTTTCGCACTCATGTGCGCACCTTCGGGAACAAGCCCTGCGGGCGCACCGCGAGCACGAACAGAAAGGCGATGTGGCCGGCGAGAATCTGCCAGCCCGGATTGATATGCGCCCCGATCGCTTGCGCAACGCCGAGGATCAAGCCGCCGGCGAGCGTCCCCCATAGGCTGCCCAAGCCGCCGATGATCACCGCTTCGAATCCGTAGATCAGCCGCGCCGGGCCTTGCGACGGATCGAAGTTTGCGCGCACCGCCAAAAACACCCCGGTAATCGCGACGACCGCAAGCGACAGCGCCATCGCCAGCGCGAAGACATGACGATTGTCGAGGCCCATCAGCTGCGCCACAGCCGGATCGTCGGCGGTGGCGCGGAAGGCGCGGCCAAGGGCTGTGCGGTAGAACACGAATTGGAGGCCGGCGATCACCGCGACTGCGACCACGAATTGGAGGAGCGGCAGCACGCCGACATAGACGCCCTCGACGAGCCGGATCGTCGCCACCTCGATATCGCCCGACTGCAGTTTCAGACTGTCTGCGGTGAACAGCGTCAAAAGCCCGTTCTGGATGATCACCGAGAGGCCGAACGTCACCAGAAGCGGCGGCAACAGATCGTCGCCGAGCGTGCGGTTGAGCACGAACCACTGCAGCGCATAGCCGATCACCGCCATGATCGGCACCACCAGGATCAGCGACGTCAGCGGCCCGATGCCGAGCGTCTGCGTCACCACCAGCGCCACATAGGCGGCCATCACGATCAGATCGCCGTGCGCGATATTCACGAGCCGCATGACGCCGAAGATCAGCGACAGGCCGGCAGCAAACATGGCGTAGAGCCCGCCAACCAGCACGCCTTGCAGAATAACGTTGACCCAATCCATCGTTCAGATTCCAAAATACGCCGCCGCGATCTCTTCGCGGGTCAGATCCTTCGCCGCGCCGGTCAGCGCGACCCGGCCTTCCTGCAGGCAATAGACGCGGCTCGCGGCCTTGAGCGCCTGCACGACGTCCTGCTCGACCAGGATGATCGAGGTGCCTTCGCCGCGGATCGCCGGCAGCCGCGCATAGATGTCGCGCACCACAATGGGCGCCAGCCCCAGGCTGATCTCGTCGCACAGCAAGAGTTTCGGGTTGGCCATCAGCGCGCGGCCGATCGCCGCCATCTGTTGCTGCCCGCCGGACAAGGACGTGCTGGGCAAGCGACGGCGCTCCGCGAGCACCGGAAAGAGCTCATAGATACGCTGCAAATTCCACGGCCCCGGCCGGCCGAGCTGGCCGCCGATCAAGAGGTTTTCCTCGACACTGAGCGAAGCGAACAGCCCCCTACCCTCCGGCACCAGCGCGATGCCGCGCGCCGCGACCGCATAGGCCGGCATGCCGCCGATCGGCGCGCCTTCGAAGGCAATCGCATCCGGCCGGGCCCGCAGCAGCCCGGCGATACTTTTTAGCAGCGCGCTCTTGCCGGCGCCGTTGGCGCCGATCACGGCGACGGCTTCGCCGCGCGCGATCTCGATCGAGACGCCGAACAAGGCTTGGATGTCGCCATAGAAGGCATCGAGCGCCGTGACGGCGAGCAGCGGCGCGGCCGGCGCTTGGCCATGCGCTTGCGCGGAATCAGGCATCGGCTTCGATCCCGAGATAGATTTCTGCGACTTGCGGACTGCGCAGCACCGTCGCCGGATCGCCTTCGGCGATGAAGCCCCCATTGTGCAGAACAACGAGGCGGTCGATGCTGGCGATCAGGGCATGCACGACATGCTCGATCCAGATGATCGAGACGCCGCTCTTTCTGACGTCGCGGATCAGTTCGATCAGCGCCTGACATTCGCGTTCGGTGAGCCCGCCTGCGACTTCGTCGAGCAAGAGCACCGCGGGGTCGGTCGCGAGCGCCCGCGCCAGTTCGAGCCGCTTGCGATCGAGCAAAGTGAGACTTGAGGCCTGCCGGTTGGCTTTGTCGGCAAGCGCGCAGCGTTCCAGAATGTCCATGCAGCTCTGGTAGGCGTCGCGCTCATGGCGGCCGCCGCCAAACGCCGAGGCGACGACCAGATTTTCGAACACGCTCATGCCGCCGAACGGCAGCGGAATTTGAAACGACCGACCGATACCCATCGCGCAACGCCGCGCCGGCGGCATTGCGGTAATGTCGGCGCCGGCATAGAGCACGCGGCCGGAATCCGGACTGAGCGTGCCGCTGATGATGCCGAACAATGTCGTCTTGCCGGCGCCGTTCGGTCCGATAATTCCGAGCGCTTCGCCTTCGCCGAGTTCGAGATCGATCGCTTCCGCGATCACGATGGCGCCGAAGCGTTTGGAAATTTTGTCCAGCGCCAGGATGGGCACAGCGTTCGCAACAGAGTTCTGCCCGCCCATCGAGATCATCCGGCCGCTTTGCGCGCCTTGGCGTTTTGAATCGCAAGCCAGATCGCATAGGGCGTGGCCGGCATCGTGATATCGTCCACGCCATAAACGCGCAAGGCGTCGAGGATGGCACTGACGACGGCAGCAGGAGCTGCCGTGGTGCCGCCTTCGCCGCCGGCTTTGATGCCGAGCGGATTGGTGGGAGAGAGCACTTCGGCGATTCTGGTCTCGAAGGACGGCAAGCCGTCGGCATAGGGCATGCCGTAATCCACCAAGGATCCGGTCAGCGGCTGACCGGAATCGGGATCGAGATAGATCTGTTCCCACAGCGCCTGGCCGACGCCTTGCGCGATCGCGCCATGCGCCTGACCGTGGACGATCAACGGATTGATGCAGCGGCCGACGTCGTCGATCGAGGTATAGCGCGTGATCGTCAGCCAGCCAGTGTCGGGATCGATTTCGACTTCACAGACCGCGGTGCCGTTCGGGAACACCGGTTCGTGCATCTCGTTGTCGGTGACGACCGAAATGCCGTCCTTGAGTGCGTCGGGAAGCGTGAGGCACGCCGCTTCGCTGGCGAGTTCGAGGAAGTCGAACGTGCGGTTGGTGTCGCGCGAGACGAAGCGGCCATCGGAGAATTCGACGCTCTCCGGTGCCGCGCCCATGACGACGGCGGCGATTTCTTTGCCTTTGGCGATGAGGTCGACGGCGGCCTTGGCAAACACCGTCGCGGCGTGGCGCATCGAACGCCCGGAATGGGTGCCGCCGCCGGCGCGCACCACGTCGGTGTCGCCGAGAATAATGCGTACGCGCTCGGCCGGCACCTGCAGGAGATCCGAGACGACCTGGGCGAAACTCGTTTCGTGGCCCTGGCCGGCCGGCTGCGTGCCGATGATGACGTCGACTCGGGCCGGGGCCGGGGCCGGCCCCGACAAATCTTGTGGCTGCACTTTGATGCGCGCCTGTTCGCGCGGCGCGCCGATCGAGGATTCGACGTAATTCGCAAGCCCAAGGCCAAGGAGCTTGCCGCGCTTGGCCGCCGCCCGCCGGCGGGCCGGAAAGCCCTTCCACGCCGCGACATCCATTGCCCAGTCCATATTCTCTTCGTAGCGGCCGCTGTCGTAGAGCATGCCGACGGCGTTGCGGTAAGGCATTTGTTTCGGGCGAACCAGATTCCTGCGTCGCAGGGCGATGCGATCGATGCCGAGCTCGACGGCCGCGGCATCGACCAGGCGCTCGATGGCGTAGGTCACTTCGGGCCGGCCGGAGCTGCGATAGGCCTGAGTCGGCATGGTGTTGGTGTAAACGGCGACCGCGCGCAGCGACGCCGCCGGAATGGCATAGGAGCCGGGGATGAGGCCCGCGCCCTTGCTCAACGGCGACAGCGAGACGCATCGCGCCCCGACGTTACTGATGTTGGTCGCGCGCATAGCGAGAAAGCGGCCCTTGGCGTCGAGTGCCAGCTCGACCTTGGTTACGAGGTCGCGGCCTTGATAATCGCTGAGGAAGGCTTCCGAACGGGTCGCCAAAAATTTCACCGGACGACCGATTTTCTTCGACGCCCACAGCACCAGACCGAACTCGACGAAGACGCGGTTGCGGGTGCCGAAATTGCCGCCGACATCGTGCGAGCGAACGCGCAGGCTGTCGGGCGGAATGTCGAGCACGGTGGCAAGTTCGTGCTTCTGCCGCACCGCGCCGCCGGAACCGGCATAGAGCGTGTAGCGGCCGGTCGCGCCGTCGTAGACGCCGAGCGCAGCGCGCAGCTCCATCGGCACGCCGGTGACGCGGCCGACATGGAAGTCCTTGGCAACGACATGCGCCGCCCCGGCGAACGCCCGGTCGGTCGCTTCGACATCGCCGAAGCTGGTGTCGACCAGAATATTGTCAGGCACTTCGTCCCACACCACCGCTGTGCCCGGCTGCATCGCTGCTTCGGATTGCAGGACGAAGGGGAGTTCTTCGTAATCGACCACCACCGCTTCGGCCGCATCCATCGCCTGCAACTTGGTTTCGGCGACCACCATTGCGACGGCTTCGCCGACATGGCGCGCTTTGTCGGCCGGCAGGAGAAGATGCGGGCCAATGAAGACCGCGCCGCCGCCGGGGGCGGCAAGCTTCATGTCGAACTTGGTCTTCGGCAACGGATCGTGCGGAATGGGTTTGAGATTGTCGGCGGCGAGATCGGCGCCGGAGAATACGCCGAGCACGCCCGGCATCGCCTTGGCGGCCGTGACATCGACGGACAGGATGCGCGCGTGCGGGTAAGGCGAGCGCACCATGATCGCGTAAGTCTGGCCGTCGATATTGAAGTCGTCGGTGAAGCGGCCCTTGCCGGTAGTCAGCCGCACGTCCTCCGTCCGCGGCATGGGTTTACCGATGAAGCGGTAATGGTCGTCCGGCCGTCCGGCATCGTTCATCGCGTCTCGCTAGCCTCGTCTCGTTGGCTCACGCCACTCTTTTAAAGTCCTGCTGGCAGCGCCGCACCCGGCGTTCGTCGACTTCGATGCCGAGCCCGGGGCGGTCCGACACCTCGATATGGCCGGCCTCGATGCGCAGCGGCTCGACAACGACGTCCTCGGCAAGACCCGGGCTGGTCACGGTCAGTCCCCAGGCGATCGCGGGTGCAGCCGCGGCGGCGTGCAGCGAGGCCGCCGAAGCGACGCTCGATTCGCCGGTCTTGCACGAGATATTGACGCTCATTTCAAGCCGGTCGGCGAGCCGGCAGGCATCGAGCATCGCACCGAGACCGCCGAGCTTGATCGCCTTGAGGCTTACGCCACGCGCGGCCTTGCGCTCATGATGACGCGCGATATCGTCGCGCGAATGGATGCCCTCGTCGGCGCCGATCGCGATCCGGGTCGCTGAGGCGACCCGCGCCATGGAATCGAGATCGTGCGCATCGACGGGCTGCTCGAAGAAATCGAGCCCGCAGTCGCCGATCGCGCGCACGTAGTCCAACGCCTCGTCGACGCCGAAGCCCTGATTGGCGTCGGCCGAGACAAGGCTGTTGTCGCCGTGCTTTTTGAGCGCCGTGCAGAGGCTTCGCGTCCGCGCGGCATCGGCCTGTGCCGCACCGAGCCCGACTTTGATCTTGAATGCGCGATAACCTGAGGCGTAGCGGGCCTCCGCCTCGCGCAGATCGGCTAACGCATCTTCGGATCCGATGACGGCAAGGACCGGCATGCGGCTGCGCTTGATGCCGCCGAGAAGCGCATAGACCGGCCGCCCCGTGGCGCGGCCGACGAGATCGTGCAGCGCGATGTCGATGGCCGCCTTGGCGCCGCTATTGCCGTACATCCGTCCGGCCATCGCCGTAGCCGCGCCGGCAAAATCGTCGGCGGAGCGCCCGAGCAGGCCGGGCGTCATCTGTTCCACCGCCGCCATCATGCTGGCGACGGTTTCCCCGGTCATGACCGGCGCAGACGCCGCCTCCCCCCAACCGACGGTGCCGTCCTCGGCTTCGATGCGAAGCAGCACGTTGTCGGCCCGCGCGACGGTCTCGCCGGACATCTGCACCGGCTTTTTCATCGGCAGGCTGACCGCGATGGGCTCGATCGTTTTGATCCTCACGGCGCTCCTCGATCAGGTTTGAGAATGGATTTTTCGTATTGCATCAAGTTTCTGCCGCAATCTTGACCCGTGTCAAATTCTGCGTGAGATGTCGTAGGATCGCATGGTCATCTGCATAACCCAAGCGCGGCCATTGCATCCAGCGGGCGACCCGACTATCTGCATTGCGCAAGCGGCGTAAGGTGGAAAGCATAAGCCGCAACCGCGCTTTCTGGCGAAGCGCAAGTGTGTGGTGAAGCGCAAGTCTGTGGCGAAGCGCAAGACTGTGGCGAAGCGAACATCGGCGCGGCAAAAACTGGCGCCCGGAACCTTCCAGGAGTTCGGACGATGCGGGCAGGAGTTCTAGCAGTTATTGCGGCGCTTGGACCGCTGGTGGTCCCGATTGCGGGTTTGAGCGCCGACCAGACGCCGGTCGGCCTCTGGCAAGCGGTCGATAGCAGCACCAAGGAACCCACCGGCTGGTTCGTGATCAGCGATCACGACGGCGTCTATGGAGGTATTATCGCCAGGATGTTCCTCAAGCCCGGCGAGGACCCGAACGTCGTCTGCGACCAGTGCAAGGACGATCGTCACGGCCATACCTGGCTCGGGCTGGAAATCGTCCGCGGCATGAAGCCGGAGGGCGACGACAAATTCGGTGGCGGCACGATTCTCGATCCGCGCGACGGCAAAATCTACCAGGCCACGATGAAGCTGACGCCCGACGGTCAGACGTTGGTCGTACGCGGCTACATCGGCTTCGAGCTGTTAGGTCAAAATCAATATTGGACGCGCTTGCCGGATTCTGCCTACAGCATGCTCGATCCGTCCGTTAATCCCAATGTGGTGGCCAACCCGAATCCGATGGTCAATTCCAATCCGCCCGGCAAGCGCGCCGCGGCGCCGCGCAAACCGGGGCTGGCACCAAATCCGTAAAGCTCCGCGGAGTGCTGACAGCGCGGTATTGTCTTGGAGCGCGATCTTTTCCGAAAGCCGGTTTCCGCCCTCGATCAAGTCCGGGGACAGGCTTTTTCGGCATCGCACTCTACGCCGACGGTTTCTGGTCGCGCGGCTTGCCCATCAGGATCGGCTGGAATAACGCCGCGGCCGCCATCGTCGTGATCAACGAAATCGCCAACAGCTTGCCCATGCTCGAAGTGCCGGGATGGCTGGAAAACCACAGGCTGCCGAACGCGGTTGCGGTGGTCATCGCGCTGAACGTCACCGCCCGCGTCAGCACCGACTGTAACAGGTTGGTCTGCCCCTCGCGCCACGCCATGATGTAATAGATCTTGAACGCGACGCCGACGCCCAGCAGCAGCGGCAGCGCGATGATGTTGGCGAAGTTGAGCGCCAGACCGACCAGCACGCAGATTTCGAGCGTGACGACGCCCGCAAGCAAAAGCGGAACCAGCGTCAACAGCACGTCGCTGAACCGACGCAGCGTAATCCAGAGCAGAATACCGATAGAAATGAGCGCGCAGGCGCCGGCCTCGATAAAGGCGGAGACGATCGCTTGGCGCGCCTCGAGTATCGAGATCGGCCCCTCCGTCGCGTCGGGCGCGACGGACTGAACGGCGCGCGCGAACGCGCTGAGCGTCGCATTGTCGTTGGCATCGCCCGACGGCGAGACGTCGATGCGCGCATGCCCGTCCGCGGTCACCCATTGCCGTGCCAGGTTGGCCGGAATATTGGCGCGGTTGACCTCTTTCGCCTTGAACAGATTGCGCAGATCGTCGAGCGCGGTGTGCAACGGCTGCACCAGCACCGTTTCGACGCGCTGCCGCGCCGCTGGATCGCCTTTGGCAAGCGCCGTCATCGCCGTGGCGAGCCGTCGTGCCGCGATGGCGCCGCTGCCGGTGCCGGTGCCGGCGAGCCGGTTGAGGAGGTCAACGGTGGAATTCATCATACTGACATTCTGCGGGTCGGTCGGCTGAGGGCTCGGCGCGGTCGGATTGAGCGCCGGAACGAGCGTCTTTGCCGCGTTCTCAATCAGCGGCAGTTTTTGCTGCTGATCGGGAGGAATGAAGCTCGACAAAGTGAGCACGCGCGCAACCTGCGGCAGTACCCGCAGCTTCGCCGCTATTTGGTCGGCCTCGGTCAGCGACGTCTCCAGAACCTGGATGTCGTTGGCGCCAGAATCCGGATCGGCCTTCAATTCCAGATAGGTCGCTACCGATTCGGCCGTCGGGCTGCGCAGGTTGATCGGATTGAAATCGAATCGCAGCCAGAACAAAAGCGGCAGCCCACTGGCGACGACAAGCCCGGTCACGATGAGGATAGCGATGCGGTGGCGGGCGAGGAAACGATCTACCGGCGCCAGCACGGCGTAGCCGAGTTGCGCCGGTTCGGATGGCGGCTTGAGCACGCTCAACAGCGCCGGCAACAGCGTAATACTGGTGAGAAACGCGATCAGCATGCCGACACCGGCAATAAGGCCGAGTTCGGAGACCCCCTTGTAGACCGTCGGCAGGAACGACAAAAAGCCGGCCGCCGTCGCGCAAGCGGCGAGCGTCAGTGGCCCGCCGGCGCGGCGGGCGGCTTGCGACAGCGCACCGCGCACATCGTCGATCTCGTGCCGCTCGGCCCGGTAGCGGACGCTGAACTGAAGCCCGAAATCGACGCCGAGACCTACGAACAGCACGGCGAAATAGACCGAGATCAGATTGAGCGTGCCGACCATCAGCATGCCGACGGCGGCAGTGATGGAAAGCCCGACGACGAGGCAGGCGAACACCGCGAAAATGATGCGCACCCAGCGCAGCGCCAGCCACAGGATGACGAGCACGATCATGATCGTGACCGTGGCATTGAGCGCTGCGTTCTCCTTGATCGTGGCGAATTCCTCGTCGGCCATCGGCACCGGGCCGGTCAACCGCAAGCGGGCCTGATATTTGGACGCAAAATCGAGATCGGCGGCGGCCTGGCGGATCGCTTCGGTCGCCTGATGGCCGGGCTCGAGTTCGGAGTAATCGAGCGTCGCCTGGATTTCGAGGAAGCGAAGCCGCTCGTCGGGCTTGGCGGCGTGACCCTCGACCAATTCGTGCCAGGAGAAGCTCGCCGGCCGCCCCGCATTGACTTTCTCGATCGCGTCGGCGGCAAGCGTCATCGGCCAGGTCATGTTGTCGAGCTTGATCTGGCCGCCCTGCACGCCGAGCAAGCCGAATTGCAGCACTTGAATCGCGCCGCGCAGGGTCGGATCCTCCGCCAGCACCTGCACCAGGCGCTGGGCCTGGGTCAGCATGGTCATTTGCGGTGCAAGGTCGGCGGTCTGCTCGAACAACAGGCCGTTCTGCGCAAAAAAGCTGCCGCCCTTCGGCTCGTCGATAGAATGAAACAGATCCTTGCGTTGCTCGAGCTTCTGCACCAGCGCGTCGGTGGCCTCGGCGACGAGTTCCGGCGTCGGCGCGTCGACCACCGCTACGATCAGCTCGAATTGCGGAAAGGCCTTTTCGAAGGCGGCCTCGCGTTCCCGCCACGCGATGTGCGGGGAAATGAGTTGGTTAATATCGGTTGTCAGGGCGAAATGCGTGGCGGCGTACCAGGACGCCAGCAGGGTCAGCAGGATCGACACGCCGATCACCGGCCACGCATATTGCGCGCAAAAATCAACCGCGCGGACAACGATGGCAGTGATCGTTTTCATGAAGCAATCAGCGTGATGGCGTGGTCAGCGGGACGGGGTGAGCGACAAGTCCACGGGGTTTGAGGCGGCAAGAGAACGGCGAAATGGAGGCGGCCGATCCGGCCTCGCCGCTCCATTCGCCACCCTAATTGCCCTGAATGGCGACAAAAGTGAAATCGTGGATATTTTCCTACGCGGTTCACCGCCATTGGCGCCTGTTGCAAGACGTCAACGCTTCCTGTTCGACGGCGGGCGAGGCACCCAGGTTCAATGTCGGACGTATCGACCTGCCAAACTCCTCGAAAAACGCTGGCAGGCCGGCACCGGCGCGCACGGCATAGCGTGCTGGACAACGGACTGCAATTCCGCTCAATGGTGGCTGGATACGGGGATATCGGGCGGGATCGCTGATACCGGTCGCCGATCTTGCCGGCGCAACGACCAAAACCCGAGAACTACGGGCTTAAGGTAACCGGTCCGGGCTTGATTGTAGCGGCTTTACAGCCAAGTAATTGGGAATAAGTAATCGGGACTAAGTCATTGAGACATAATCCACCGCGGCCGCGCTATTGCGGCGTAACACCGCAGTTCAACCTGCCGCAGTCCAACCTGCCGCAGTCCAACCGGCCGCAGTCCAACCAACAGCAGTTAACCGGCATAAGGACCGGGAGACCTTGATGAAAGTAATCCTCGCCCAGCCTCGCGGTTTCTGCGCCGGCGTCGTGCGCGCGATCGAAATCGTCGAGCGCGCCCTGCAGAAATACGGCCCCCCGGTCTATGTGCGCCACGAGATCGTCCACAATAAGCATGTGGTGGAGAGCCTCAAAGCCAAGGGCGCCCGATTCGTCGAGGACCTGTCCGAAGTCCCGCCCAATGCGGTCACCATCTTCAGCGCCCATGGCGTCGCCAAAAGCGTCGAGGAAGAAGCGGCCGCGCGTGCGCTGCCGGTGTTGAACGCGACCTGCCCGCTGGTCACCAAGGTGCATAATCAGGGCAAGCGCTATGTCGCCCAGGGCCGCCAGCTCATTCTCATCGGCCATGCCGGCCACCCGGAGGTCGAGGGCACCATGGGCCAGATCGCCGAGCCGGTCACGCTGGTGCAGACCGAGGCCGATGTCGCCTCGCTCGATATTCCCTCGAATACGCCGGTCGCCTATGTGACGCAGACCACGCTCTCCGTCGATGACACCCGCGGCATCATTGCGGCGCTGCATAACCGTTTCAGCAATATCGTCGGCCCGGAGACACGCGACATCTGCTATGCGACGCAAAACCGGCAGACCGCGGTGCGTGAACTTAGCGAGGCGGTCGACGTTATCCTGGTGGTTGGCGCCAAGAACAGTTCCAATTCCAACCGCCTGCGCGAGATCGGCGAGGAAGCCGGCACGCCGAGTTACCTCATCGCCGACGGCAGCGAGCTCGATCCGCATTGGTTTTCCACCGCCGAGACCGTCGGCATCACGGCTGGAGCCTCGGCGCCGGAAGTCTTGGTGGAGGACGTTATCGACGCGCTGCGGCGGCTTGGCCCGGTCCATGTCAGCCAATTGGCCGGCCGGCATGAAACGATAGAATTCCGTTTGCCGCCGGAATTGACCGACGGCGTTACGACCGGACGCGTCACCGCGAAAGTTTGAACCGAACGCCGGTCGCGAGAGTCCAAGTTGCAAGAGTCCGATTTGGACAACGGCCGGCGGCAAGAACGCAAATACGAAGAGGATAACGGTTGTGGGTGTATCTCTGCGACAAATGGCGAAGGTCGGCTCATACGTGCTGCGCCAGCGATTGGCCGGCCGCAAGCGCTATCCGCTGGTG
>PLTE01000305.1:2769-2931 GCA_003164375.1 Hyphomicrobiales bacterium | reverse complement strand
CCGGGCTTCGGCGATCGCCGTAAGGCCATGCTGCAGGACATCGCCGTCCTGACCGGCGGCCAGGCGATCTCGGAAGATCTCGGCATCAAGCTCGACAACGTGACGCTGGCGATGCTCGGCCGCGCCAAGAAGGTGACGATCGACAAGGAAAACACCACGATC
>PLTE01000305.1:0-2719 GCA_003164375.1 Hyphomicrobiales bacterium | reverse complement strand
AGGATCGCGTCGATGACGCGATGCATGCGACCCGCGCGGCCGTCGAAGAGGGCGTGTTGCCCGGCGGCGGCGTCGCTCTCCTGCGCGCCAGCGAGGCGCTCAAGAAGGTCCGCGTTGCCAACGAGGACCAGCGGCACGGTGTCGATATCGTGCGCAAGGCGTTGCAGGCTCCGGCTCGCCAGATTGCCACCAATGCCGGCGAAGACGGCTCGGTGATCGTCGGCAAGATCCTCGAGAACAGCGCTTACGCCTTCGGCTTCGACGCCCAGGGCGGCGAGTATGTCGACATGGTCAAGAAGGGCATCATCGATCCGACCAAGGTCGTGCGCCAGGCGCTGCAAGGCGCGTCTTCGGTGGCCGGCCTGCTCATCACCACCGAGGCGATGGTTGCCGAACTGCCGAAGAAGAAAGACGCCATGCCCCCGATGCCGGGCGGCGGCGGCGGGATGGATTTCTAAGAAAAGTGAATTTCTAATCCATCTTCCAGCACTGCGAATGCGAAGGCCCGGGAGCGATCCCGGGCCTTTTGCTTTTGATGGCTACGCTTCACGTTCACGGCATGCGAGCCGCAAACGAAAACGACCACGTGAGGGCGCGCGTACATCCGGCGTCGCCTATCTAACCGTGGCCGTCCCACGACGGAGCCGCAAAGCTCAACGCCGCACAACCAAGATAGGCGCTATTTGGCGCTTATGCAAGGCCGGCATTTGTGCAACAATTTTGTGCTAAACGCGTTTTCAAAGCGTTAATAGCACGAGGCGACCCGGTTGCCGACCGGCGGCCGCATTTCAGGGAGCAAATTATGACGATGAATCAACCCGCAGGGAGCAGCGACATTGAGCGCGCGGTCGCCAGCTCGCTCCGCGAGCATTGGAGGCTATTTCTGAGCGAAGGCATCGCTTTGGTCCTGCTCGGCGCCGCGGCGATTATCCTGCCGGCGGTCGCGACACTGGCCTTCACGCTGGTGATCGGCTGGCTGTTCCTGATCGCGGGCGGCATCGGCCTGGTGACGACGTTCTGGATGCGCAATGCGCCGGGCTTCTGGTGGTCGCTCGTTTCCGCGGCGATCGCCCTTGCCGCCGGGATTATTTTGATCCTTTGGCCGATCAACGGCACGCTGTCGCTCACGCTGGTGCTGATCGCGTTTTTCGCGGTCGAGGGCATCGCCACGTTGTTCTATGCCTTCGAGCACCGCGCCCAGCTCTCCGGGCGCTGGATCTGGATGCTGGCGAGCGGCATTGTCGACTTGATCCTTGCCGGCATCATTTTCTCCGGATTGCCGGAAACCGCCACCTGGGCGCTCGGGCTATTGATCGGCATCAACCTGGTGTTCGGCGGCACCGCGATGATCGGCATGGCGCTCGCGGCGCGACATCCGGCGTAAGGCCAGGCGCGCAGACACCGCCGAAAACCGGCGAATTGGCTTGAGCGGCGATCACGGCGCTTACGCCGTCGTCGCCGCTACGGCGGCAAGGCGCTCGGTCCGGTCGCGCCGCGCCGCATAGTGCCGTGCGAGCGACGCGCAAACCATGAGCTGAACCTGATGAAACACCATCACGGGGATGATGATGAGCCCGACATGGCCTGCAAACAGCACGGTCGCGATCGGCAGGCCGCTGGCGAGGCTTTTCTTTGAGCCGCAGAACACGATGGTGATTTCGTCGGCGCGCACAAAGCCGAGCCGTCTGCTCCCGAAGGTCAGGATGGTCATTACCGCCGCAAGGAGCGCGACATCAACCAGCGCGACTTTAACGAGATCGATCGCATCGACCTGATGCCAGATGCCATCGGCGACGCCGTGGCTGAAGGCCGTGTAAACGATCAGCACGATCGACCCGTAATCCACGCATTTGAGCGCGCGCGGATTGCGTGCGACCAGAGCGCCGAGCCAAGGCCGCGATAGCTGGCCCGCCATGAACGGCAGCAAGAGCTGCACGACGATGGTCAAAACCGAACGCGCAGAGATTTCGGCGCCGTGACTGGTGAGCAAGAACCCGGCGATCAGAGGGGTGAGGAAAATACCCAAAAGGCTCGATGCCGACGCGCTGCAAAGCGCCGCCGCCACATTGCCGCGCGCCACCGAGGTGAACGCGATCGAGGCCTGCACGGTCGAAGGCAGCGCGGCAAGCAGGATTACGCCGGCCCAAAGCGGTGCGGGCAGAAATCCCGGCGCCAAACGATGCGCAGTCACTGCGAGCAACGGAAAGAGCGCAAACGTGCTCAGGAACACCACCGTATGCAACTGCCATTGGCGCGCCCCCTGAAATGCGGCTTCGGGCGAAAGCCGCGCGCCATGCATGAAAAAGAGGAGCGCAATCGCGGAGTCGGTCAGCCAACCCGAGGCCACCGCCGTCTCGCCACGCGCCGGCAGGACGGCGGCGAAGCCCACGGTCAGCAAAATGGTCACGAGGAACCGATCGACGCGGGACAAAATAGAGCCAAGCCAAACCATGGAAGCCTCGTTTCCTAGCTGTCGCCGGTTATATCGACCCAACTTGGTCATTGTGAATAGCGCATACAGCTATTAATGTAATCGCATATTGTGATGAGCGACCATGCTGGATCCGGTCCTGCTGCAAACCTTCTTGGCGATTACCCAAACGCGGAGCTTCACTCAGGCTGCCGAGCGTCTCGGCCTGCGCCAGTCGACGGTCAGCCAACACATCCGCAAGCTGGAGGAAGAGGCCGGGCGTCGGCTCTTCGTCCGCGACACGCATTC
>PLTE01000287.1 GCA_003164375.1 Hyphomicrobiales bacterium | reverse complement strand
AGGCGATCGAACTGCGCGACGGCGATAAGGCTCGCTATCTCGGCAAAGGCGTGACCAAGGCGGTCGAGGCAGTCAACAGCGAGATTTTCGATGCGCTTGGCGGCCTGGAAGCCGAAGCGCAGGTCAAGATCGACGAGACCATGATCGCGCTCGACGGTACGCCGAACAAAGGCCGGCTCGGCGCCAATGCCATTCTCGGCGTCTCGCTTGCCGTCGCCAAGGCGGCGGCGACCGCGAACCGGCTGCCACTCTACCGCTATGTCGGGGGCACGTCGGCGCGGCTTCTGCCGGTGCCAATGATGAACATCGTCAACGGCGGCANNTTCCAGGAATTCATGATCGTGCCGCTCGGCGCGCCGAGCTTTGCCGAAGCACTTCGCGCCGGCGCCGAAGTCTTTCATACGCTACGCGCGGCGCTCAAAGCCGCCGGCCACAACACCAATGTCGGCGACGAGGGCGGCTTTGCCCCTAACCTGCCTTCGGCGGAGGCGGCACTCGATTTCGTGCTCTCCGCGATCGAAAAGGCGGGCTACCGCCCGGGCGAACAAGTGGCGCTTGCGCTCGATCCGGCGGCGAGCGAATTTTTTGGCGACGGCGCCTACCAGTACAAAGGCGAGGGCAAGACGCGTTCGATCGAACAGCAGGTCGATTATCTTGCGGCGCTGGTCAAACGCTATCCGATCGTGTCGATCGAAGACGGCATGGCCGAAGACGATTTCAAGGGCTGGAAACTCTTGACCGACAAAATCGGCAAACAATGCCAGCTGGTCGGCGACGATATTTTCGTGACCAATGTGGCGCGGTTGTCGGACGGCATCAAAAACGGCATCGGCAATTCGATCCTGATCAAGGTCAATCAGATCGGCACGCTCACCGAAACGCTGGCCGCGGTCGAGACCGCGCACAAGGCGGGCTACACCGCGGTGATCTCGCATCGCTCGGGCGAGACGGAAGACTCCACCATCGCCGATCTCGCGGTCGCCACCAATTGCGGGCAGATCAAGACCGGCTCGCTCGCGCGCGCCGACCGCACGGCGAAATACAATCAGCTGTTACGCATCGAGGAGGAACTCGGCGCCCAGGCCGCCTATGCCGGCCGCTCGGTGTTCAAGGCGCTTTAGTCTGCTTGGCCTTAGCCACGCTTGTCCGACTGCGGCATTCAGGGGTATATCGGCGCAATGGATCAATCGCTTGAATTGAGGGCTGGGAACCGGCGGCTCGCGGTCGAACGCTTGGCCGACTTCATCGCCACGTCGGTCGACGCCGCGCCAGCGTTTGACGCGCCGTTCACCCATCTGGTGCTCGACCGAGTCTTTCCCGACGACATTTATTCCCTGATGCTCACCAATATGCCTGAAGCGTCGGATTACCGGCCGATGCACGGCCGCAGCAAGGGCCACGATCTTACCGACGGCACCCATACGCGGGTGAAGATCGATCTGTTCCCGGAATATATCCGGCACCTGCCGCCGCAGCAGCGCGCGGTATGGGACATCGTCGGCCGCGCGCTGTGCTCGCGGCCGGTGCGCGATGCCTTCGTGCGCCGTCTGGCGCCCGCCCTCGAGCGCCGCTTTGGCCCCACCTACGCCAAGACCGGCATGTATCCGATCCCGATCCTGACGCGCGACATTCCGGGCTACCTGATCACGCCGCACACTGACACCCGGTGGAAGGGCATCACCGTGCAGCTCTATCTGCCGCGCGACCGCTCGACGACTCATATCGGCACGATTTTTCACGAAAAGCTCGCCGACGGAACGCTGCCGAAGACAAAGCAAATGAGTTTTTCGCCCAATACCGGCTATGCCTTCGCGGTCGGCACCGACACCTGGCATTCCGCCGACGCGGTCGGGCCCGAAGTGCGTAGCCGCGATAGCATTCTGCTGACTTATTTCGTCGATGCCGGCATGCTGCGATTCTTCCGCAATCGCGGCAAGCGTTTGGGCAATTTCGCGCTCTCGGAAGTGCGCAACCGGCTACCTTAGCCGGGCTCATGCTGCGGCCATTAATATCGCTTTAAGCCGCCCCTTCCATGGTAGCGCTATGGTCACTCGTAAGCGCCTCCGCAGGGTCCTCTCAACGCTCGGCCTCTACGTCTTGGCAGCCTTGCTGATCGGCTATTTCGGCGTCAACGCCTATAGCGGCGATCGCGGCCTCAAGGCCAAGGAGGACATCGACCGCCAGATGGCGAGCCTAGACGCCGAACTCAATCGCCTGAAGGTCGAGCATGGCCAATGGGAGCGCCGGGTCGCGCTTTTGAAATCCGACGATATCGATCCCGATATGCTCGACGAACGCGCCCGGGCGCTGCTCGATGACGCCGACCCCAACGACTTGACGATGATGTTTGACGCTGCGCCACGCCCAGGGGCCACACAAAGCCCCTAAATCCTGGCCTTGAATCAGGGCCTTGAACTTGGCCGCGACGGTTCCGAAATCAAGTTTTGCCACAAGGATTTTGCGGCCGCCCGGCAATCCCCATTGTGCTGACGAGCCGGCTTTCGCAAGAGGGTGATTTCGGCTATTGGAGAATGGCCGCCGGGATGTTCGTGGACTATTCGAGAACAATGGCGTTTCGAGGACAATAATGGCCGTCGCCCAAACCAAGCAAACGGCTCCCAGCGCTCACGGATTGCTTCCAGCCGCGGATCTCGCGGCAAGTGAATCTTCCGCCCCGGAAGTCCCAGTATTCGACAAGGAGCAGGAGCTTGCGGCATTGCGCCAGATGCTCTTGATCCGCCGTTTCGAGGAAAAGGCCGGCCAG
>PLTE01000212.1 GCA_003164375.1 Hyphomicrobiales bacterium | reverse complement strand
ACGAGCTTGCCGTCGCCGTCGAGGCAGACCTGGCCGGAAACGGTCAGAAGGTTGCCGCTCTTCACGAAGGCCACGTAATTGGCGATCGGCGGTTTCGGCTCGGCAAGCGTAATGCCAAGGTCCTGCAATTTCTTTTCCACTACACCAGCCATAGGTTCCTCCGTAAGCGTTCAGCGACAAGGCGATAATGGGCTTTCTTCGCTGATCGCGGCAGCTCATGCAAGCGATCCGCCGGCAACCTTTCTTCCCCGCGAGCGGTGGAGGAAAAGTAGGCTCCAGTTGCGTGCGGCGGCCAAACTGCCTATCTTTGCCGCAATTGTTGGGCATGGTCCCGAAAAGTGGTCACCGGTTTTCGAATAAGACCATGCCAGCTAAATGGCATCACAAAGTGTGGTGGCACAAAAGCGGTCACAAAACAGCGTCACAGCGTAGAGCAGGGGAAACGGTAGGCGGGGGCCATCTCCAAGTCGAGCGAAACGGGAGTGGTTCATGGCTGACACATCTGCGTCGCGCGCCGCCGTCGCCGCCCCAGATCCTATTGCCGCAAATCTCGCTGTCGCAAGTCTCGCTGTCGCAAGTCTCGCTGTCGCAAGTCTCGCTGTTACAAGTCTCTCCATCGCCTGCCTTGTCGTCTTGGCCACGCTGGCGCCGGCGCAGGCGCAGAGCGCCATCCTCAATGCATCGGTGTCGCAAAGCCTGCCCGGTGCGCCCTCTGCCGCTCCGCCTGTCGTCCTGGTGCCGCACCGGGCGGTTTACGACCTGTCGCTTTCCGCGACCCGCGGCAATTCGCAGATCGCCGGCGTCTCCGGCCGCATCCTCTACGACTTCGACGGCAATGCCTGCCAGGGCTATTCGCTGGACTTCCGCCAGGTCTCCGAGCTCGACACCGGCGAAGGCAAAGTCTCCACCAGCGACCTGCGCTCAACCACCTGGGAAGGCGCCGACGCCAAGAGCTTCAAATTCGCCTCGCAGAATTTCGTCGACCAGAGTCTGGTCGATGCGGTGGACGGCCGCGCGCTGCGCGACACCGGCAAGACCTCCGTCGACCTGCAAAAGCCGCAGCAGAAATCGCTCAATCTCGACTCCGGCGTGGTGTTTCCGACCGAGCATATGACGCGGGTGATCGCGGCAGCCCGCGCCGGCAACACCATTCTCGACTTTCCGGTCTATGACGGCTCGGAGACCGGCGACAAAATCTTCAACACGCTCTCGGTGATCGGCAAACAGATCGCGCCCGACGAGCGCAGCCACGACGACGCCGCGGCCGTCGAGCCGAAGCTGACCGGGGTGCCGCGCTGGCCGGTCACCATCAGCTATTTCGACGGCGGCAAAGCCGAAGACGCAAGCGAGCAGACGCCGGCCTACGCCATCGGCTTTGAGCTCTACGCCAATGGCATCTCGCGCGCGCTCACGCTCGACTACAACGACTTCGTGGTCGCCGGAAGGCTCAGTTCGCTGGAGTTCAAAGCGCCGAAGCCGTGTCCGTGAGGGGTCGATGCCGTCGCCCTTCGAGGCTCGCTCCGCTCGCACCTCAGGATGACGGATCACAAGCAGCGCCCGTCTCCCGGATGAGAGACGCTTGCCGCGGCTACGGCGATCCGGTCAGGCCGCTTGCCCCCGCGCGCTGGCATGGCCGCGCCACCATGCGTCCAACGCCTCGTCCTCCGCCGGCAGCCAGACCGACAGCCCTTCGGCAAAACTCTCCCACACCGCTTCGGCCTTCGGCGCCACCATGCATGCGATCGGCAAGCCTGCCGCCACCGCCGCTTGATAGACCGCCATCAGTCCGCCGTGCTCCGCCTCCTGGTGGCCGAATCTGTTGAGCACCACGAGGTCGGCGCCGGCCGCAACGGCGCGTTCGGCCGCGGCGCAGGCGCGCGCCAGTTCCGATGTGTCGAGGTTGCAAGCCTCCGATCCCGGACCAAGATCCTGGTGGATGCTAATGGTCTCGCCACTGGCAAGATCCAAAAGGACACCGCGGCACTCGCAGCCCTCGCGCGCGCCGCCGCCATGGCCATTCGGCCCGGGCGGGACGATCACGCCAACGACCGCAACCCCCTCCGCCTGCCGGCGCAGCGCGAATGCCGTGAGCACGCTGGTGGCGGCGGAGCCCGGGCCGCCGCGGATCGCGGCGATCGGTGCGGCGGAAAACTTTGCGGACGGCATGGCACGCCTCCTCTATATACGGATGAATATAGCGTAGCATGCCGGCGGCGGGAACCGGAGGTAAGCGTAGCGCCTCGCATCGCCGAGCAAATTTCCGCGTGTCTGTTCTTCGCAAAGCTGCGGTGAGCCTTTGCGAAGCCCACCATGCAGCCTCGCCGTCGGACGATCAGATTCGCGGAGCCTGTCATCGGGCCNNTCGGGCCGGCCTTCGGCCGGACCCGTTGACTCCGCGCATCCTACGGTCTGCACGAAATCACGCAGCGTAAAACCCGACCTCACGGTCGGGCTTGTTGCTAGTATCAGGCGGTTACTTACTTGCCCGACGTCGCGCGGCTGACATTGGTCAGCTCGGCCAGCGGCTTGAAGACCTCTTTGCCGAGATCGGCGTAAAGCTGGCCGACCTTGGTCAACCGGGCGGTAAAGTCTTCGTAGATTGACTTGGCATATTCGCTCTGCACCTCGATCGCTTTATCCAGCGACTTGGCGCCGAGCAGCTGCTCCATGGCTTTGGAACCGCTCTCGAAGGAACTCTTCGAATACGCGGTGATCTCGGTTGCAACCGCGTTCGTGGTCTTCGATAGCGAGTCAAATACCTTGCTCGCCGCCTCGATATTGGTCTTGCCC
>PLTE01000253.1 GCA_003164375.1 Hyphomicrobiales bacterium | reverse complement strand
CCGACAATCTCAATTTCGGCAATCCGGAACGGCCCGAGATCATGGGCCAGTTCATCGGCTGCGTGCGCGGCATCGGCGAGGCCTGCCGGGCGCTCGAATTCCCGGTCGTGTCCGGCAATGTATCGCTCTACAACGAGACCAAATTCCGCGGCGACGAATTGGGCCGCTCGATCCTGCCGACGCCGACGATCGGCGGCGTCGGTCTGATCGACGATTTCACGACGGCGATGACGCTTGCCTTCAAAGCCGAAGGCGAGGCGATCTTGCTGATCGGCGAGACGCGCGGCTGGCTCGGTCAGTCGCTCTATCTGCGCGACGTTTGCGGCCGCGACGAGGGCGCGCCGCCGCCGGTCGATCTCGCCGCCGAGCGCCGCCATGGCGATTTCGTCCGCGCCCTGATCCGCGACGGATTGGTGACCGCGGTGCACGACGTTTCCGACGGCGGGCTTCTGGTGGCGATCGCCGAAATGGCGATCGCATCGCACATTGGCGCCGTCTTGGAGGCACCCTCGGACGCTGCCTCCCATGCCTTCTGGTTCGGCGAGGATCAGGCCCGCTATGTGGTGACGGCGGAAAGCGCCGATCTGATCGCAGAGCGCGCCAAGGCGGCTGCGGTGCCGCTGACGCGGCTCGGCGCGACCGGAGGAAGCGTTCTGGCGCTGGGCGACGAACGGCCGGTGCGGGTGCACGATCTCAAAAGCCGCTTCGAAGCTTGGCTGCCGGCCTATATGGCAGGCGCGGCCTGAACGCAGGCTGCGGATTGACGCTCGCGCATCAGCGCCGCATTGTGGTCGCAACCTTGCGCAAAGTTGCGCAAGGAGATTCGGATTGGCGGCTCGGTGCCGGGGGGGCCGAAGCGAACGACCGGAGCGCGACAGGCTGGGGTACGCCATGGCTATGGCTGCGAACGACATCGAGCGATTGATCCGGGCGCGGATTCCGGATGCCGAGGTGACGATCCGCGATCTTGCCGGCGACGGCGACCATTACGCCGCGACCGTCATAGCCGAGTCGTTTCGCGGCAAATCCCGCGTCCAGCAGCATCAGATCGTCTACGAGGCATTGAAAACCGAGATGGGCGGCAAGCTGCATGCGCTGGCGCTGCAGACCGGTACACCAGCGCTGTGAGGGGTCCCCGTTCCCGGTGTGATCTGGTGCTATTCTCCCACGCGGCTGACGCCTGGAATGGCTTTCTGCCGAACCGCCCGCCGGGAGGCTGTCGCTTCGGGTGAAATATTTGTCATTCAGGGCATGCCGGTTCGGCTTGGGCTTTGAGCCCATTTTGCGGTACATATATTGCAGGAGTTAGGGCGAGAGTCGGCGCGGGAGGCAATGCCCGCGGCGCCAAACAAAGGTAACCGCGATGTCCGATGTGCAAGGAACGGTCGAGCTATTCATCGACAACGAAGTTAAGGCCAACGACGTAGTGCTGTTCATGAAGGGCACGCCGCAGTTCCCGATGTGCGGGTTCTCCGGTCAGGTGGTGCAAATCCTCGATTATCTGGGCGTGCCCTATAAGGGGCTCAATGTCTTGGAAAACGACGACCTGCGCGGCGGCATAAAATCCTATTCCAACTGGCCGACCATCCCGCAGCTTTACGTCAAGGGCGAATTCGTCGGCGGTTGCGATATCATCCGCGAAATGTTCCAGGCTGGCGAACTGCAATCCTTATTGAAGGACAAGGGTATCGCCGTGAAGGAAAGCGCTGCGGCTTCCTGAGTCATTCCAGCGCTTGGGCACAGCGAGGAGCCCGGAATCCCTAGCCACGGCCGGTGCAGGAGTTGCGCGGTTCGTGGTTATGGATTCCGGGCTCGCCACTTCGTGGCTTACCGGAATGAGGGATGGCTTAGCGCGAGTAGTATTCAACCACCAAGTGCGGTTCCATCACCACCGGGTAGGGCACGTCGGCGGGGGCCGGTACGCGGGTCAGTTTGGCCGTCTGCTTGGAGTGGTCGACTTCGACATAGTCGGGCACGTCGCGCTCGCTGAGCCCATTGGCCTCGAGCACCAGCGCAAGCTGTTTCGACTTTTCCTTGACCTCGATCTCGTCGCCGACTTTCACTTTGTAGCTTGAGACGGTGACGCGCTTGCCGTTCACCTTGATGTGGCCGTGGCTCACGAACTGCCGCGCGGCAAAAACGGTGGGAACGAACTTGGCGCGGTAAATGATGGTGTCGAGCCGGCGTTCCAAAAGGCCAATCATATTGGCGCCGGTATCGCCCTTGAGCCGGCGCGCTTCGTCGTAAACGCCGTGGAACTGGCGTTCCGACAAGTTGGCGTAATAGCCCTTAAGCTTCTGCTTGGCGCGCAATTGCACGCCGTAATCCGACAGCTTGCCCTTGCGGCGCTGGCCGTNNCGGGGCCGTATTCGCGCTTGTTGATCGGTGACTTCGGCCGGCCCCAGATGTTCTGGCCCATCCGACGGTCGATCTTATACTTCGCCTGGTGGCGCTTGGTCATTCGCGTCCTCGCTGGTTTCGATAATCGCTGAGGATCGCGCCCTCCTCTGTCCCGGACTTTGCCAGAACCGACAGGTTTTGCGCCGAAGCCGGCTAAAAACCACGGGTGCGAAACACCGCGCGGGCCCTTAAGGCCCGCGAAGTGGGCGGTATCTAGGGCGAAAGCCGCCTTGTGTCAAACCGGCGGTTTCCAGGACAGGTTGCTTACCCGGCCAAAAAGTGCTTTTTCCGCATACTTCGCAGCACGGTGATCGCAAGCAACGCGGTCAGCGCATCGAGCACCGCGACGACGATGAATACCGCGGTCCAGCTGCCGGTCGTCTGCTTGAGGAAGGCTGCCGCCGGTCCGGCCAGGATCGAGCCGACCCCTTGCGCGATATAGAGGAAGCCGTAATTGGTCGCCGCATATTTGGTGCCGAAGGTGTCGGTGAGCGTCGAGGGAAATAGCGAAAAAATTTCGCCCCAGCCGAAGAACACCAGGCCGCTCAGCACTACGAAAAGCGCCGGCTGGTCGATGAAAGCGAACAGAATAAGGATGGCGACCGCTTCCAACGCGAAGGCGAGCGCCATCGTGCTCTCGCGGCCGATATGGTCGGAGACCCAGCCGAAAAACGGCCGCGTCAGGCCGTTTGTGACGCGCGACAGCGTCAGCGACAGCGGCAGCGCCGCCATGCCGAGCACGAGCATGTTGGCGACGCCAAAATCCTTCGCGAATGGTCCGACATTGAACACGACCATAAGCCCGCTGGTCGACATCATGCTCATCATCAAGAACATCAAGTAGAAGATCGGACTCTTCAGCATCTCTTTCGGCGTATAGCTCTTGCCGGTCTGCTGAGCGCCGCTCGACGCGGGTACAGCGCTTGCCTGCTCGTGTTCCGGCGGTAGGCGCAGTCCCTGGGCCGCGAGAATTCCGATCGCCCCCTGAATGATGCCCCACACCAACAGGGTCTGGGCGTAGCCCGAGCTCTTGATCATGCTGTCGATCGGGAAGCTGGTGAAGAACGCGCCGAAACCGTAGCCCGCGGCGGCAAGGCCGGCGGCAAGTCCGCGGCGGTCGGGAAACCACCGCACCATCAGACCGATAATGCCGACATAGATGATGCCGGTACCGAAGCCGCCGATCACGCCATAGGTGAGATAGAGCGCCCAGATATTGCCGACCCACGATGCGAGCACCCAGCTGGCGCCCGACAACAGCGCACCGATTGAGATCAGGATGCGCGGGCCGAAGCGATCAACAAGATAGGCCTGGAATGGCGAGAACCAGGTCTGCAGAATGACCAACAGCGAGACGGTCCACTGCAGCTCCGCGAGTGTGGTGCCGAGTTTCTGATTGAGCGGGCTGGTGAACAGCGTCCAGACATATTGCGGACTGGAGATCGCCATCATGGCGATGACGCCGAGGAGCAGCTGGGTCCAGCGGTTCGACGCCCAAGTGACGCGCTCTGTGGGTATGGCGATGCTCATGGTTGTCTCCCGATGACGGCTCCCGATACGGCCGTTCCAAACGGCAGCGTCGCAGGCCTGCATATTGAGTAAAGCCGATTTTCGATGCAGGCAATGATAGCAGATTAGGCAGGCGTTAGCGGCTGATTGAAGCGGCCGGCTTGGCTGATCTGATGTTAAAGCGCGCGAGCACGGTTTGCGGCACCCGGCCCGAGGTGAAGAGCGCGCGCGTTGAGCCCGGTTCCGCCGCTGCGTTCGGTCCGAGCAGATCGACGACCCGCCGTGCAATCGCGGGTGCCGGATCGATATAATTCACCGGCCAGGGCGCGAGCTGGCGGAGCCGCTCGATCAGCAACGGATAATGGGTGCAGGCCAGCACGATCGTGTCGGTCCGCGCTCCGTCGTCGAGAAAGCAGGGCGCGATCTCGCTGCGCAAGGCCGTGTCGCCCGCCGGCGTGCCGTGAAGCTCGGCTTCCGCATAGCCGGCGAGCGCCGTCGCGCCGACCAGCGTCACCACGCAATCTTGCGCGTAGTCGCGGATCAGCACGCGGGTATATTCGCGTTTGACCGTCGCTTCGGTGCCGAGCACCGACACCCGCTTGGTCACCGAGGTGGCGCAGGCCGGCTTGATCGCCGGCACGGTGCCGACAAACGGCAGCGAGAATTTTTTTCGCAGCTGCGGCAACACGATGGTGGAAGCGGTATTGCAGGCGATCACGATGAGGTCGGGGCGGTGCGCGTTGATCAGGTCGCCCATGAGATCGACGACGCGTTCGACCAAAGCGGGTTCGGCAAGCGCGCCGTAAGGAAACGCCGCATCGTCGGCGACATAGACGAAATCGGCGTCCGGCCGCGCCGCCGCGACCTCGCGATAGACGGTGAGGCCGCCGAGGCCGGAATCGAACATCAGAATGGTTTGGCGTGCCGTCATCGCGCGACAGATGACACAAGGAGTGAGGCGTCGGCAATATTGCGCCGGGCGGGCGAGGCCCGGCGTGGCTGGTCGCTCAGGCCTTGACGGTTTCGACCAGGCGCGGGCCTTCCTTGGCGTTGGCGTTCTGAACTTCTTCCGCCTTGGGCGTATCTGCCACCGGCGCGACCAGGCCGCTCACGGCGGTGAAAGTCAGGATCAGGATCGCCGCCAGATTGCCGTCATGGAATTTGGCGAAGGCCACCGCCCCCATCAAATAGGCCCAGAACGGGAAGGCCACCGTGGACACGATGGCATTGGTCGTCCAGGCATCGCCGTCCTCGCGCACATACCAGCAAAACAGGGGCGTCAAGATTAGGCCCACGAGCAACGCGCCGACCGCGATGCCGGTGACCGAGAAACCCGCCATCGCGGCATTGTCGCCGCCGGACACCATCGCCTGCGCGAGGATCGCATTCACCAGCATCGAACCGCCGATGACCTCGGCCGGGATATATTTCACCATCCGGGTGAGATAGTCGTCGCCGGCGACCGCTTCCGCCGCCGGACGCGCCCGGGTCGGAGCTTGGAACATGCCGCCGAAGTCGGCCGCTTGCTGAGGCGCCTCGGCTTCAGCCAATTTCGGCTTGCGCACCAAACGGCCCATGACTTTCTCCTCCGATGGTTGCGAAGAAGGTACGTCACACAGCCGAGTCGGGCAAGGTGGGGCAGGCGCTGGAATTTTCGGCAAATAATAGTCGCGAGCGCAGACGGCGATCACGCGCGCCCGAACACGCGGGAAAAGATCGTGTCGACCTGGGCGAAGTGAAAGTCGAGATTGAAAAAAGCGGTGAGCTCGGCTTCGCTCAAATGCTTGCGCACGTCCTGGTCGGCTTTGAGCAGAGCCAAGAAGTCGCCGCTGCCGGCCCATACTTTCATGGCGTTGCGTTGCACCAGCCGATAAGCCTCCTCGCGCGCGACGCCTTTTTGCGTCAGCGCCAGGAGCACGCGCTGCGAATGCACGAGGCCACCCAAGTGGTCGAGATTCTTTCTCATATTGTCGGGATAGACGATGAGCTTGTCGATGATCCCAGCCATGCGCGACAGCGCGAAGTCGAGCGTGCCGGTTGCGTCCGGCCCGATCATGCGCTCTACCGAGGAATGCGAAATATCGCGCTCGTGCCACAGCGCGACGTTCTCCATCGCAGGCGTAACATAGGCGCGCACCATGCGGGCGAGGCCGNNGCCGCCTGCGCATTGCCGCGCAGCACCCTCGCCAGACCGCTGATTTGTTCGCTGGTAATCGGGTTCTTCTTATGCGGCATCGCCGACGAGCCTTTTTGGCCTTCCGAGAAAAACTCCTCCGCTTCCAACACTTCGGTGCGCTGCAAATGGCGGATTTCGGTTGCCAGCCGCTCGATCGAGGCGGCGACGACGCCGAGCGTCGCAAAATACATCGCATGGCGGTCGCGCGGGATGATCTGGGTCGAGATCGGTTCGACGGCGAGCCCCATTTTCGCCGCCACATGCGCTTCGACGCGCGGATCGAT
>PLTE01000309.1 GCA_003164375.1 Hyphomicrobiales bacterium | reverse complement strand
TAGCCGGCCGCGATGCCTGTGAGGTCTGAGCCGCCGCCAAGCGCTGGCGGTACAGGTTTGCGAAATCGATCGGCTCCAGCAGCAGCGGCAGAAAGCCGCCGTTTCGTGTCGCGGTAGCGACGATTTCGCGCGCGAAGGGGAACAGCATGCGCGGGCACTCGATCATCACGGTCGGCTGCACGCTTTCAGCCGGCACGTTGAGGATACGGAAAACACCGGCATAGAGGAGTTCGAAGCCGAACAGCACCATACCCTGCAAGTCTGCTTTGCCTTCCAGCCGCAGCGTGACCTCGATGTCGGTTTCGGACAGCGGCGCGGCTTCGACGGCAATATTGACGTTGATCGCGGGCTGCTGCTGGTTCGGCGCTAACGAGCGGGGCGCATTCGGATTTTCGAAAGAAAAGTCCTTCACGTACTGCATAAGAATGCCAATTCGCGGCATATCCATCTGCGGCTCGGGGCCGCCATCCGTCATCGACATTATTCCCCTCTCCGGCCTGAACGAGCGGTATTTGCGGTTTGGCTAACACAGGGAGGGGGGAGGAACAATGCCAGCCGGCGGCACCGATTCCCACGGATTTGCCTAAAAGGCGGCCAACGAAACCTGCTTCCAATGTTGGCGCGGCGGCTACGATCGTCTAGAGTTTCGCGTCGGCGCGCTATGATCGCTAGCGGCGGCCACTGGATGGCTTCCCGGGCGTGCTTACATAGAGCGGAGGAACCGGGCATCCTCCCGCGGTTCGACCGGTTCGAATCGGTTTGGAATGCACCGTCCCGCAGCGCGCGATGCCGAGAGAATGCCCGACGTGTTCGACATTTACACCATCATCTTTCTGGCGCTCGCGGTTTTCATTTTCCTGCGACTGCGCAGCGTCTTAGGTCAACGCACCGGCCGCGAACGGCCGCCTTACGATCCCTATTCGGCGCGCGATGTGGTGCGCAGCCCGGCGAGCGACAAGGTCGTGGCGCTGCCGCCGCGTTCGACCGAGACGACGCCGCGCCCGACCGAAGCCACGCCACCGCCGGCCGAACGCTGGAAGGACGTCGCCGAGACTGGATCGGCGATCGCTGCCGGACTCGACGCGATTGCGACCGCGGAGCAGGGTTTCGATGCCAAGCATTTTATCGCCGGCGCGCGCGCCGCCTACGAGATGATCGTAACGGCGTTTGCCGGCGGCGACCGCCGCCAATTGCGGACACTTCTGTCGCGTGAAGTGTTTGACGGTTTCGATGCCGCCATCAGCGAACGCGAGCGGCGCAGCGAAACCGCAGAGACGCGTTTCGTTTCCATCGACGCCTCGACCATCACCGCTGCCGAGCTGCGCAACCGCACCGCCCAGATTACCGTCCGCTTCGTTTCCAAGCTGGTCTCCGCTACGCGCGACCGCGGCGGCACCGTGATCGACGGCAGTGCCGATAAGGTCACCGACGTCACGGACGTGTGGACCTTTGCGCGCGATATTTCCTCGCGCGATCCGAACTGGAAAGTGGTCGCGACCGAAGCCGGACAATGAGGCCCATAATGCGGCCGCTGTCGGCGCGGCGCTGGAGCTGGTGCCCGTTTATTGCGCTGCTGGGTCTTCTCGCGCTGCCGGTGACGGTGCGCGGCCAGGACCGCGCGCCGATAAAATTTCCGGATACGCAATACGAACCGGTTGACTGGACTAGTCTCGACAGCTGGGACAGCGACGATCACGCCGTGGCTTTTGCGACCTTCCTAGTTAGCTGCCGTGCGGTGGAGGCCAAGCAGCGTCGCGGCCGCGATCTGACCGCGATCCCGGCCGCGTTGAAGGATATTTGCGAGCGGGCCCGACTGGCCATTCCACTCGATGAGGACGGCGCGCGAAAATTCTTCGAGGAGAATTTCCGGCCGATCCGCATCAACAAGCTCGGCGATACGGACGGTTTTCTGACCGGCTATTACGAACCGATCATCGCCGGTTCGCGGGTCCCGACCGGGCAGTTTAACGCGCCGCTTTATCGTCGGCCGTCTAATCTCGTTGTTGCCGGCCGGCGCAAGATCGGTGAGGCGTTTCCGAGCAAGGGCGCCACCGTCGGCCGCCGCATCGGTCGCCGCAAGATGGTGCCCTACTACGACCGCGGCCAGATCGAGGACGGCGCGCTCGACGGCTGGCATCTGGAAATCTGCTATCTGCACGATCAGGTTGACGTCTTGTTCGCGCAGATCCAGGGCTCGGCCCGCATCCGGCTGGAAGACGGCACGATCCTGCGCGTCAACTACGATTCCCATAACGGTTGGCCTTACACGCCGGTCGGTCGCGCTCTGGTCGAAGCCAAACTCATGAGCCGGGACCAAGTGTCGATGCAGAGCATCCGCGATTGGATGGAAGCCAACCCCGACCAGGCCAAGGACATACGCCGACAGAACAAGTCCTATGTGTTCTTTCGCATTACCGACCTTGCGACCGAAGACGAAGCGGTCGGCGGCGAGGGCGTGCAGTTGGTGCCCGGCCGATCGATCGCGATCGACCGTGCGCTGCACGCCTACGGCACGCCATTCTTCATCGAGGCCAGTTTGCCGATTGCGAACGAAAAGGCGGTGACGAAATTCGACCGGCTGGTCATCGCGCAGGATACCGGTTCGGCCATTGTCGGCCCGGCCCGCGCCGACATTTACTTCGGCGCCGGCGACGAAGCCGCGCGGATCGCCGGCCGCATCAAAAATCCCGGCGACTTCGTCATGCTCATTCCGCGCGACCTCGATCCGGTGGAAGCCGGCCGCGACACGCCGCTGCCGCCGGAGCGTCCGAGTGCGTTTAGTTTCGAGCTCGGCACTATGGAGGATCCGACCGCGGTGGATCCGACTGCGGACGATTCGACCCAGCGCGATGTCCCGATACCGGAGCCTAAACCCACGGCCAGAAAGAAAGCGAAAGCCGGGCCGCCAAAATGAGCCGCCGCCGTCCATTGAGCGATGAAGAACACGCGCTGTGGTCCGGTTTAGCGCGCTCGATCACGCCGTTGCGGCCGAGCAAAGCCAAGATCGAACCCAAGATCGAACCAGAGACCGAATCCAAGTCCGTCGCGGCGACCGGCGCAAAGGCTTTGCAACGCACTCTCGCGCCGCACGAACCGCCGCCGACACTCAAGTCGCCCCCGCTCGCGCCATTCGACCGCCGGCTCAAGCAGCGCGTGGCGCGCGGCCGCGACGCCATCGACGCTCGTATTGATTTGCATGGCATGACGCAGCAGGAGGCGCACGGTGCGCTCCTTCGCTTCCTGCGCCGGGCGCAAAACGACGGCGCGAGAATTGCGCTGGTCGTGACCGGGAAGGGAATGCGCGCCAACGCGCACGACGCTGTGAGCGAGCGAGGCGTGCTGCGGCGGCAGGTGCCGCTTTGGCTTGCTTTACCGGAATTCCGCCCTCTTATCGTCGGCTTCGAGGAAGCCCATGTCAGCCACGGCGGCCAAGGCGCTCTTTATGTGCGCCTACGCCGTGCCCGCTAGCGCATGGCTCAGAGAAGTCGAAACTGGCTTCCGACGAGATCGCGCTGCGTCCTGTGACCTTCCTATTAACCTTAACAATCGGAAGGCCGCACAAGCGGCAAGAAATGGTCAATTTCGTCTGCGAGAAACTGCGGCATGATCGGAACGCCGTCAGTCGGAGTAGTATCAGTCATGTCCGAAGTTCTCGCCACGCCGACGAAGTCCGCCACATCTCGACCCACCACAACGCGCAACGGCTCCGCCGACTTGCAGATGCTTGCGCAAGTCGAAAAGTGGATGGCGACAATCCGCGAAATCAGCCGCGAGCAGCAGGTCGAAGCAAAGTACGACGCGTAAGCCGGCGCGTACCGAGCTGCGGCGTCACAGAATAAAGCGGCTCAGATCGGCGTTCTTGGCGAGGTCGCCGACGTGCTTATGCACGTACGCTGAGTCGATCTTCACCGTCTCGCCGGAACGGTCAGGTGCGCTGAAAGACACTTCGTCAAGCACGCGTTCCATCACGGTCTGCAGCCGCCGCGCACCGATATTTTCCACGCTCGAATTCACCGCCACCGCGACGTCGGCTACCGCGTCGATCGCATCTTCGGAAAACTCCAGCGTCACGCCTTCGGTCGCCATCAGCGCAATATATTGTTTGATCAGCGACGCTTCCGGCTCGGTGAGGATGCGCCGCATGTCGTCGCGGGTCAGCGGTTTGAGCTCGACGCGAATCGGCAGCCGGCCCTGCAGTTCGGGCAGCAAGTCCGATGGCTTCGAAATATGAAACGCACCCGAGGCGATGAACAGAATATGGTCGGTCTTCACCGAGCCGTGCTTGGTGGCGACCGTTGTGCCTTCGATCAACGGCAAAAGATCGCGTTGCACGCCCTCGCGCGACACGTCGGCACCGGCGCGGCCGTCGCGCGCGCAGATCTTGTCGATTTCGTCGAGAAAGACGATACCGTTGTTCTCCACCGCCTTGATGGCTTCCTGCGTCAGTTGATCGGTGTCGAGCAGCTTGTCGGATTCCTCGTTGATCAGGACGTCATAGGACTCGTGCACGCTCACGCGGCGCGTCTTGGTGCGGCCGCCGCCGAGCTTGCCGAAAATGTCACCAATGGAGATCGCGCCCATCTGCGCGCCGGGCATGCCGGGAATATCGAACAGCGGCATGCCGCCTCCCGCCGCCTGCACCTCGATCTCGATTTCTTTGTCGTTAAGTTCGCCGGCCCGCAGTTTTTTGCGGAATGCCTCCTTGGTCGAAGCGCTGGCTCCGGCGCCGACCAGCGCGTCGAGTACGCGATCCTCGGCCGCCTGCTGGGCGCGTGCCTGGACATCCTTGCGCTTTCGCTCGCGCGTCAGCGCGATGGCGATCTCGACCAGATCGCGCACGATCTGCTCGACATCGCGGCCGACATAGCCGACTTCGGTGAATTTCGTCGCCTCGATCTTGAGAAACGGTGCACCGGCGAGCTTGGCGAGACGGCGGGATATCTCGGTCTTGCCGACGCCGGTCGGCCCGATCATCAAAATATTCTTCGGCAGCACCTCTTCACGCAGCCGGTCGTCGAGCTGCAGCCGGCGCCAGCGGTTGCGCAGCGCGATCGCGACCGCGC
>PLTE01000426.1 GCA_003164375.1 Hyphomicrobiales bacterium | reverse complement strand
TCATGGGGCTGGCGCATTCCGTTCGGCTTCGGGCTCCTGATCGGGCCGGTCGGCTATTACATCCGCAGCCGCTTGCCCGAGACGCCGGAATTTCTGCAAGCCGGCGCGGCGCACGCGCCGTTGCGCGACCTGTTTGTCGATCAATGGGACCGGCTCCTGCTCACCATCGGCGCGGTCGTCGCCTCGACCAGTTCGCAATACATGCTGGTTTACATGCCGACTTACGCCATCCGCGAACTGCATTTGCCGCAGACGATCGGCTTTACCGCGGCGGTCGTTGCCGCCGCGTTGCAAACGGTGGTGGTACCCTTCGTCGGTATTTGGGTCGATAAAATCGGCCAGATGCGCATCATGATCGGCGCGGCGGTTCTGTTCGCCGTGACATCCTACCCGGCCTTCGTGCTGCTCGACGCGCATGCCTCGCTTGGCGTGTTGATGGCGACGGTGTGCTGGATCGGGCTGTTGAAATCCTTTTTCTCGGGCGCGCTGCCGTCGCTGATGGCGAAGATTTTTCCCGTTACGACGCGCGTTTCCGGCATGTCGCTGAGCTATAACTTGGCGGTGCCGATCTTCGGCGGCTTCGCGCCGTTCTTCGCGCAGTCGCTGATCGACATTACGGGGAGCAAGCTGGCGCCGAGCTATTATATGATCGCGACCGCGCTCATAAGCCTTGCGGCGCTCATCGCTATGCAGCGGCGCTACCGGGTTTGACCTGCTGCCCGTCATTGCGAGCGAAGCGANNCTACAAAGTTTTAAACGGGATTTTGTGAGCTATTTGAAACGGTATTGCGTGCTCCCAGCTCGCAGACGGCAGAATTCATCTGCCCGTCATTGCGAGCGAAGCGAAGCAATCCAGTCTTTCGCGCGCAAAGAGTGGATTGCTTCGTCGCGTTGCTCCTCGCAATGACGAGGTCTACCGCCAGCCCTTCATCGGCAACTCCAGTTTGCCGGTGGCGAGATTGTCCGGCCACACCGAGACATATTGCTTGCCCTGTAGCTGGATCAAAAAGGTCGACGCCAGCGTGTTCTGGCCGGTGTCGTCGAATTTCACGCCGTGATAGCCGATCATGAGCTGGTCGGCCTTAAGGTCGGTTGCCTTTAGCGCACCTTGAATTTTTTCCGGATCGGTCGAGCCGGCGCGGTTGATGGCGTCGGCCAGCACCAGGAAGCCTTGCAGCCAGCGCGCCGAGGTGTCGTCGAGGTCGCGGCCGTATTTGGCTTTGAACATCTGATCGACGATGTAGCTGTTGGTGCCGGGCTTACCGATATCGAAGGCCGAACGATTGAGCGCACCTTGCGCCAGATCGCCGACATTGGGGATGAAGCTCGGATCGGCGAAGCCGGCATCGTCGCCGATGATGATCGGCGGCAGGTAGTCGAGATTTTTCATGGTCTTGAAATACAGGATGATGTCGGCGGTGTAGCTGACGAAGATCACCGCATCCGGCTCGAGCGATTTCAGCTGCAGCACCTGGGCGGAGACGTCCGAGCTGTTGGCGTTGTAGGCGATATGCGCCGCGACGTTGATATTGGCGGCCTTGGCGGCGTCGATGATGCTGGTGGACACCGACGAGCCGTAATCGGTGTTCTCGTTGACGACGGCGATGGCGTCGATTTTCTTGCCGGCCTTCTTCAGTTCGGTGAGGAATTCGGCATAGGCTTTGCCGAAATCCGGCGCGATCGGCGTCACCCGGAACGTCCATTTGAAACCGCGCGCGGTGATGTTCGCCGCCACCGAGTCCGGGACGACGAAGGGAACGCCCTGCCGCTCGGCGACCGCGGTCGCCACCAGCGTCACCGAGGAATGGTAGGAGCCGAGCACGGCCGCGACGTGGTCTTCGGTGATCAGCCGCAGCGTCTGCTGCTGGCCGACTTGCGGGTTGCCCTGATGATCGGCCTCGTCGAGTTCGATTTTGGCGCCGCCGAGATTGGGCAGGCCCGCGGTGGCGCCGAGCGGCAGCCCTTTCAATTCGGGATAGGCGTTGTTGACGATGTCGGCGCCCAAGTGGACGGCGTCCTTGGCCGACTGGCCGGCGCTCGCCGAATTGCCGGTCAACGGATAGATGGCGCCGATCTTCACCGCTTCGGCGGCGGAGGCCGAAAAGGTTGCGGCCGGAACGGCTGCCCCGGCCAATGCCGCGGCTACGATCCACCAAGCTCGGTTCATTGACGCCTCCCTCCGGTTGCTTGGCGCCATTCACCGGCATTGCCGCGCTCAAGTCAATTGCCTTCGCCGGCGATGCTCGCAATCGTCAAATGGCAAAGACACCCGGCGCGGCCCGGTTTAAACTCAAGCTTCGGGTGAGTGGAGGGTCGCGTGACGTCGTCGCCAAAGCAGCTGGTCGAACGTTTCTACAATGTTGTTTGGAACCAGGCGGATGAAGCGGAAGCGCGAAATATCCTTAGTCCCGATTTTCGCTTTCGCGCGTCGCTCGGGCCTGAGCTGCGCGGGCCGGGCGGGTTTATCGCCTATCTGCGCTCGGTCCACGCGGCGTTGGAAAATTTCATCTGCATCATCGACGACCTGATCGAGACGCCGGATCGCGCCGCGGCGCGTATGAGCTTTCGCGGCACGCATCGGGCGAAATTCTTCGGCGCTGAACCGACCGGCCGCGAAATTCGCTGGACCGGCGCGGCATTTTTTCGCGTCAGCGGCGGAAAAATCACCGAGCTTTGGGTTATGGGCGACGTCGATACCGTAAAGCGCCAAGTCCTGCCAGAACACCCGACGGAGACGTTCTCCGTCTAACGAGCCCGGCGCCCCGGATTGAGCTTTACGCAATAGGGGTTACGCTTGGGGCAACAAAATGGGGAGGTTAACGCGTGCACGCCCCGTCGCCTTCGCTGGCCGCGCGCCGGTCGATGTACGGCAGCAATACGCTGCAGATCGGCCTGTTCGGCGCCAATTGCTCGTCCGGGCGCGCGGTGACGCTGGTGCCCGAACGCTGGTCCGGCAACTGGCCGGACAACAAGAAGCTCGCGGTGATGGCGGACGAGGCCGGCTTTGACTTCATGCTGCCGATCGGACGCTGGAAGGGCTACGGCGGCGACACCGATTATCAGGGCACGACGCTGGAAACCATCACCTGGGCAACCGGGCTTCTCGCCGCGACCTCGCGCATCACGGTGTTCGGCACCGTGCATGCGCCGATATTCAATCCGGTGGTTGCCGCCAAGGAGATGGTCACCGCCGATCATATCGGCGAGGGCCGCTTCGGGCTCAATATCGTGGTCGGCTGGAACGAAGGCGAGTTCGACATGTTCGGCGTCGCGCAGCGTGAACACGAGGACCGTTACGAATACGCGCAGGAATGGGTCGACGTCATCAAACAAATATGGTCCGGGCGCGAGGATTTCGACTTCCACGGCAAATATCTCGACATGAAAGCCATCCGCGGCAAGCCGAAACCGTACGGCGGCACCCGGCCGGTGATCATGAATGCCGGCGCCTCGGCGACCGGTCAGGCCTTCGCGGTGAAGAATTGCGACGCGTTTTTCCTGCAGGCCTCGCGCACGTCGCTGGAAGAAACCGCGGGCCGCGTGCGCAAGGCGAAAGCGGCGTCGCGCGCTCACGGCCGCGAGATCGGCTGCTATACGGTCGGCGTCGTCACCTGCCGGCCGACCAAGAAAGAGGCCGAGGAATATTTTCGCCATTGCATCGTCGAGCGCGCCGACTGGTCGGCCGTCGATAATATCCTGGCGCTGAAAAACATCTCGCCGCAGACCGTGCCGATGGAAGAATTCCTAAAGCAGCGCTCCGGCTATGCGCAAGGCATGGGCGGCCTGCCGCTGGTCGGCGATCCGGACCGGGTCGCTCAGCAATTGGCCGCGCTGAGCAGGGCCGGCCTCACCGGCATTGCGATCTCCTTCGTCAACTATCTCGATGAAACGCCGTATTTTTGCGACGAGGTGATCGGCCGGTTGGAGCGGATGGGGCTGCGGGAAAAAGCGGCATAACCAGCCCTCCTCACAAGGGCGAAGGAAATGCGTCAGCCGTCCCCCGGCGGCGCCACCACCTTAAATCCGACGTCGCCATCGATGGCGATGCGGCCCGCGGCGACGGCCGACGTCCAGCGTGCGCAGGTCGGCAGACCCCCGAAACAGAAGAAATGCGCGCTGACATTGTCACCGATGTGGGCGAGGGTGGCGTCGGCGAGGCTCCGCACCAGATCGTCGGGCACAGCCATGGCAAAAGCCTGCCGCAACAGGCCGGCCCGTCCGGCGAGCCCCTGCGCCGAAGCGCGCACGCCGCAGCGGCCGGCATAGCGGACGAGCGAGGCGAGACTTGTCGGACCGGCAAGCCCGATGCGCAGCGGCTGCTCGAAGCCGAACGCGCGCAGCCGCGCGATATAAGCCAGGATCGTTTGCGCATCGAAACAGAACTGGGTGACGATCTCGACCGCAAGCCCGGTTGCTTCGGCGGCGGCGATCTTCTCGCTGAGCGCGTGGGACAGCTCGTCTTCGCCGATGCGCGGATGGCCGTCGGGATAGCCGGCGATGCCGAGCGCGCGAATACCGCGGCGCTGCAACACGCCGGAGTCGATGGCGTCGGCTGAGCGCCGGAACGGTCCGCATGCGGCGCGGTCGCCGGCGATGACCAGGACGCGTTCAACCTTGGCCTCGCCGTTGAGCCGCGTCAGAAAGTCATCGAGGTCCTCGCGCGTTGCGAAATTGCGCACCGCGACATGCGGCACCGGCTCGAAACCCGCCGCCCGCAGTCGGATCGCTGCGCTCAGCGCCTCGGCCGCGGGCCTCCCCGGTACGGCGCTGATATAGACGCGCGTCCCGGGTGCGAGCACGGCAAGGGCTGCGATGTCGGCATCGGACGGCCGCGTCGCCTCGAGCGAAAATCCGGTCATGAAAGCGGCGATACGCGCCGCTGCTGTGGGAGAGGCGGTGGCGGGTACGGGTTCGAGCGCGGCCATGCTGCTTCTTCAGGCGCGGCGGCGCGAAATCACGTAGGATTCGTCGAAGAACCACAATCCGCCGCGCTCGCGTAACACCGCGCGCGTGGCCTCGATATAGCGGCCGTCGGCCGCCACTTCGGCGACGCGATCGTCCTCCACCTGCGCCACGTAGATCGCCGCGTTCCAGGCGGCAAACAGCGTCGAGGTGCCGATCGATTCCGAAATCTCCGACGGCAGCGTGTGCATCTCGTAGCGAAACAGCGAACGGTTGTCGGCATAGGCGTTGAAATTGAGATCGCGCCCGGCCGGGCCCAATTCCTGCTTCACCGCTTTGAGAATCTGATGGCGGTTGTGGATGAAGGGATTGTCGTCCGGCCAGACTCTTTGGATGATTTCCATGCCGGGATCGTGGCCGTGGGAATGGATGGCGATCAGCCGGCCGCCGGGCCCGAGCGCGCGCGCCAAGGGTCCGATCACGCGCTTGGCCTTGAAGTCGAGCGACGCGCGGGCGCGATAGGGCTGCGAGGCGATGACGAGATCGTAATCGGCGCGCGTGCCGCCGGGTCGCGGAATGATCGGGTCGAGCAGGAAGCGGTGGTCTTCGCGATAGATGACGAGGACGACAGGCCGGTCATAGACCGGATTGCCGGTGCGCGCGCTCACCCCGGCCTTCCAGTTTTGCGCCAGGAACGGCTCGAGCGCGATGATCTGTTGCTCGAAGCGGTGCGCAGAATTGCCGGCGAGTGGCAGCTCGTGCCAGACCAGGCTCGACGCGGCATTGAGCGATTTGACCGCAAGCCACGGCGCGTCGGAATAAGCGAGGTTGGTGAGCACCAAAACCGTGGCCGGATGCTCGAAGAAGCGATCCGACATTTTTTGCAAGCTGAGACGGACGTCTTCAAGCGAGATTTCCTTGCCGACGATGTAGAACGGCATGTGGGTGAAGCGGTCGTGGGTGGCGCGCATCACCCGGCTCAGCACCGAGCCGTCGCCGACGCCGGCGTCGAAAATGCGCACCGCCGGCGGGCGCGGATGCAGGTGCGCGAGCTCTTCGGAGACGCGGTGCGCGACCTCCCATTTCTCGCTGCAGGTGTTGACGAACAAGAGATATTTTTGCCGGTTGTCGAAAAACCGGAAATTGCGCTGCGGGTCGTGGGCGGTTGCCGCCGCGGCTGGGGCCGGCTGGGTCACGGTCCGGAGGTCGCGGCCGCGAGTGATGATCGCCGGGCGCTCGCCGCTCGCCGGATGCGCAGCCATGAAGCCGTGGATGCGGTCGAGCGTGTCGGTAGTGATGCGGCCGCCGTTGCGCAGCCGCGCGGCAAGCTTGCCGTCGTTGACCGCGCGCCGGCCGAAGGTGGATTCCGCTAATCCGGTCTGACGGCAGTAGTCCGAAATTTCCTGCAGGAGTTGCTGCGCATTCATGGCACGTGGTCGCTGCCTTGAAGTTTCCTCGGGCCGCGCCTCGACGCTTGGCGACGTTCTATCGGCGTGTGGCTTTAGACCGTCAGCGAACCAAGCGGCAGGGGCAAGGTCAACCACAAATATGCCCACCGCTGGAGTGGGCAATATTGTGGGCGATTTCCTACGAACAGTGGGCGAGAGCCGACCGCCGGGGACGACTGCTAAAGCGCCGCCAGCACCGCTTTCGCGACCGCCGCCGTGCCGTCCGGTCCGCCGAATTCGCGCGGCTTGATGCCGGTGGCAAAGGCGCGGTCGACGGCCGCTTCGATGCGTTGGGCAGCAGCCGCGGCCGGTGCGTAGTCGTGCTTGTCGGCGAGCCAATCCAGCATCATGGCGGTCGACAGGATCATCGCCGACGGATTAGCAAGGCCCTTGCCCATAATGTCGGGCGCGGTGCCGTGGCAGGGCTGGAATACGGCGTGGGTGTCGCCGATATCGGCCGACGGCGCCATGCCCATGCCGCCGATCAGTCCGGCGGTAAGATCCGACAAGATGTCGCCGAACATGTTCTCCATCACCATGACATCGAAGTCCCACGGCCGGCGCACCAGCAAGGCCGAGCAGGCATCGACATAGAGCCGCTCGGTCGCGACGTCGGGATGGCGCGCGGCGCATTCGCCGAACATTTGGCGGAAGAAGGCATAGGCCTTGAACACGTTGGCTTTGTCGACGCAGGTGAGCGTACCGGGGCGACCGCGCGCCTTGCGGCGTTCCGCCAAGCGAAATGAAAACTCGAACAGTCGTTCCGATGTTTTTCGGGTAATGACGAGCGTCTCGCGCGCCTCCTCATGGGTGACAACGCCCTTGCCCATGGAGGCGAACAGGCCTTCGGTCGACTCGCGGATCAGCACCAGATCAATGCCGCGCTGATCGGCACCGACGATCGGTGACGGCACGCCGGGCACCAGCCGCGCCGGCCGCACGCCCGCGTAGAGATCGAAGATGAAGCGCAATTCGACTTGCGGCATGATCTCGGTGCCGTCGGGATAGCGCACGGCCGGTAAGCCGCAGGCGCCGAGCAGAATGGCGTCGGCATCGCGGCAGAGTTTTATCGTCGACTCCGGCATCGACTTGCCGGTGTCGCGATAATGCCCGGCGCCGGCCGGCGCCTCGGTGAAGCGGAATTTCAGGCCCTGCGTCGTCGCCTCGACCCGGCGCAAAACTTCGAGCGCCGGCGCCATGACTTCGGGCCCGATACCGTCGCCGGCAAGCACCGCGATATGGAAACTGTCGTTGGCGAGCATCTGTCATTCTTCCCGTCACCGTCGCCGCGCAAAATTCATTGCGCGACACGCCCAAACCCGAACGGCGCCATGGCGGCGAATGCCACATCGGAGCGAAGAAATTCAAGCCACGCTTTGGCGGCGTCCACATGGGCCGCGCCGGGAACGATCGCCGCGCTGTAGACCGCCCGCGTATTCTGCTCGGCCGGGATGTCGACATGCGCGATGGGGTTGCCTTGTTGCTCCTGGAAAATCGCCTCCGACCGCCAGGTCACGCCGGCCTGGCCCAAGCCCTGCATCAAAAACAGCGGTGTCTGCCGGTGATGGATGCGGGTCAACACGGTCGTGCCGGCTGCGACTTTGGCGTCATAGACCGTTTGCGCCAGCGGCTCGCCACCGGCTTTGACCAGCGACGCGCGGATCTGCCGCGCCACACCCTCGAATGCCGGGTTCGGCATGATCACCGCCAGATCGGGCCGCGCCAGATCGGTAAGGCCTCCGATATGCGCGGGGTTGCCGGCCGGAACCATGATCGTCAGATCGTTGGTGGCGAACGAAATCACCGGCGCGGAGAGCCTGCCGTCACGGACCAAGGCTTCGCTCGCCTGTTGCTCGGCCATCAACACATCGGGTTTGACGGTGAAGGTCAGATTGCCCGAGGTGACGGTGCCGCCTGAGTCCATCTGCTTGAGTAGCAGGCCGGGCGGCAGCGTCTCGTAAAATACCCGGCCACGATAGGCCGGATAGGCCTCGCCAAACGCCCGCACCATGGCTGCTAGCGCGAAGTAATAATTACCCGAGGCATACAGCACCAACGCCGGGTCGTTCAGGCTGCCGTGAAAATCTGCCATGTTGTCGGCGGGCGGCACGGTGAACACCAGACCCCGATCGGTCGCATTATTATTGCGGCCGTTCTGCCACGGTGGATATTGCGCCTCGATGGCCTCCAACCGCGCCGCAGGCGTTCCCGGCGGCGCTGCCGCGCCGCACAGCACCGCCGCCAACACTACAGCAGTCAGGCGAAATCGCTTGCTCATCGCAATCGTCTTGCTCATCGCAATCGTCTGGCTCATCGAACGTAGGCGAAACCGGCACTGGCAAGCTCCACCAGGGTGCCCACGGCGCCTGGCGTGAGTATGACGCCGGGAATCAGATGATTGCTGAGCTCGGCGCACAGCGCGTCGACCGATAGCTTGTCTGGATTTGTGTCCGCGGTGTTCAGCCGATTGGCAAGCTCCCAGATCGCGTTGTGGCAAGCCAGGAACACGGCACCGCGCCGCTGCAAAGCCGCAATGCTGTTGGAGCGCGGTGAAAATGCGCCGTTGGGATTTTGGAAATCGCTTGAATCCTGCACCATCGCCGACGGGATGGCGACGAAGCTGTTGTGCGTCACGCTGCCGCCGGCGATTTTCGCCAGGCCGTATTTCTCCCAGGTCGCATCGTCATAAAGCGCGAGATGCGCCGGCCCGTGGGTCGCCGATATGCAGAGAAAGTCGGGATGCTTAAACCCCCAGATTTCCGTGTTCATCGCGTTGCGCATCGTGTTCAGCCAGGGCCCGACAAGGTCGGTGTTGTCCCAGCTCTGTTTTGGCCCGCCGGCGTAATGGATCACGGCGTCCAATGCGTCGGCATCCCATTGCTCGCGGTGGTCGAGGATCATCGGCACCGATTTGAAATCGCGTCGCCGCGGCAGCGATGCGAGCCGCTTGGTCAGGGCCGCCAAAGTGCGGGCCCCAGTCGGTATTTCGGCATCCTCGGGGGCGGCGGCCATTGTTCCCGTGGCCGTGGTTCCCGCGGCAATGACAGCGAGGCCAAGCGCTTTAAGGCTTTGACGGCGTTGAGTGAGCATGGCTGTTTCCATCCCGTTCGAGTGTTGGTCGGCACGGTGTGCCGCGATGTCAGTCGGCGCTTCGTGCCGCGGCGCCGTTCGCTTTCATCCAGGCCTGGATCGGCGGCCAGGGGCCCAGGCGATGTTGCTCGGCCGAAAACGGACCGATAAACGGCGGATAGGTGGCGTCCACCGGCTTGCGGGAGCGGTCGGGGAAATCCGCCTCCAGCCCGGATTTATGCGGCCGAGGCTGTGCGCCGACATAGGCGACCACGTCGAAAGCGTCCGATACCGAAAGCGCCGGCGCCTCGAACGTGGTTCCGAGCGGCATGTTGGCGTGCACGAACTGCGCAGCCGTAATGCCGCGTGCCATGCCCGCACCGTCATTGAAGCTGTCCGGGCCCCACAGCGGCGGGAACAGATAACGGCGCCCCGCGTCCTTCGCTGCCGCGGGTGCCAGACGTTGCCCCTGGCCGTCGGCGCCATGGCAGGCGGCGCAGGTCGCCGTGAAGACCTCAAGGCCATGGCGCGGATCGCCGGCTTTCTCGGGCAGCGGCAGCGGCGGCGCGCCGCGGCCGTCGAGCGGCTTGCCGACGCGTTCGGCTGAGCTGATGAATTTGATATAGCTCAGCATCGCTTTCATCTCAGATCCGCCGACGGGGAGTGCGCGGCCGTTCATGCTGCGCTCCATGCAGCCGTTGATGCGTTCTTCCAAAGTGCGCACCTCGTTCTCGCGCGCGATGTAGAGCGGGAAGACGCCCCAGATGCCGGCCAATGGCAATCCGAAGCGCTGCGTTCCGGCCTGCAGATGGCAGGACTGGCAATCCAAACCGTTGCCGCTGTAACGCATCGTCGGGTCGGGCGCGTCGGGACCGATCAACGACGACGTTTTCACGATCAGATCGCGGCCGCGGCGAACGGTGCGGCCGAACGCATCGTCCGGCAATGTGTCGGGATCGGGTACCGCCCAAGTTGGCGCTGGAGCAGACGCCGGCGCCGCGGCCGGAACCGTCTGCGCGCGGCCACTGGCCGACAGCAGCGCTGCGAGCGCGATGCTCAATGCGACTCGGATTAGCAAAAAAGCGCTCCCTTGGCCTCGTTCTCGGCCCACTTCCCCGGGATTCCCCAGGTTCCTCCCAAACCGCGATGAATGTTCGCGTTTTTCCACGCGTGCCGCAAGACTGACGTGACGTGCGGATGCTGATCGGAACCGGGGGCCCGCCAAATAGTGTTTCGTTCCCGACTTAACACCATGTAGGGTGCGCGCCGGAGGCCTATGACCCATCCCATCGAGTCGTCGTTGCGGCCTCGACGCCGGTTCTGCGTCGTGCTCATCAAACCATCGCATTATCACGATGACGGCTACGTCATTCGCTGGTGGCGCGGCCTGGTGCCGTCGAACTCGCTCGCCGCGCTTCATGGCGTGGCGCTCGATTGCGCGCAGCGTCGCGTGCTCGGCGCCGACGTCGACATCGAGATCGATGTCATCGACGAGACCAATACCCGCGTCAATATCCCGAAACTTCTGCGCCGTTTCCGCAAAGCCAAGGGTTTTGGCCTGGTCGGGCTGATCGGCGTGCAGACCAATCAATATCCACGCGCGCTCGACATCGCGCGGCCGTTCCGCGACGCCGGCATCGCGGTCGCCATCGGCGGCTTTCACGTCTCCGGCTGCATCGCCATGCTCGACGGCACCGCCGTCGATCTCGATCACGCCCGCGAGCTCGGCGTCAGCATCTTTGCCGGCGAGGCCGAAGGCCGCTTCGAAACGCTGCTGCGGGAAGCGGCAAGCGGCACTCTCAAACCGGATTACGACTTCACCGACGATCTCGTCGACATGACCGGGCAGCCGAGCCCGTTCCTGCCGATCGAATACGTCAAACGCACCGCCGGAACCAATTCGAGCTTCGATTCGGGTCGCGGCTGTCCCTATCAATGTTCGTTCTGCACCATCATCAACGTGCAAGGACGAAAGTCGCGCTCGCGCTCCCCGGACGACGTCGAGAAAGTCATCCGCGAGAACTGGGCCGAAGGCATTTCCCGCTTCTTTCTGACCGACGACAATTTCGCGCGCAACCGGGAATGGGAGCCGATCCTCGACCGGCTCATCAGCTTGCGCGAACAAGACAAAATTCCACTCGGCCTGATGATCCAGGTCGACACGCTGTGCCACANNTCGGGCTGGAGAACATCAATCCCGACAATCTCAAAGCGGTGAAGAAACCGCAGAACAAGATCACCGAATACCGCAAAATGCTCTTGGCATGGAAAGCCCAAGGCATCTTTACTTACGCCGGCTACATCATAGGTCTGCCGGCTGATACGCCGGAATCGATCCGCCGCGACATCGAAATCATCCAGCGCGAATTGCCGCTCGATATCGTCGAATGGGCGATCCTCACGCCGTTGCCGGGCTCCGAGGATCACACCGCGATGTGGAAAAAGGGCGCCGCCATGGACGGCAACCTCAACAATTACGATTTCGAGCATGTCGTGTCCGACCATCCCAATATGAGCCGGACGGAATGGCAGGCGATCTACAAGGAAGCCTGGACGCTCTATTATTCGCCGGCGCACGTCGAGACGTTACTCAAGCGCGGTGCTGCCGCCGGCACATCGTTGCTCAGTCTGGTCAAGGCGTTGGTGCCGTTCATCCACATGGCGCCGGTCGAGAATATTCATCCGCTGCAAGCCGGGCTGTTTCGCCGCAAACATCCCTCCGAGCGCCGCTACGGTCTGCCGCCGGTGTCGCTGTGGGCGTTTTATTCAAGTCACATCGGCAATACGATCGCCAATAACCTAAAGCTCATCTCGACCATCGTCTGGATTCTCGGCGTCAAGCGGCGCATCGAGCGCGATCCCCGCTGCCGGTCCTATATCGACGTCGCGCTCACCCCAGTCGTGGACGACGACGCGATGCTCGATCTTTTGACCAAGACCACCGGCGCAAGGGCCGCGGTCGACCACATCAATAAAGTGGCGGCGCTGACGCACTGACCGCCCTTGGGCATGGGGTTGGAAACTGATCGCGCTTTTTCGCTTCGCGGAAAATCTTGGCGAATAGCGTCGGCACGACCCTCGCACCGCCGATCAATTCGCAGGCTTAGTTGGCTCACCAACCACGACGAAGGGCGCCCAGTATTTGGGGTCGGCCAGATAACCGAATAGCGGGCGGTTGGCGCTGTCGATCATTGTCAGGATTGATTTGCGCAGCGCCTCGGCATGCGACAGCGTCGGTTCGGCCGCGAGAGCGGCGAAGGTGCCGGTCATCAGCGCGACGGTGGCGTTGCTCTCGACTTCCCAGTGCGACACGATCAGCGAACGCGCGCCGGCATAGAAGAATGCGCGGGCGAGGCCGGAGAGCGCTTCGGCGCCGGGCTTGTCACCGGCCGCCGTATTGCAGGCCGACAGCACCACCCAGTCGGCGTTTAGCTTGAGCTGGGCGATCTCGGAAGCCGTGAGGAGCCCGTCGTCGTAGTCGCTCGGCTTCTCGGGCAAGGTCAGAACCAGGGCCGGCTCGGCGTTGAGCTTGGCGTATTCGGCGACGTCGCCGGCGAGAAGCCCATGCGTCGCGAAATAGACGATGCGAAAATTGTCGAGTTTGTACTGCTTGACCCGCGTCTCGGTCGCACCGGGGCCGACAAACAGGTCGGCGGGGTCGGCCTTGACGCTCTTGGCCACCTGTTTGAGCTCGTCGGCGGTTTCCGGCAGTTCCGGCAGACCGGCGCGCAGCGCCGCAATGTCGGCAATTCCGCCGCGTGCCCCACGCGAGACCGCGACATTCGCCGCGAGACGAGTGTCCTTCTGCAATTGCGGTGAATCGAGTTTCAGGATCGGATCGGCGAAGCCGATTAGCGGGCTTGTCGCCATCGCCACCGCGGACTTGCCCCGCAGCACCCGCAGGCTCTCGACCGACGGCAGCACCGTGACGGCGTGGCTGCGGATCAGCCAATCGACATCCTTGAGCGCCTTGCCGGCTGGGTCGCTCACGACCAGCACCTGCGGCGGCAGGCTGGTCAGCGCGCCGTTGACGACGAGGCTGAGCCTCGGCTTTCCGGCGATGATCGGCTCGACCGGCCCCAGCAGCTGCCGGTAAAGGCCATAACTCAATGCCGGATCGAACGGCCGGAAGTTCGTGGGATCGAGGCCGGTACGCAGCGTTGTGACAGACTGGGCCACATCGCCGGCGCTGGCGCCAAGCTCCTTCCAATCCACGGCGTCCCGCGTAATCGCCCAGACATAGCTATTGGCGCCGAGCTCGATGATGACGAGCGCTTCATCGTCAGCGAGCAGTCCCTGGACGTCCTTAACCGTCATCGGCTGCGGGTTCGACAGCGCGGCGTAGTCGGGAAATTCCTTTGCGAACACGGCCTGCAGATCGTCGCGCTCTTTGGCCACCGCCGCGATCCGGTCTCTCGTCCTTTGCTCCGCTGAGGCATCGCGCTTGGCCGGTTCCTGCGACACCGCGGCGATCAGGGCCTTGTCGAGCGTGGCGGCCTCGCCGGCGAGGTCCTGGTCCTGGCGCACCAATTGGGCGAGCCGGTCGTTGCCTGCGGAAAAGCGTACGGCCAGAGCATTGAGGGCATCGCTCGCGGCGGTCTCGGTATCGCGCTGCTCGACATTCAGTCCGTCGTCGATGGCCTCATCCGGCGCGATCAGCTTGGTGGCCTCGGCACCGAACAGCACCGGCAGCACCGGCCAGGACTTGGCGTATTTCCCGGCGATGAGCCTGCGAACGAGCGGTAGCGCATCGGCGTAGCGGCCTTGGTCGCTATAGAACCCGGACAGGTTGTTCAGCGAGTTCACGACTTCGGGGTGATCGGGCCCGAGCGCCTTTTCCCGGATCACAAGCGACTGCTTGTAGAGCGGCTCGGCCTCGGCGTAACGACCATGTTCGCTGTAGAGCACTGCCAGATTGTTCAGCGATATCGCGACATCGGGGTGATTGGGCCCGAGCGCCTTTATCCGGATCGCCTGCGCCCGCTTGTAGAGCGGTTCGGCCTCGGCGGTACGGCCCTCGTCTTCGTAAAGCCTGGCAAGATTGTTCAGCGATAGCGCGACGAAGGGATGATCGGGCCCGAGCGCTTTTTCGTGGATCGCCAACGACCGCTTCAAGAGCGGCTCAGCGTCGGTGTAGCGGCCCTGCTCTCTAAAAAGCAAAGCCAGACCGTTCAGCACCGTCGCGACATCAGGGTGATCGGGCCCGAGCGCCTTTTCCCGGATCGCCAGCGCGCGCTCAAAAAGCGGCTCGGCGTCGGCGTAGCGGCCCTGCTTGTCGTAAAGCACTGCCAGATTGTTCAGCGATATCGCGACATCGGGGTGATTGGGCCCGAGCGCTTTCTCGTCGATCGCCAGCGACCGTTTGTAGAGCGGCTCGGCATCGGCGTAGCGGCCCTCGTATTGGTAGAGCGACGCCAGATTGTCCAGCGCGGTAGCGACCTCGGAATGATCGGCCCCGAGTGCTTTCTCCTTGATCGCCAGCGACCGCTTGTAGAGCGGTTCAGCATCCGCGTAGCGACCCTGGTTGGAATAGAGCGATGCCAGATTGTTCAGCGATTGCGAGACACCGGGGTGATCGGGCCCGAGCGCCTTCTGCCAGATTGTCAGCGATCGCTTGATAAGCGGCTCGGCGTCGGCGTAACGGCCCTCGTTGTTGTAGAGCATTCCCAAGAAGTTCAGGGCCGTCGCGACATCAGGGTGATCGGGCCCCAGCGCCTTTTCGTAGATCGCCAGCGCGCGCTTGTAGAGCAGTTCGGCGTCGGCGTAGCGACCCTGATTGACATAGAGCAAAGCCAGGCTGTCCAGCGTCGTCGCGACATCGGGATGGCCGGGACCGAGCGCTTTTTCCCGGATCGCCAGCGATCGGTTGAAAAGCAGCTCAGCTTCGGCGTAACGGCCCTGGCTGTGGTAGAGCGCTGCCAGATTGCTCAGCAGCGTCGCGACATCGGGGTGTTCGGGCCCGAGCGCCTTTTCCCGGA
>PLTE01000404.1 GCA_003164375.1 Hyphomicrobiales bacterium | reverse complement strand
TCCGGCGTCATCCTCTACGACGAGACCATCTGGCAAAACGCAAAAGACGGCACGCCGCTGGTCGAACTCATCAAGAAGAACGGCGCCATCCCCGGCATCAAGGTCGACGAAGGCACCAAGCCATTGCCGCAATGTCCGGGCGAAGTCGTCACCATCGGGCTCGACAAGCTCGCCGACCGGCTGCCGAAATATTACGCCCAGGGCGCCCGCTTCGCCAAATGGCGCGCGGTGATCGATATCGGCCCGGGCGGGCTGCCGAGCTACACCTGCATCCGCGCCAATGCCCATGCGCTGGCGCGTTACGCGGCGCTGTGTCAGGCCGCCGATATCGTGCCGATCGTCGAGCCCGAGGTGCTGATGGACGGCGACCACGACATCGACCGCTGCTATCAGGTGAGCGAGTTGATGCTCAAGATCCAGTTCGAGGAACTGTATTTTCAGCGCGTCGCGCTCGAGGGCATCGTGCTCAAGCCGAACATGGTGTTGCCGGGCAAGAAATCCGGCAAAAGCACGAGCGTCGCCGAGGTCGCGGAAAAGACCGTGAAGCTGCTCAAGGGCTGCGTGCCGGCGGCGGTTCCCGGCATCGCCTTCCTCTCAGGCGGCCAGTCCGACGAAGAGGCGACCGCGCATCTCGACGCGATGAACAAATCGGCCGACCTGTCGTGGCATTTGACCTTCTCGTACGGCCGCGCGCTGCAGGCGGCGCCGCTGAAGACCTGGTCGGGCAAGCCTGAGAACGTCGCTGCCGCCCAACGCGCCTTCGTTCACCGCGCCATGATGAACAGCCTCGCGGCGCTCGGCCAATGGCAAGCCGACCTCGAGCGCAAGGCGGCGTGAGAAATATCCGCCCCCGCGATAGCGGGGGAGGGGGACCGCGCGAAGCGCGGTGGCGGGGGCGTCCGACTCGCCGCCAATGAGAGCGCCGACGAAAACAGTCGACATTGCCCAAAGTCTCCGGCGGAAATTATCGCCACCGGAGGCGCAACTCTGGAACCGTCTTCGAACACGTCTGCCCGGAAAACCGGTGTTCCGGCGCCAGCATCCGATCGGACCCTACGTGCTCGACTTCTATTGCGCGAAAGCGAATCTGGCGATTGAGATTGACGGAATAAGCCATGATATGGCTGATCGCGCGGCCCGGGATGAACGCCGCGACGCGTGGCTCAAGAAACATGGGGTGACCGTGGTTCGTATTTCTGCCGCCGAATTGATGCGCGGCGTCGATGAAGCGGCAGATGCGGTCGTTCCATTAGCATTGGAGCAGCTTTGAGTCCGAGGCCCCCTCCACCGCCCCTTTCGGGGCGGTCCCCCTCCCCCGCTTCGCGGGGGCGGATAAACGCGCCCCGCCTCTATCTCACCACGCCGGCCGTCGACGACCAGGCTTCCTTCGCGCGCGACATCGAGGCTGCGCTCGACTCCGCCGACATCGCCGCAGTGCTGTTGCGGCTTGCCGAAGCCGATGAGCGCACGCTGATCAATCGCGGCAAGGCTATGGCAACGCTGGTGCAGCGGCGCGATGTCGCGCTGTTGCTCGACGGCCATCCCGAGCTCGTGGCGCGGGTCGGCGCCGACGGCGCCCACCTCACCGGGATCGACACTTTCGTCGCGGCGCTCCCGCTGCTCAAACCCGATCGCATCGCCGGCTGCGGCGGACTGCACAGCCGTCATGATGCCATGCTCGCGGCCGAGAATGGCGCCGACTATGTGATGTTCGGCGAGCCACCCCCACCCTACCCTCCCCCGCGCGCGGGGGAGGGAAAGGGTGGGGGCCGCCGCCCGCCCTTCGAGGAGACCGAGGAACGCCTGGCGTGGTGGGCGGAGCTGGTCGAACTGCCCTGCGTCGGCTATGCCGCAAGCCGCGACGAGGTGACAGCCTTGACCCAAATCGGCGTCGATTTTATCGCCCTGGGTGAATGGATATGGACAGCGCCAGAAGGCTTAGCCGCGACGGTCAAAGCGGTGGCCGCCGATCTCGCCGATCCGGTTCCGCGATGAGGCTTCCCCGGGCCTTGTGCGTCGCGAGCAAGCTCGTGCTCGTATCGATACCCGTGTTGATCCTCTTGCCGATCCTCCTGCCAAGCCTGATCCCAACAAGCCTCGCCGGGCCCGCGCCCGTAAAACCGCCCGCCAAACCGCCAACCGCCTCGCCGGAAACGCCACCCGCACCCGGACCGGACGCGGCCTTCGCCGCGTTCCAGCGCGGCGATTTTATCACCGCATTCTCGCTCGCGACCCGGCGCGTCGAGGACAATAACGACGTCAAAGCGATGACGCTGCTTGGCGAGCTTTACTCAAACGGCTACGGCGTGCCGCAAAACGACGCCAAGGCCGCCGAATGGTACAAGCTTGCCGCCGACCGCGGCGACAGTAGCGCGATGTTCGCGCTGGCGATGTTTCGCATTAACGGGCGCGCCGGCCCGCGCGACCTCGACGCCGGCGCCAAATGGCTCGCCGCCGCGGCCAAGCTCGGCAACGCCAACGCCGCCTACGATCTCGCTTTGCTCTATGTCGAGGGCCAATTGTTCCCGCAGGATTTTGCCCGCGCCGCCGAATTGCTGCGCACCGCGGCCCAGGCCGGCAGCCCGGACGCGCAATATGCGCTCGGCACTTTCTACAAGGAAGGCCGCGGCGTGCCGAAGGACATGCACCAGGCGGTGCAGCTGTGGGCTCAAGCCGCGCGGGCCGACAACGCCGACGCGCAGGTCGAATACGGCATTGCGCTCTTTAACGGCGACGGCGTCGCCCGCGACCAACAAGCCGCCGCGGCGCTGTTTCGCAAAGCGGCGCTGCGCGGCTCAGCCATCGCGCAGGACCGCTTCGCGCGCGTTCTCGCCAGCGGCCAAGGCGCTCAGGCCAATCCGGTCGAAGCGGTGAAATGGCATCTGATTTCCCGCGCCGCCGGCGAAACCGACCTCGAACTCGACGCCTTCATGGCCAAACTCGATCCCGACACCCGCGAGGCAGGCGAGAAGGCGGCCAAGCCCTGGCTCGATGGGATGAAGGCGGGGCAGACAGGGCGCGAGCAGCAATCGCAGGGGCTGACGGCAAAGCCGTGAGGATGGCGACCATCTAGCGAGCGATCCGCCGTTTATGCTCAGCCAAGGCGCGATCCAGCCGCCCGCTCGGCTTGGGTGGATTGATCAGGGCTGCGAAGAAGGCCCGCCGGTCCCGCTCGGACCGCGTGAGTCGCTGGGCGCAGCCGAGCTCGTCGCTTCGGGTCTTTTCACGCTGGGCCTTGGCTTGCTTGCGGGCCATGGTAGAGCTCGAATTGAGTTGTCACTTGGAAAACAATGCACGTCATTTTGACGCCGGAATCAAGAACCGCGGACCGTTGCCCCATCAATCGCGCCCTCTGGAAATCTCCTTCTGGTTGTGCCCCCATAGCAATCGTAATGCAAGAATGGCACACTGCGACCGATGAGGCGCAAATGGTTCTGAGTGCTGCAATATGGTGCCGAGCTTTCGGGTTCGCTAAGGACCCGTTAACCAAATTGCGCTCTGCTCTGCTCTGCTCTGCCCTGCGGGCTTGACGTGTTCTTCTTTTGTTCTATGCTAAAACTCTGCTGCGAACAGGGGTGATTCGGAATGCCCAAGTCGCAGCGGATTCGCGATCCACTGCATGACCTGATCGAATTCGACGTCGAAGGGTCACAACTGGAAGGCGTGCTTTGGCGTGTTCTCCAAACGCGCCCTTTTCAGCGCCTCCGACGGATCAAGCAGTTGGGATTTTCGGATTTCGTGTATCCGGGGGCTACGCACTCACGTCTCCTCCACAGCATAGGCGTGTTTCATACCGCCAGAAGGTTGATGCAGGTGATTGGCAAGTTCGTCCCGGCGAAGGATGCTAGGGTCGACCAAGCTCTGGCCGCGGCGCTGCTGCACGACCTGGGACATGGGCCATTCAGCCACGCCTTTGAGAAGATCGGCGAGCGTTTCAAATTCAAGATGGCGAACCACGAGGCCGTGAGCGACCAACTCATCCGCGACAGCGAAGTCACCAAGGAGCTGCGCGAGATGGGTAGTGGCTTCGCCAACGACGTAGCGGACATGGTGAGCGGCAGCGGCACGCCGACGATCTATTCCGCCGTGGTATCGAGCCAGTTCGACGCGGACCGGCTCGACTACATGCGGCGCGATCGCTTGATGGTCGGTACAGAGCACGCGGGCATCGACTTCGAATGGCTCGTGCAGAATCTCGAAGTCGGTGATGTCGATCACAGCGTCGGTGAGACGAGGCTTCCTTCAGTACAGACCTTCGTGCTCGGACGAAAGGCCATCTTCGCAGCAGAGGCATACGTGCTTGGGCTTTTCCAACTCTACCCAACGGTCTACTTCCATAAAGCAACACGCGGCGCCGAGAAGTTATACACGGAGCTACTCTCCCGGACGATTACCCTTATCAAAGGTGGTTCTGTCCACAGCACCGGATTGCCTGAGACGCACCCGCTCGTTAAATTTGCTCTCACGCCGGAAAGCATTGAGTGCGCCCTCGCGCTCGACGATACGGTGATCTGGGGGGCGCTCTCGCTAATGGCGGATAGCAAGGACAAATGTATCAGCGAGTTGGCGCAAAGGCTTCGCGACCGCGTATTATACAAGAGCGTCGACGTGCGCGCAAAAATTGCACATGACAAGGACGACGCGGCAGCGACCAGTCCGGAATGTGATACCGTTTGTGCCGGCATCAGGGACGAGATCACGAAATACATGGACGAGCTGGCGGCGAAGGCGCCCGACGACACTCCCCGCANNGCATCCTCATCGACGAGGTGGAGCGCTCCCCGTACAAGGAGCTGACCGAAGACGCGAAGGGTCCCCTGAATCAGATAAACATCCATACGGAGGGTGATCACCTGGAGGATCTTTCCAAGCGTTCGAACGTCGTTAGGGAACTTAAGACGTATAAAGCGTTCCGCGTGTACCAGGCGGATGGTGATGAGGAGACGAAGAAGAAGATCACTGAGATTCTAGACGCAGGGATAAGCAAATGGCCGGCATAGATCACGCACATCGAGCCGCCGAAATCGTTCGCGATGCTGGCGGCCTAATCGTAGGGCGTACCAAGTTGCAGAAGATCGCGTTTTTCCTGGAGGTTGCAGGCATCGGTGCGGGCTTTCCCTTCCGCTATAAGCATTACGGCCCGTACTCCGACCAGCTCGCCGCCGCAACTCAGCATGCGTCGGCTCTCCGGCTTATCAAGGAAGTCGAGCAGGCGGCGACGTGGGGTGGTCTCTACTCCACGTTCTACTCGCCCGCGACGCCCGGTGTTGCGCAGGACACGACTCGCGTGCGCCTCGCGCACGAAATGGTAGATGCGGACGCGGTGGAACTCGAACTCGCGGCCACTGCCGCATTCCTGTCATATGAGGGGTACGATGATCCCTGGGCCGAAACGAAGAGGCGCAAGCCCGACAAAGCGGAAGGCGGCCGTCTCGATAAGGCAAAGCAGCTCTATGCGCGGCTGCGTAATGTCCCGACCCCGAAGCCTCTTCCGGCAATCTAAATCGTTCGCGATTCCGAGCTGATATAATTCAAGCAGCGCGGTAGGGTGGATTACCCGAAGGCGTAATCCGCCGCCTCTCAATGCTCGATTGGCGGATCACACTTCGTAAATCGGCCCTCCTTTTGAGAAACCGGCCAGAAAGACGTGGCTGACCGGAACAAGTCCGGCCACGACGAA
>PLTE01000267.1 GCA_003164375.1 Hyphomicrobiales bacterium | reverse complement strand
GACGGCGTCTACACCACCGATCCGCGCGTGGTGCCGCGCGCGCGCCGGCTCGACAAGGTCGCTTTCGAGGAAATGCTGGAGCTTGCGTCGCTCGGCGCCAAGGTATTGCAGGTTCGTTCGGTCGAGCTCGGCATGCTGCATAATGTGCGCATTTTCGTGCGGTCGAGCTTCGACCCGCCAGAACGAATCGACCCGTATGGCACACCGCCGGGAACGCTGATCTGCGACGAGGGAGAGATCATGGAGCAACAAACCGTCACCGGCATCGCCTTCTCCAGGGATGAGGCGCAAATCTCGATCCGCCAGGTTCAGGACAAGCCGGGCGTGGCGGCGGCCATTTTCGGACCGCTCGCTGAGGCCAATGTCAATGTCGACATGATCGTGCAAAACGTCTCGGCCGACGGCAAGACCACCGACTTGACCTTCACCGTGCCGGCCACGGACTACCGGCGCGCGCTCGACGTCATCGCTAAGGCGAAAGCGGCCATCGGCTATTCGCGGCTGGACGGCGCCACCGACGTCGCCAAGATCTCCGTCATCGGCATCGGCATGCGCAGCCATGCCGGGGTCGCGGCGCAGGCTTTCAATGCGCTCGCCGAGCGCTCCATCAATATTCGCGCCATTACCACGTCGGAGATCAAGTTTTCCCTCTTGATCGACGCCGCCTTCACCGAACTTGCGGTGCGCACGTTGCATTCGCTCTACGGCCTCGATAAAGCGGCTTAACGCCAAGCGATCGCGCTGCAACGCACAAAAGGCGGCGCCGTCATATCCTTGTCTCTGGCTTGCGGTTTGCATATCGCATTCGATATAGCCTGGAGGACATTCGCCGCGGGCCGGGACCCGGGCGAATTCCTCTTTGATCAAGGCCGGTAGGCGGCGGGCTCCGCTCCGGTCAAAGCCAAGCCCGAGGGACCTCTCGCCATGCGGGGCGCGCTCGGCGGTCCGCGCGTGCTGTTGCGCCGACTTCGCGAAGTGATGGCGGAGCCGGTCAGCGCGCAGGAACGCCTTGACAAGATCGTGGTGCTGATCGCCGCCAACATGGTTGCGGAGGTCTGCTCCGTCTATGTGCTGCGCGTCGACGCCACGCTTGAACTCTACGCCACCGAAGGCCTCAACCGCGACGCCGTGCATCGCACCGTGATGGGCTCGGACGAGGGCCTGGTCGGCCTAGTCGCCAGCCAAGCGAATCCAATCAATCTGTCGAACGCGCAAGCGCATCCGGCGTTCTCCTACCGGCCGGAAACCGGCGAAGAAATCTACCATTCCTTCCTCGGCGTGCCGATCTTGCGCGCCGGCAATACGCTCGGCGTGCTGGTGGTGCAGAACCGCGCGCGGCGCACTTATTCGGAAGAGGAAGTCGAAGCGCTGCAGACCACCGCCATGGTGCTCGCCGAAATGATCGCGTCCGGCGAGCTCTCCGCGCTGGCGCCGCCCGGCGCCGAGCCGGCGGCGCGGCGCTCGGTGCATTTCAAAGGCACAGCTTTGAGCGACGGCATCGCGCTCGGTCACGTCGTGCTGCATGAGCCCCGGGTCGTCGTCACCAATTTCATCGCCGACGACGTGCCAAAGGAATTGGAGCATCTACGCGGCGCGGTCGAGACGCTCCGTTCAAGCCTCGACGAATTGCTCGAACACGGCGACGTGGTCGAAGGCGGCGAGCATCGCGACGTGCTCGAGGCCTATCGCATGTTCGCCTATGACCGCGGCTGGGTGCACAAGCTGGAAGAAGCCGTCATGACCGGCCTGACCGCGGAAGCAGCCGTCGAGCGCGTGCAGTCCGACACCCGCGCGCGCATGTTGCGGCAGACCGACCCGTTCCTGCGCGAGCGCTTGCACGACCTCGACGACCTCGCCAATCGGCTGATGCGCCAGCTCACCGGGCGCGATCACGCTCCGTCGCGCGAGAACCTGCCGGAGAACGCGATCCTGGTCGCCCGCTCGATGGGTCCCGCGGCGCTGCTCGACTACGACCGCAAGCGGCTGCGTGGCCTGGTGCTGGAAGAGGGCGGCCCACATTCGCATGTCACGATCGTGGCGCGCGCGCTCGGTATTCCCGCGGTCGGCGGCATCGAGAATGCCGCCGGCATCGCCGATCCGGGCGACGCCGTCATCGTCGACGGCTCAACCGGGGATTTGCACATCCGGCCGTTGCCCGACATGGAGGCGGCCTATGCCGAGCGCGTCAAGCTGCGGGCGCGGCGCCAGCAACAATACTCGGCGCTGCGCGACAAGCCTTGCGTCACCAAGGACGGCGAAGAAGTGACGCTCATGATCAATGCCGGCTTGAGCGTCGACCTGCCGCATATCGCCGACACCGGCGCCGCCGGTATCGGCCTGTTCCGCACCGAGCTGCAATTCATGGTCGCGCCGAATTTTCCGCGCACCAGCGAGCAATACGCGCTGTACCGCGCCGTGCTCGATGCCGCCGGCGACAAGCCGGTGACCTTCCGCACGCTCGACATCGGCGGCGACAAGCTGCTGCCCTATATGCGCAACGTCGAGGAGGAGAACCCGGCACTGGGCTGGCGCGCGATCCGGCTCGGCCTCGATCGGCCGGGATTGCTGCGAACCCAGTTGCGGGCATTGCTGCGGGCGGCCGGCAGCCGCGCACTGAAGATCATGTTCCCGATGATCTCGACCGTGCAGGAGTTCGATCAGGCCAAGGATCTGGTCGAGCGCGAACTGACGCATTTACGCCGCCACGGCCACAAACTGCCTGCCGCCGTCGAGATCGGCAGCATGGTGGAGGTTCCTGCGCTGCTCTATCAGCTCGACGAATTGCTCGAACGCGTCGATTTTCTCTCAGTCGGCTCGAACGACCTGGTGCAATTCCTCTATGCGGTCGATCGCGGCAATCCGCGGGTGTCCAACAGATTCGATTCGCTGTCGGCGCCGGTGCTGCGCGCGCTCAAGGATATCGCCGACAAGGCGCACGCCCATCACAAGCCGGCGACGGTATGCGGCGAGCTGGCATCGCAGCCGATCGGAGCGCTCGCTTTGGTCGCCATCGGCTACCGGTCGCTGTCGCTGACCCCGTCGGCGATCGGGCCGGTCAAGGCGATGTTGCTTGACCTCGATTGCCGCAAGATCGCCGCGTTCCTCTGCCCCCTGATCGAGCAAACCAAGCGCGGCGTGGCGATCCGCGAGCAGTTGGAAAAATTTGCCGCCGACAACGGGTTGCAGCTTTAGGACGGTGAGCGGCCGGCACGGCGGGCTTGTTCCGGGCGGCCACGTCTTTTACTTAACGCGAAAGAATGACGTGTTCTGCTTGACGCGAAAGAAAGTCTTGGATGCCCGGCATAACGCCGAGCAAGACGATATTGAACCATGCTGCCCGATCAGAAACTCAATGCCGTCGTCGCCCGTCATGCGGGGCTGGAACACGATCTCACAGCGGCGCTGCCGGCCGAGACTTATGTCAAGCTGTCGCGCGAACTCGCCGAGCTTGCGCCGGTGGTTGAGGCGGTAAAATCCTATCGCGCCGCCAAGAACGAGCTCGACGGGCTCACAGGCCTGATCGCGGACCCCGCAATCGACCTGGACATGCGCGCGATCGCCGAGGCGGAAAAGCCCGAGCTTGAGGCGCGCTGCGCCAGGCTGGAACAAGAATTGCGGCTTGCGCTCCTGCCCAAGGACGCGATGGACGAACGCAACGTCATTTTGGAAATTCGCGCCGGCACCGGCGGNNTCGCCGGCGACCTGTTTCGCATGTACGAGCGCTACGCCGCCAATCAGGGCTGGAAGGTTGAAATGGTCACCGCAAGCGAGGGCTCGATGGGCGGCTATAAGGAAATTATCGCCGAAATCCGCGGCCGCGGTGCCTTCGCCAAGCTGAAATACGAATCCGGCGTGCATCGCG
>PLTE01000177.1 GCA_003164375.1 Hyphomicrobiales bacterium | reverse complement strand
GTCGGCCAGCAGTTCTCGGTGACCCGCGAGCGTATCCGTCAGATCGAGGCCAAGGCGCTGCGCAAGCTGAAGCATCCGTCGCGAAGCCGGAAGCTGCGGAGTTTCCTGGACAACTGATCATCCGCCCCCGCGGTAGGGGGGAAGGGAGACTGCGCTCTTGAGCGGTGACGTCTGATTCAACGCTGCGTTATCGCTATTTCGTCATCCTGAGGTGAGCGCGCGTTTTAGGTTTATCCGCATGATGGCCTTCATGTTTGCGCTTGCAGCCGCCGTGCTGGCGCTCGCCGCGCCGGCATCCGCCGCGCAATGCGGCGGCAGTTACGAGTGCTTCCTCGCCCAGATGCAGAAGGATGCGCTGGCGGCGGGTGTCAGCCAGCAGACCATCAACACGGCGTTTGCCGGGCTTTCGCCCGACCAGACGGTGCTCGCCTTCGACCGCCGCCAGCACGGCATGTTCCACTCCAAGAGTTTCGAGGAGTATGCGCGCACTCGGGTCATCCCGGCGCGCATCAACCGCGCGAAAAAGCTGATGGCGCAAGATGCCGACCTCCTGTCGCGCATCGAGCATCAGTTCGGCGTGCCGCGCGAACTCATCATGGCGATTTGGACCATGGAGACCGACAACGGCACCGGCGACATGGGCAAGCTGCCGGTGATCCGCACGCTCTCCACGCTCGCCTGGGATTGCCGGCGCACCGACCTGTTCCAGGGTGAATTGATCGCGGCGCTGAAGATTTTGCAGCGCGGCGATCTGCCGTTACGGGATTTGGTCGGCGCCTATGCGGGCGAGATCGGCCAGACCCAATTTCTGCCGTCGTCCTATATTAAATACGGCGTCGACTATGACCACGACGGCCGCGTCGATCTGCGCCACTCGGTGCCGGACGTGCTGGCCTCGACGGCGAACCTTCTCCACACCAATGGCTGGCAGCCGGGGCAGCCTTATCGCGAAGGCACCGCGAATTTCGACGCGATGCGCGAATGGAATCACTCGGAGGTCTATCGCAAGACGCTGGTGCTGTTCGCTGAGCAACTCGGCGGCCATCCCTAGATGTCCGAGGCGAACTGGTCGCTCCATCCTCAGCTTGCGAACGACACGGCGCCGGTCGGCGATCTCGCTTTATCGCGCGTGCTGGCGATCAACGATGCCGACTATCCGTGGCTCATTCTGGTGCCGCGGCGCTTAGGCGCGTCCGAGGTCACCGATCTTGGCGACGACGCGGCGCGATTGATGACCGAGGTCGCCTCGGCTTCGCGCGCGCTCAAACTCCTCACCCAGTGCGACAAGCTCAATATCGCCGCGATCGGCAATATCGTGCCGCAGCTTCACGTCCACATCGTCGCGCGGCGCAAGGGCGATCCGCTCTGGCCGAAGCCGGTCTGGGGTTTCGGCCCGTCCCGCCGCGGCGACATCGCGACTTTCGCGCGCTTCGTCGCCGCGATCCGTGAAGGCCTCGGGCTTAATTGATCTCCAACGTGTCATTACGTTGCCGCCCGCGACTTCGACTTACCGCCAGCCGTTTTGCCGAACCGGGCTAAACATCCGGGCGGATTTCGCTATTATGCTTTCTCGGAGCCGAAATGGTCGAAACACAAAATTTGATCGCCACGCGCTTCTTCCGACTTGCCGCGGCATTCGGCATCGTCGTCGTCGCTCTGGGCCTCGGTGCGTCGAAGGCTTTTGCGTTTTCAGTGGCCTTCTCGTGGTGTACAGGCTCGCCAGCCTTTCAACTCAATGACGTGCCGCGCGGCACGACGACGCTGCAATTCGCGATGCGGGATCTCGACAAGCCCGCCTTCAATCACGGCGGCGGCACGGTCGGTTACCGGGGCCAGACCGAGGTGCCGTGCGACGCATTCGCATCGGGCTTTATCGGTCCCGCACCACCGCCGGGCGAAGTCCACACTTACGAGTTTACCGTCAAGGCGTTCGCGACGGACGGCGCGCTGTTGGCTGCCACCACGGCGCGGCGGAAATTTCCGGAGCGATGAATTCTACAGCGCCGCGACCGCGCTTACTTCGATCAAAAACTGCTCCTGGACGAGGCGATCGATGACCAGCAGCGTGTTGGGCGGATAAGCGCCGTCTTTGAACAGTTTTGGAAATTCGCGGATGCGGTAGGCCATGAATTTCGCAATGTCCTGCGAGTGTATGAGGTAGGTCGTGAACTCGACGATATTGGCGAAGCTCGCACCCTGCGAGGCAAGCGCCGCGCCGATATTGGCGAAGACGAGACCGCATTGCGCGTCGAAATCAGCCGCCCCCTTGCCGTCCTTGTCGGCGCCGACCTGGCCGGCGATGAACAGAAACTCCGAGGCTTTCACCCGGGTCATCTGGGAGTATTGCCCGAGCGGCTTGCCGAGGGTTTCAGGATTGAGGATTTGGATTTGCGGCTGGGTTGCAGACATGAATGGCTCCGCGAAATTGGCAGTGGCGGGAGCGAGAGACTAGCGCCATTTGGGCAGGCCGGCATCATTTCTTGCCCGGCTCTTGCACTTGGCCGCCGCGCTCCCACCTTCGGCAAAGGGGCAGATGGACGGACGCGATGAACTTCTCACGCAGTGGCGGATTTAGCTCCGGGTTCGGCGGTTTCGGTTTTGCCGGCGCCGGGCCATACGATGCGACAACCCGCCGCGCCGCGCTCGACCGGCTCGATCGCCTCGCCACTTTGTTCGACACAGCCTTCATCCTGCCGGGCACTAATGTGCGTTTCGGCGTGGAGTCGCTATTGCGCCTTGTGCCTGGCATCGGCGATGCCGCGGCGTCGGCGCTTTCGTGTTATCTGCTCTACGAGGCCTATCGGCTCGGCGTGCCGCGGCTGCTGTTTGCCCGTATGCTCGCCAATGTCTTACTCGAAGGCACCGCGGGCGCCGTGCCGTTTGCCGGCGATGCGTTCGACGTGTTCTTTCGCGCCAATCGCCGGAATGTTGCGCTGCTCCGGGAGCATTTCGCACGCGGCCGCGTCTAAGCCTGACACGCGCAGGCTTGTTACGAGTAGGCTTGCGCTTTCTTCTTCGCGCCGGAGCGGCTGATGCTCTTGATAGGGATCGGCGGCCGGCCGGATTTTTCGGCGATGTCGCGGTCCTGTTCGATCAGAAAGCCGTGCGCGGGCTTGTCGCCATCGATGCCGCCGACGAGCGCGCGCGGCACCTTACGGTTGGAGCGCTGCGTGCCGTCTTCATAGAGCACGTCGAACATGACGAACTCCGAATTCAGTCCGGGTTTTCTCGGCATTGTTGTTCTCCTTGTTGTCCGAGCATGATCCGCAGGAGTCGGTTTGAGCATGATCTCTTTCGAAGACCGGTTCCCACCTCTAGAGATCATGCTCTAAATAATAACGCCGGCGCCATTATGACGCCGGCGCTTCATTTATGCCGTCAATTACGCCGCTTGCAGGTTGGTCGCGGACGACTTGCCGCTGCGCCGGTCGGCTTCGATGTCGAAACGAAGCTTCTGGCCCTCGGCGAGGCCGCTCATGCCGGCGCGCTCGACTGCGGAGATGTGAACGAACACATCCGGGCCGCCGGCGTCCTGGACGATGAAGCCGTAACCCTTCTGGGCGTTAAAAAACTTGACGGTACCTTGAGCCATCATGGCCCTCCTTTTGCAACGCATCATGCGTTTTGGGGGCCGTGCGAACCATTCGCACGGTCTTCAATCCGGATTTGCGTGGTCTTGGGAAAGGCCCGCTGGAGTATTTGGCTCCGGCATCTTATGGCGCTCGATCGTATCGGATCGGACGTTTCGGGCGAGACGGCAAGGCAGGCTAAATCGCGAATGGCGTCTACATAGTGGCGTTGGGGCGATTTTGCAATCGCGCTCGAGCGTGGCCCGGCCGGGTGGTTACTCCAATCCTTCGACGATGCGGATGTCGCGCACCGCACCGTTGCCGAGCGCCTTGAGCGCTTCCTGGTAGGCCGGGCATTCGTAAGCGGCGATGGCTTTCTCGACGCTCGGGAATTCCGACATCACGATGCGCTCCTTCTGGCCGGCCTCGTAAGCTGCCGTCGCCGTGGCGCGCGCCAGATAGCGGCCGCCGAACGGCGCGATCGCGAGCGGGGCAAGCTTGGCATAGGCCGCGACTTTTTGCGGGTCCGAGATGGCGCGATAGCAGGTCACCCAATAGGCTTTCGGCATGTGACAAAACTCCGTGACGATGTTTGATTTGGCGGCCGGTCAGGCCAGCGCTTCGACGATGCGCAAATCGCGCTCGACGGCGTTGCCCAGAACCTTAAGCGCAGCCTGGTAACCCGGGCTGTCATGGGCGCCGGCCGCCTTGTCGACGCTGTCGAATTCGATGAGGACGACGCGCTGCTTTAGCCCCTTCTCATAGGCCTTGGCCGCGGTGCCGCGAGCGAGAAATTTGCCGCCGGCGGCGGCAATCGCAGGACCGGCAAGCTTGGCATATTCCGCCAGCGCTTCCGGATTGGAAACCGAGAAATAGGTAGCGATCCAATAAGCCTTGGCCATGACGATTTCTCTCCCTTGTTCGGCGGGAGAGATTATCAGGCCGGACGTCGAAAGCGAGAGGGGGCTTTAGGCGGCCGCTTCGTTGTCGTCGTCGGCTTTTTCGCGTTTGAGCCGCTTGAGCAGCCCGCGCAGCGAAACGATTTCGGCTTCGAGCATGGCGACGCGCTGAACCACCTCGCTCGCGGTCGGACCGGGCTCGGCTGCGTGCTCGACTGCGGTGAACAGCAGACCGATCTCGTCGTTACGGCGCCATTGCACGCGGGCGCGCAGCGTCTGCTCGCGCTGCGGGATGTAGAGCTCGACCAAATCGGGCAGCGTCACGGTATCGGAAAAGATGATGCGGGCGCCCTTGTCGGATAGGTCGCGGACCAGGCAAGCGAGCGCTCCGCGCTTGCGGCTGACATAGACGAAGCCCTGCAGAAAACTCTTTGACCGTCTGGAATTGCGACGTTCGCCCATAGCTGCCCCCAATGGCGCGCACTGCGAACAATAGGCCGGACATAATTAAGGTCGTGTTACCGGAGGTTCTTATGAAAATTCAGTGACTTGCAGCGCGGCAAGGGCCCTCGCTCCGGATTGAAAACGGCTCGTGAAGCCCTCGCCCGGGCGGTTTCACCAGATCGAGAACAATCGGCCGATGTCGATGATCAGCGCCCCGACCGCGCAGGCCGCGAGCCCGCTTACGATCGCGCCGAGCATGACGGCCGAATTCACGCGGGCAAGTGTCGCTTTGTCGAGATGGATCCTGTCGAAATGGATCCGATCGGCGAGATGGACCATGGTCGTCGTCCCCAGTCGTCGCAATATCTTCGCCGCCCGCGATGTCCCCTGTTCTATTAAACAACGACTCAGGCCGATCGGTATGGGCCGCGGTAGCAAAGCAGCATTGCGAGAGCCGCGTGGCTTTCGGCGTAACCGCCAAATAAACAGCCGGTTTCCACTTTACCAGATCATGTCCTAAGCTCACGCACCTGAAACTCTACAACAACGCAGCGGAGGAGATTGGCGATGCATGTATTCAGCGTGGTGCGCGAGGCCGAGTTCAACCCCAAAAAGCACGTCGAGAAAATCCTCGGCACTATTGAAGACGGCGACGTCACGGTCGCCTGCTGGGAGCCGGGGCAGATCAGCCCATATCATTGCCATCCGCATGCCACCGAAATCTATTTCTGTTTCGAAGGCGGCGGCACTATGCGCACGCCGCACCAGACGATCGACGTGGTACCCGGCGCCTTCGTCGTTCATCCGCCCGGCGAAGTGCATGAATATGCCAACGGGCCGCAGCGCACGCTTCTTTTCCGCGTCCGTTACGGCAGCGACATGACCTCGCGCCACAGCGAGTGGCGCGGCCGCGCCGGGTGGACGCAACGCGCCGAAGACGCCGAATATTATCGGACCCATCCGGTCGTCTGAATTGCTCGTCAGCTGTCTACTATTGCGGCGCACGGTATCCGTAAGACCACGGATAGGTGTTCCCGACATAGGTATTGTTCGGCTCGCAGAAATCGCCGGCGCCGCGCCGCGATGCCATGCATTGCGCCATCGAAATATAGAAGCACGACTGCGCGGGCCCGGTCATCAGGCACCAGGGGTAGTTCGCGGACGACTGCGCCGACGCGGACGAAACGGAAAGCGTCGTTGACAGCAGCCCGGCCGCGAGCAAGTTTACTGACACTGTGATCATGCGCATCCGTTAGTCTCCGTAATCGGTCGAAATGCTGGCATCCAAGCTCACTAACACCGGCGCCGAACAGATAGTTCCTGTTCGAGATGCCCTTTTTCTTCACGACCGCCAACGGTGGATTTCTATTCCCTGTTCATTTTCGGAGCCTTTCAGAAAATTCGAGAGGCCGTCATGCGGGGCTGGTCCGCGCTACGGCGGGACTTGCGTGTCCAGCATGACGAATGACGGCTCGTGACCGCCGATCGTTGGCTCGCTAAGCGCGACCGACAAATCCGGAACAGGCAGGACGAAACAGCAAAGACGCAACCGGCAACGTACAGGGGAGGCCTATGTTCAAGAAACCGCATTGTCCCGTGATCGCGCTCGAAGAGCATTATTGGGACGAGGAACTGGTCAAGACCTACACCGGTAGCGAGGCGGCGCGGCCCGGCTTGCAGATGACGCAATTGCAGGATCTCGGCGCGCTGCGGCTGAAGGAGATGGACGAAGCGGCGATCGATATCCAAGTACTCTCGCACGGCGCACCGTCGACGCAAAAGCTGCCCGCCGAAACCGCAGTCGACCTCGCCCGCCGTGTCAACGACCGTCTGCACCGGGTCGTCGCCGCCAATCCGTCACGCTTCGCCGCCTTTGCGGCGCTACCGACCGCGGTCCCCGAAGCCGCTGCCGACGAGCTCGAACGCACCGTCAAACTCGGCTTCAAAGGCGCCATGCTGCACGGCCTCGCCAACGGCAGCTTCCTCGACGACAAAAAATTCTGGCCAATCTATGCGCGCGCCGAAGCGCTCGACGTGCCGGTCTATATGCATCCGTCATTGCCGCACGCCGAGGTGATCGCGGCCTACTATCAGGATTACGTCAAGGATTTCCCGATGCTTACGCGCGCCGCTTGGGGCTATACGGTGGAAACCGCGACGCTCGGCATCCGGCTTGTGTTGTCCGGTGTGTTCGAAAAATATCCCAAGCTGAAGATCATCCTCGGCCATCTCGGCGAGACGTTGCCGTTTCTGGTCTGGCGCGTCGATTACACGCTGCGGCGGCCGGGTCAGAAGTCGATGAGTTTTCGCGATATTTTCTGCAACAACTTTTACGTCACGACGAGCGGCAACTTCTCCAATCCGGCGCTGCTCTGCTGCGTCATGGAAATGGGCATCGACCATATTCTGTTCGCGGTCGATTGGCCGTTCGTGCCCAACCCGCCGGCAACGCTTTGGATGGAGGGTGTGCCGCTGTGCGACGAGGATAAAGCCAAGATCCTGTCCGGCAACGCCAAGCGCTTGCTGCGGATGTAAGCAAAAATCCCGTTCGCGCCGCGGGGGACGGTGAGGCCGCAGATGGAAATTCGTTCGGCGCTAAAATCCCGCATATTTAAGTGTGAAATAAAATAATACTCATGTAAGTTGTAATTGGCGATAGGATCGTATTAGATTTGCGCGGCCCGTCACGCGGCCGCGTCTTTCATGGGGGGTACGATGATCGTCTCTGCGCAAACGAGCGGAACGCTGACCACGAATAGCGGTTCCTGGACGCCCATAACGGGCCTCACTGTCACGATCCCGCAAGGCGTCGGGGTGCAGGCTTTGGTGATCCTCAACGTTCCCAATCCTTTTGCCACCGGCAACAGTAACCCCGGCGGCAATTTCGGGGTGCAGGTCAATGGTACGGTGCAGAGCGCATTCGCATCATTCACCTACAACGAGGTCAATCCGCCAAGCACAGGCCGTATCCCCACCACGCTTACCGTCCCGGTGGCGCTGAGCCAGTCCGGCGACTTGACGGTGGTTGCGGTGTGGTCCGGCGTTCGCGGCTCGACGGTGCACATCGACAGCCCGGCGACGCTCACCGGCATCGTCGCCTGAGGCTCAGAGAATTTCGATCTGATCGCCCGGCGCGATCTCGCCGCCCTCGACGACTTCGGCGTAGATGCCGCAGTCGGCGTGGCCGAGTTGGCGCAGCAGCGTTTTCGGCACTTCGAGGTCGCGCGCGCCGGTGTCAGGATCGACATTGGTGGCGGCGCAGCGGACGGTGCGCTTGACCACTTTCAGCCGCACTGTGCGGTCGGACGATGGTCGACCCACTTTCAGTTCCTTGCCGACGAGCTCGAGCTCGCTCCAGGCGGATAAGCCCTCGACATAGACATTGCCGCGAAAGCGTAACGGATGGACCGGCGCGCCGATCATGCTCTCGATCGCGGCGACCGAGCTGAGGTTGATGATCGACACCACCTTGCGGGCGACGTCTGAGAAGCTGTGGCCGTCGACATGCAGGATTTTCGGCGCCCCGCGCAACTCGCCGGCGCAATAATCGGCGAAGAATCGCTCGATCCCGGCGCGGCCTGTCGCAGTGCGGAGGTTTCCGCGTACCTCGCATTTGCCGCCCCTGATAATGAGCATGTGGCTGTCCTGGTCGAACGAGCTACGCAGCCTGGCGAGCCGTTCGTTCTTCATCAGCATCAGGAAATGCGTCTTCGACAGATAGGCAGGCGCTGCGGGATCGAAGCCGGACGGCCCATTCTCGATGGCATAGAGCCGGTCGCCGGGGATGGTTTGTCCGGGCGTCAATGCGATGCGGTTAAGCGGCTCGGGGCCCAGGCCTTTTATCGGGTAACGGTAAAGCCCTTGAATTTTAGTCATCGAGCAGTCTTGCCTCTTTTCTCGGCCGCTTGAACCCCCATATTTTGTAGCGGTGGATCGCCTTTTGGGGTTCACCGGCACAGGCTTCTTTGATGTTCGTCATCGACGCCGGTGCCGCCTGTAAACCCAATGACGATGTTCCGCTCGCGCCTTCATAGAGGTGCATGATCTGTTCTGAAAACCGGCGACCACTTTTCGGGATCATGCGCTAGGGCGTCCGGAATAGGCCGAGGGAGTGTCATGAATTTTGAGAAATATACCGACCGCAGCCGCGGTTTCGTGCAGTCCGCCCAGTCGCTCGCCCAACGCGAGGGACACCAGCAATTCGCACCCGAACATCTGCTCAAGGTCCTGCTCGACGACCCCGAAGGGCTCGCTGCTGGCTTGATCGACCGCGCCGGAGGCAATTCGCGCGCCGCGCTTACGGCCGTCGAGGCGGCGCTCGCCAAGCGGCCGAGCGTGTCCGGCGGCGGGGAGGGGCAAGTCTATCTCGACCCGGCGCTGGCGCGCGTGTTCGACACCGCCGAGAAAGCGGGCGAGAAGGCTGGCGACAGTTTTGTCACCGTTGAACGGCTATTGCTCGCTCTGGCTCTCGAAAAGGGCAGCGAAGCCGGAAAGATTCTGAGCCAGGCCGGCGTCACGCCGCAAACGCTTAACGCCGCGATCGAAGCTCTGCGCAAAGGCCGCACCGCCGACTCTGCATCGGCCGAGAACGCTTACGACGCGCTGAAGAAATACGCCCGCGATCTGACCCAAGCGGCGCGCGACGGCAAGCTCGATCCCGTTATTGGACGGGACGAAGAAATCCGCCGCACCATTCAGGTGCTGTCGCGCCGGACCAAGAATAATCCCGTGCTGATCGGCG
>PLTE01000128.1 GCA_003164375.1 Hyphomicrobiales bacterium | reverse complement strand
CCGCGACCACCGTGGCCTACCGCGAAGCGATCTCGGCCGGCAGGCTTGCCACCGTGCGCGGCCGCGCGCTGTCCCACGAGGACCGCATCCGGCGCGACATCATCACCAGCCTGATGTGCAATCTGCACGTCGACTTGGCCGAGATCTGTGCCGCGCACGACACCAGCGTCGACCGCTTCGCGGTCGAGCTGTCCAATCTCGACGGCTTCGTGAGCGACGGCCTCCTCGAAATTGTCGGAACGGAAATCAGCCTGCCCGAACAGGCGCGCCCCTTCGTGCGCACGGTCTGCGCGGCGTTCGATCAATATTTGAAGAACGACGAGACGCGGTTTTCGCGGGCGTCGTAGGGCGTGAACTCACAAACGCCCGGGCGTGTCCGCCTTCGGGGCAAAGCGGACATCGCAACGCGCTTGGGCCGCGACGGTTATTGACCCAAAGCAGATAACCTTACCCAATGATGGCAACTCCGGCCGTTGTCTCGGCGTATTTGATACAATCTTTTCTTACTCTTCCTGAATCGACACAAATAGTAACGAGCACGGATCGGGCGATGTAAGCCTTATGCCTCGATATATCTCTGTTTGCTGCCTTTAGTGTCTCTCAGATGCCCGGGCAGCGAAGGCGCAACTCGCTATTCCGCATGCGAATACCCATGTGAACCTCACCACAACCGCTGCACGCGGCTATTGTGGCTGAGAGACGCGGCCGCGCTCTCACCTTGAGGATGAATATTTTGTCGCACCCGTTTCAATCAAATGATGACGGCGACATCACCGGACTGACGCTCTGGCGTAATCGACCGATTCGATACCTCATCGTGTGCGGCTTTCTGCTGGTTGCGGCAGTCGCAGTCGGCACCGTTTTGACGGTAGAAGACTCCAAGAACCGCGCGCTGGCCGAAAGCCAGCGCGAATTGAAGAATACCGCTCTGGTCCTCTCCCAACAGATCGACCGTTCGTTTCAGGCGATTGAACTGGTCGAAAAAAGTGTGGCGGTTAGAGTACAATCGCTTGGCGTAGCGTCCGGCGAAGACTTCGTGCGGCAAATGTCCGGTCGAGATGCGCAGTTGATGCTCAAGGCCAGCATCAGCGGCTTGGAGCAGGCCGACTACCTTCAGATCGCAAGTGCCGACGGCGATATAATCAGTTCATCACGCGATATGCTCAATCCGGTAAACATCGTGGACCGGGAGCACTTCATTACGCTCAAATCGAATGCTCAACTGACGACATATTTTAGCCAGCCAGTTCTCAGCCGCACCGATGGCGATTGGACACTGTACCAAGATCGCAGGCTGACGGCTGCGAATGGGACTTTTCTGGGCCTGGTTACTGGAGCGATTACGCTTTCCTACTTTGAAAACCTTTTCCGTGCGATCGAACTTGGCGAAGGCAGTTCGATAACGCTTTATCGAAGCGACGGCAGGTTACTGGCGCGTTATCCCCATAACGAATCCGTGATCGGAAAATATTTCAAGACGCCAAGCGGCGCCCTCGGCGATCGCGACAGCGGCGCCGCCCGTTTCATCGGCACGATGGAAAGCAAGGACCGCCTACTGGCCGCGCATCGGCTCGCGCATTTCCCAATGTTTGTGTCGGTCGCCGTGGATGTCGACACCGCGCTCGCCGACTGGCGGAATGAAACGTATATTCTGCTCGGCGCCGGAGGCCTCGGGGCTATCACGATCACCGGCATGATGCTGCTGATTATGCGGCATCTGCATCGCGAACAGACATCGTCACACTGGCGGGTGGAATTGGAGCGGGAGCGCCTGGACTCCGCGATCAACAATATGCCGCAAGGCTTGTTGATGTTCGACGCATCCGCAAAGCTTGTCGTATGTAACCGGCGCTTTATCGAAATGTATGGCCTCTCGCCGGAGGTAGTAAAGCCGGGCTGCTCCTTGCATGATTTAATCTTGCTTCGAAAAGCGGCCGGCAGCATTCCCGGCAATGCCGATGAATATTACTCGGACATCGTGAGCAGGCTTGGGCAGGGCCCAACCGAAACCATATTGGAAACCGAGGCTGGCAGGATCGTCGCCCGCAAGGACCAACCGTTGGCAAGCGGCGGATGGGTCACCACGCACACCGACATCACCGAGCGGACGAAAATCGAACGGGAACGCGATCGCAGCCGCGAGTTTTTGAACCAGATCATCAATCGGGTTCCGAGCGCAATTATCGTCAAGGATGTTCGCAACCTCCGATACGTTTTGGTCAATGCGGCAGCCGAGATGTATTTCGGCACATCGAGCGACCACATAATCGGCAAGACGGCCGCCGAATTGTGGCCGCCGGCGAGCGCCGAGCTCATCGCGGAACATGACAGGAAGCTTTTGGACTCCGATGGCTATTTGTCCTTCGACGAGCATCGTTTCGATACGCCTGGAAATGGGTGTCGCATCATTACATCGAAGCGCATCATCGTGCGTGACGGCCACGGCGAGCCGCAATACTTGCTTGGCGTCATGGAAGACGTGACCGAACGCAAACTCGCGAATGAGCGGATCGTGCACATGGCGCACTATGATGCGCTGACCGATCTGCCAAATCGGGTGTTATTCCGCGACCAGCTCGAACAAGCGCTTAAGTGGATTCATCGCGGCGAACAGGTCGCTATCCTCTACCTTGATCTCGATCACTTCAAAACTGTCAACGATTCGCTCGGGCATCAAGTCGGCGATGAGTTATTGAAGGCCGTAGCGGATCGTTTGATTGCATGTTTGAGAGACACCGATTCGGTTGCTCGTTTGGGTGGCGATGAGTTTGCAATTATTCAGACCGCCATCACCGTTCCCGCCGATATTACCGGCCTGATAGCCAGGATATTTGCCGCTCTTAAACCGCGGTTCGAAGTCAATGGTCACCAGCTACTTGCCGAAACCAGCATCGGCATTGCTGTCGCTCCGAATGACGGGGTCGATTCGGACCAGTTGCTGAAGAACGCAGACCTTGCGATGTACGGCGCCAAGGCAGAAGGCCGCGGGGTTTATCGCTTTTTTGAGCCAGACATGGATGCGCGGGTTAAGGCGCGGCGCGCGCTGGAAATCGATTTGCGTCAGGCCATTAAACGCTGTGAATTTGGACTCGTCTATCAGCCGATTGTTAATCTACAAGAGAATACCATTTCGGGATGCGAAGCGCTGCTGCGCTGGCACCACCCCGGGCGGGGCATGGTCTCGCCGGCGGACTTCATCCCAGCAGCTGAAGAGACCGGACTTATCGTTCCGATCGGAGAATGGGTTCTTAGAACAGCGTGTGGGCAGGCTGCGACCTGGCCGGATGACGTCAAGATCTCGGTCAACGTTTCGCCGGTCCAATTCAAAAACGGCGGCTTTGTGCAATTGGTCGTCAACGCGCTCGCTATGTCGGGACTACCGGCTCAACGGCTTGAATTAGAGATTACCGAGGCGGTCCTCATCCACGATGACGTCGAAGCGCTCGCCGTGCTCCACCAACTGAGAGAAGTCGGGGTGCGGATTGCAATGGATGATTTTGGCACCGGGTATTCATCGCTGAGCTATTTGCAACGTTTCCCGTTCGACAAGATCAAGATTGACCAGTCGTTTATCAAAGGCGTTGAAAACTCTGTCGGCCAGCAATCGATCGTGCAGGCCGTCATGACCATCGCCAAAACGCGCAACATGACAACGACCGCAGAAGGGGTCGAGACGGAGCAGCAAAGGGAAATTCTCCGCACGCTCGGCTGTACGGAATTTCAGGGCTATCTATTCAGCCCGCCGATATCTGCTGCGAAGATGACAGAGCTTATTCTTTCGCATCGCAAGATCGATGCTCGGGTGGCGTGACGACGAGATGGCCTGATCTGCGCGCTGCCGCGCCGGCCGGTGTTCGGCGAGGTAGTTGCTGACCAGAAGCGGAAGTCGAACTGCCTTGCAGATGTCGGCGGATCGACCGCAAATCAAGTCTTGAAACATTCCCAGTAGTCTTCGCCATCGATCAGGAATCCTCGACACTTCAGGCGCTCGCTCGGCTTGTCGAGGTATTGGTAGGCGACCGCGAGCTCCGTGGTGCCGGCCCAGAACAGGACTTGGTCCGAAGTAACCTCGATGCGATCGATCTCTGCGCGGAGGCACAAGGTTGCTTTAGAAATGGTGGCGTTGAGAAGTTCTTCCCGCTCGCCCCAAGAGGGTAGCGCCGCGCGATTGGTCCGAGGTTGAGCGCTAAAGCGCGGAGTATTTTCGCCGTCAAACAACAGACTCGGCGCAGCTCCCGGGTTTCTGCGCGGGTTGTCGACGTATCGGTAGTTGATCGTGAGCTTTTTGGTTATCGGCCAGAATAGAATTTTGGTTTCGCACCAGAATCGAACCTTACCGGAAGTGACTTCGACACGATCAATCGGTGCTCGCAGGACAAAAGCCGCTTTTCGAACAGCTGCATATAGAAGCTCTGCATGCTCATACCAAGGCGCCATTGCCATGATCGGTAGTCCTCTTTGTCTTCGACAGAAGAGCAAACTGTCTCGCCAACACCATCCTTGCTTCGCCTTACCGGAGCGATGTACGCGAAATTGCCGCCTGCACCAAGCGGATCGATACGGGTGCCGTTTGGGTGGCGACCGATAACCGAGAGGCTTAGAATATTTGTGCGTCAAGCCGAGCTGAGAGCCGGAAGATGGACCGCGACCCATTCCTTGATCAGCTACTGCGCGGGAGCGATCGTTGCCAGGGGTTCGCCAAGCAAAGAGCGAGACTTGCATTATTCCATGAATTAACGATGCTAGGGCCGCTAACGGTTCGGACCCCGTGATGGCCAAGGTAGTGCGCGCCCTCTCTTAAAAATACGTCGGATCGCTCGTCGGCAAATTCGACATGACGTTGTCGTGCAAGAGCGGAACCGAGGCTATGAACCTCATCAAGCATTTTTGTTTAGTCGTAACTGCCATCATCGCCCAGACAGTGGGATCAATCAACCACGCTCCCGCGCAGGTGAACGCGGCGGACGATCTGAACAAGAAGATCGTCGAGCTCTTTAACGGCGGAAAGATCGTCGAAGCGATTCCCCTGGCAGAGCAATTGCTGGCGCTCCGGGAAAAGGCGCTCGGGCCCAATCACCCCGAGGTCGCCGCTGCGCTGAACAATCTGGCTTCACTCTACGACAAACAGGCCCGCTACGGCGATGCCGAGCCGCTCTACCGGCGCGCGCTGGCGATCCGGGAAAAAGCGCTGGGGCCCGATCACCCCGATGTCGCAGCGTCGCTGAACAATCTGGCTAAGCTCTACAACAACGAGGGCCGTTACGCCGACGCCGAGCCGCTCTACAAGCGGGCGCTGGCGATCCGGGAAAAAGCGCTCGGGCCCGATCATCCCGATGTCGCGCTATCGCTGCACAATCTGGCTGAGCTCTACAACAACCAGGCCCGCTACGCCGAAGCCGAGCCGCTCTACCAGCGCGCGCTGGCGATCCGGGAAAAGGCGCTCGGGCCCGATCATCCTGATGGCGCTGCAACGCTGAACAATCTGGCCGATCTCTACCGCAACCAGGGCCGCTACGGCGATGCCGAGCCGCTCTACAAGCGCGCGCTGGCGATCCGGGAAAAAGCGCTCGGGCCCGATCACCCTGATGTCGCAACGTCGCTGAACAATCTGGCCGGGCTCTACTGGAGCCAAGGCCGTTACGCCGACGCTGAGCCGCTCTACAAGCGGTCGCTGACGATCCGGGAAAAGGCGCTCGGGCCCGATCACCCTGATGTCGCGCAGGTGCTGAACAATCTGGCGGTGCTCTACCAGAGCCAAGGCCACTACGCCGAGGCCGAGCCGCTCTACAAGCGGTCGCTGGCGATCCGGGAAAAGGCGTTCGGGCCCGATCACCCCACCGTTGCGGTGGTGCTGAGCAATCTGGCAGCGCTCTACCAGGGCCAAGGCCACTACGCCGAGGCCGAGCCGCTCTATAAGCGGGCGCTGGCGATCCGGGAAAAAGCGCTCGGGCCCGATCACCCCGATGTCGCGACGGTGCTGAGCAATCTGGCAGCGCTCTACGACACCCAGGGCCGCTACGCCGACGCCGAGCCGCTCTACA
>PLTE01000294.1 GCA_003164375.1 Hyphomicrobiales bacterium | reverse complement strand
CATTATCTCGGCAAGGAGACGGTGCAAAATATCCTGGTGCTTCGTTTCGCCAACGGGCTGTTCGAGCCACTCTGGAATCGCAATCACATCGACCACGTCCAGATCACGGTCGCCGAATCGCTCACCGTCGAACGTCGCGGCAGCTATTACGATGCGACCGGCGCGCTGCGCGACATGGTGCCGAACCATTTGTGTCAGCTCTTATCGCTCATCGCCATGGAGCCGCCGTCGCGCTTCGCCGCCGATGACGTGCGCGCCGAGAAGGCGCAATTGCTCGATGCCATCCAAATGCAGACGCCGGACGAAGCGCTGCGCAATTCGGTGCGCGCGCAATACGGCGACGGCACCATCGAAAATCGCGCCGTGGTAGCCTACCGCAAATCCAACGACGTCAAACCCGACAGCGTCACGGAAACCTATGTCGCGCTCAAGCTGATGATCGATAATTGGCGCTGGGCAGGCGTGCCGTTCTATTTGCGCACAGGAAAGGCGCTCCGCGCCAAGCAAAGCGAGGTGGCGATCAAATTCAAGCAGGCGCCGGTTGCGATGTTCCGCAACACGCCGATCGACCGGCTCGCCGAGAATTTTCTGGTGATCGGAATCCAGCCGAACGAATGCATCGGGCTTGAATTCAACGCCAAGGTTCCGGGACCTTCGATCTCAATCGGCGGCGTCGGCATGACATTCAAATATGAGGACTATTTCGACGTGGCGCCGTCGACCGGTTACGAAACCCTGATCTACGACTGCATGATCGGCGACGCCATCCTTTATCCGCGCGCCGACGGCATCGAAACCGGCTGGCGCGTGGTGCAGCCGTTTCTCGATGCCTGGCGCGCGGCGCCCGCAAGCGGCCTCGCCGGCTATCGGGCCGGCAGCGAGGGTCCGAGCGAAGCCGATGAGCTTTTGCAGCGCGACGGACGCCGCTGGCGGTCGATCGCATGAATTCGGTCATGACCACTGTTAGATCGGCAGCGGACATCGTCGTGGCCGGGGATGCCGCGGCCTTGGCTGAAGCCGCCGCTCAGCGGCTGATCGACCGCGTTTCGCACGACGGCCGCGCCGCGGTGTGCCTGACCGGCGGATCGTCCCCGCAAGGCCTCTACCGCCTGCTCGCCGAACAGCCTTGGCGCGGCAAAGTGCCGTGGGATCGCGTGCATTGGTTCATCGGCGACGACCGTTTCGTCCCGCAAAACCATCCTCTGAGCAATATGGGAGCGGCACGACGCGTCTTTCTCGATCGCGTCGGCGCCCCGCCCGCCAACATCCATCCGATCGCGACCGAGGCGCAGAGTCCCGAAGACGCGGCGCACCGTTATAAAGACGAGTTGAAGACATTCTATGGCGCGCCGCGGCTCGATCCGGCGCGGCCATTGTTCGACCTTGTCCTGATGGGGCTCGGCAGCGACGGCCACACCGCCTCGCTGTTCCCGCACTCCCCGGCGCTCAGCGAAACGCAACACTGGGCGCTCGGCATCGCCAAAGCCGGCATGGAGCCGTTCGTGCCGCGCGTCACCTTGACGTTTCCGGCGCTAGCCGCCACTCGCGAGATGCTTTTTCTGGTCGACAACGCCGACAAGCGCGCGATCCTGCGCCGCGTTCTTGCCGGCGAGGATCTGCCGGCGCATCATGCCTATTCCCACGGCGCGCTGACCTGGCTGATCGTGCGCGCCGCGGCACCGGAGAACGAAGCGGGAGAACTCAAATGACCGCGGCAGCCCCGATCGACGACGTCGCCGTGCTGGTCGTGATGGGCGTTTCCGGCAGCGGCAAAAGCACGATCGCGGCAATGCTGGCGCATCGCCTGCAATGGATCTACGAGGACGGCGACTGGCTGCACCCGCAATCGAACGTCGAGAAAATGCATCACGGCGAGCCGCTCAACGACCAGGATCGCTGGCCGTGGCTGCACGCCATCGCCGACTGGATCGACAACACCCGCCGCAACGGCGAGCGCGGCATCGTCGCCTGCTCGGCGCTCAAACGCGCCTATCGCGACATTCTGATCGGATCGCGGCGCGACGTCCGCCTGGTCTATCTCCAGGGCGACCAAGATCTAATCGGGCGGCGCATTGCCGCGCGCGCCGATCATTTCATGCCGCCCGAGCTCCTCGACAGCCAATTCGCCGCGCTCGAAGAACCGCAGCCGGACGAACGCCCGATCGTCGTTTCCGTCGCGCCGCATCCCCGCGAAATCGTCGAGACGATCGTTAAAAAACTCGGTATCGGTGAAAGAACGACCGTCGGCGCCGATTCGGAGCGCGCCGCACGATCACAAGCCGAGCGATGACTGGCACGCCCAGGCAACTGCGATAACGCGCGGACGTCAATCCGATGGATGAGCAAACGCTCTCGCCTCGCACCGCCGAGATGCCCGAGGATCGAAAAGCCATCAGACATCTCTTGATATTTTTTGCGCTGGTCTATGTCGTCGAAGGACTGGGGCAAATCGCCGGACTGATCTCGCAGCCGCTCAACTATTATCTTAAAGAGACGCAGGGCTGGTCGCCGGTTCAGGTCACCGCTTTTGTCACGGTGTTCACTTTGCCCTGGATCATCAAGCCGGTTTACGGCTTGTTTTCCGATTTCGTGCCGCTGTTCGGCTATCGACGCAAGAGTTATCTGATCCTGGCGAATCTGGCCGCGATCGGCGGCTATTTTTGGGTCACGCAGCTCAATACGCCGAGCGACCTCGCCTTCGCGCTGATGCTCACGGCCTATGCCATGGCGATTTCGAGCACCTTGTGCGGTGCGGTCCTGGTTGAAAACGGCCAACGGCTCAGCGAGAGCGGGGTCTTCGTCAATCAGCAATGGCTCTGGTACAATATCGCCGCCATGAGCTCCGCCTTGATCGGCGGCCAATTGGTGCAATATCTGGCGCCTGCTTCGGCCTTGCATGCCGCCGCGGCGATTGTTGCGGTCGCGCCCTGCGTGGTCGTGATCGGCGCGGTGTTTCTGATCCCGGAGAAAAAAGCGGCGGTCAATCTTGCCGGCATGAAACGCACATTCGGCGGCCTGATGAAGGCTTTCGAACGCCGCGAATTGTGGATCGTCGCCGTCTTCATCTTTCTCTACTATTTCAGCCCCGGGCTGGGCACGCCGCTCTACTATCACATGACCGACGACCTGAAATTCTCGCAAGCCTATATCGGGATTTTGGGATCGATCGGTTCGGCCGGATGGGTGGTCGGCGCGCTGCTGTACCGGCGTTTCTTCGAGAATTTGACCTTAAAGCACCTCTTGAATCTCAGCATCGCGCTCGGCACGACAGCGACCGCGGCCTATCTGTTGTTCTGGAACGAGCCGGCTGCGGCGATCATCAGCTTCTGCGGCGGTTTCGCTGCCATGCTGGCGACGGTGGCGACGCTGACGCTGGCGGCCGATTTTTGCCCGCCGCGGGCGGAGGGTTTTTCCTTCGCCGTGCTGATGTCGATCATCAATCTCGCCAGCGCGCTTGCCGACAACATCGGATCGTTTTTGTACACGCACCTGTTTAACCATAGCTTGCCGCCGCTCGTACTGGTTTCGGCGGCGTTCACGGCCTTTGCCTTTGTGCTGGTGCCGCTGCTGCACCTCGGCGCCAAACGGCAGGGCGAAGCGATGCTGGAACCATCGCCGCCTGCCGCGCGTTGATACCGAGCCTATTTCGGAGGGCCTCATGATGCGAAAGCTCGGCGTTTCCCTCGCGATTGCCGCGCTTGCAGCAGTTGTCGCGTCGCCGCCGCCGGCAGCCGCTTTCGGTCTGCGCATCGGCCCGCTTCATATCGGCCTGCCGTTCTTCGGCTATCGCTACCGGCATCATCCGCTTTACATGCGCGGCAATCCGGATGAGCTTGCGCATCCGGAATCCGCGCAAGCCGGCCGGACGGCGTTGCTCTATCCCAATCTCGCGCTATCGGCGATTTTCGAAAATGTCTTCTGGCCGGCCGATTCGTCGGCGTGGCCATTCGGCTATCAGGATATTTTCACCACGGCGTTCGCCCCGGCGCCGGCCGCTCCCGATCAGCGCTTGTGCCAGCGGCCCGACGACGCCGATGTCATCGTCGGCCGCCTGCGCGGCGAGCTTGCGCCGACGGCAGAGCAGGTACAGCTTTTGCAAAAACTCGGCGGCGCGCTCGGTGCCGCGTCCGGCTACCTTGCAAAATCATGCCCCAATACGATTCCGACGCAGCCGACTGCGCGTCTGCAGCTGATGGGGTCGCAGGTCGAGGAATTGACCATGGCGGTCGATATTATCCGCCAACCGCTGCAGGATTTCGAGCAATCCTTAAGCGACGAGCAGAAAGCCCGCTTTGCCGCCATGATCGAGGCGCCGGCCGGGAGCGACCGTCACGACCGGACCGAGATCGCCCGGTCGTGTAGCGGCTCGGGCGCGGCCATCGAGCGGTCGCTCGGCCAGATCGATCAATCGGTGCAGCCGACTGACGCGCAACGCTCGGCCTTCAACGACATGAAGCAGGCCTTCAGCCAGGCCGCGAGCGATCTCGAAGCGCATTGCCCATCGGCGGTGCCGCCGACGGCGCTCGGCCGGCTGCAGGCAAGCGAGGCGCGGCTGGATTCGACCTGGCGCGCCGTATTGTCGGTTCAGGTGGCGCTTGCAAGCTTCGAGACCAAATTGAGCGAAGAACAGAAAAGCCGCTTCAACGCCACGAATTTCGCGACACGCTAAGTATGGCGTCGCGACGGCAGGCTAAGCCATGAGGTCGTGCTTCATCATCGCCGCCATTGCAATTGCCGGCAGTGCCGCCAATGCGGCGCCCGCGAAGACCGCTCACCATCGCCATGCTACTCATCCGGTCGCTCAAGCCCAAGAGCATATCGCTTGCACGGTTCTCGGCTGCATGCCGGTGCCGCCGCAATGCGGGCAAACCTATGGTCGAACGCCGGGCGGCATCCCGACCGGCTATGACGTGATCCTCTGTCCGCCCGGGGTGTGGCCCCTTCACTAGCGACAAAGAGCTCCCACCCTTCAATTCTGAAAAAACCGGTTAGTCGGCCGCGGCAGGCCGAGGTGCTCGCGCAACGTCGTGCCTTCATAGTCGCTCCGGAACAGCGAGCGCTTCTGCAACTCCGGCACCACGCGGTCGACGAAGTCGTCAAGCCCGCCCGGCAGATAAGGAAACATCACCGTAAATCCGTCGGAACCCTCTTGTTCGAGCCACTGCTGCATCTCGTCGGCAATCGTCGCGGCCGTGCCGACCATGGCGAGGCCGGAATAGCCGCCGAGCCGCTGCGCCAGCTGGCGCACCGTCAAATTGTCGCGCTTGCCGAGCGCGATGGCGCGCTCGCGCCCGCTCTTCGAGGCATTGCTCTCCGGAATATTGTCCGGCAGCGGCTTGTCCGGATCGAATTTCGAGGCGTCATGGCCGAGCGCGATCGACAGCGACGCGATGGCATTGGCATAATTGACGAGGCTATCGAGCTTTGCCCGCTTGGCGCGCGCCTCCTCCACCGTATCGCCGACCACGACGAAGCAAGCCGGCAGGATTTTCATGTGCGCGCGCGAGCGGCCGAGTTTTTCCATGCGGCCCTTGATGTCGGCGTAAAACTCCCGGCCGGCGGCGAGATCGCTTTGCGCGGTAAACACCGCCTCCGCGGTCTCGGCGGCGAGCTGGCGGCCGGACTCCGACGCGCCGGCCTGTACGATCACCGGCCAGCCCTGCACCGGCCGCGCGATATTGAGTGGGCCGCGCACCGAGAGATATTTGCCCTTGTGATCGAGCACATGCATCTTCGCCGGATCGAAAAAAATGCCGTCTTCGACGTCGCGGATGAAGGCATCGTCCGCCCAGCTGTCCCACAATCCGGTCACCACGTCGTAGAACTCCCGCGCGCGGCGGTAGCGCTCGCCATGCTCCATATGCTCGTCGAGCCCGAAATTGAGCGCGGCGTCGGGATTGGAGGTGGTGACGATGTTCCAGCCGGCGCGGCCGTTGCTCAGATGGTCGAGCGAAGCGAAACGCCGCGCGATGTGATAGGGCGCGTCGAACGTGGTCGAGCCGGTGGCAACGAGCCCAATGCGCTCGGTCACCTGCGACAGCGCCGACAACAGCGTGAAGGGCTCGAACGAGGTCGAGGTGTGGCTGCGCTTGAGCGCATCGATCGGCATGTTGAGCACGGCCATGTGGTCGGCCATGAAAAACGCGTCGAATTTCGCCCGCTCGAGCTTCTGGATCGCCTCCTTGGTATGCGCGAAATTGAAATTCATATCGGGCCACGCGCCTGGATAGCGCCAGGCGCCGGTATGGATGCTGGCCGGGCGCATGAAAGCGCCGAGGTGGAGTTGACGGGGCGAGGTCATGCTACGGTCCTTTGTTCAGGAAACTTAATATAGGCATGCCCGCCGTTCCCGCGCCCACCATCGCAGGTGAAAATTTTTATGCCGGAATGTAGCTGGCTTTCATGTTGTTCAAACCACGATACGTGCCCGCTGGAGCATAACGAAAACGGGCCGCCCGGTTTCCCGAGCGGCCCTGAGGTTGGCGATCGCCGTGTAACAACTTGCCGAGGCGCTTAGCCCCAGCGGACGGCGATGATGCCGGCGAGCGAACGCGGGCGGGTGCGAACCGCGTGGCCGTCGTTGCCGGACTGAACGACCCAACTGCCGTTCTGTTGGCCGACGATCTTGCCGACATGGTGCGACCAAACCACGATCGCGCCGACGCCGACCGGTCCGGGCGCTCCCCAGCGTGCCCAGTTGCGGGCCAGATTGAACGCAGCGCCTGGATCGCTGGAAACGAGCTGCCTCATCTCCCAACCGCACCAGGCGGCCGGCCGGCCGCCAAGAGAGCTGCCATGTTGAGCGGAGTTGGCGCTCTGTCCGGAAAAAATCGATCCTCCACCGGCAAATGTTTCCTGCGTCCCATAACCAGATTGTCCTTGCGACGAGTACGCGTAATCGCGACTCCTCGTTTGCCGATGAACGACATGGTTGCGCAAAATTTGGTGACGCAAAATTTGGTGGCGATGATGCTGCCCCGCTTGCGCGGAGTTAGCGAACACAAACATAGCCGCGATCGCGGCTGATAACGTCGTCAACTTCATTACGATAAGCTCCTAGTTGGCATGCACTACGACTTCTTGCTTCGCCTTCCCCCTGCAAACGAAAGCCCCGCCAAACCTTGCGGTCGTTGGCGGGGCCATGCAGAAAGAAGGAGCGCGGTCATACCATCAATGCAGCGAATTGCACGGCCCCAATTTGCATAACTCGTGTCCAGTCTGCGGGACGCGCGCGCCCAATTTTGGCCCCTTTGTCTGATGCGAAAAAATGCGGCGCGAGCGCCACATTCGTTAATTTGTTTGGAGGCCGGTTTGTTTGGAGGTTAATTTGTTTGGACGGACCACAAACGCGTCCAAGAAACAATTCCGCCAACCGGTCTTGGTCCGCGCTGCTGTCTTTCAGGTGATCGCGCCAGCGCCGCGCGTCGTCCCGGCTCACCCTCGCGGTCCAAGCCGTCACCCGAACTGCGAGGGCAGCCGCGCAGGAGCGAAGGCGCCCCGCCTCGCGATCCCGTCGCTGGCGACGGTGAGCGCTGCCGATGCCGGTCGCCGGTGAAGCGGTTACGATCCGACTGCGTGGAATTTGCTCCGCCCTCCACCACGACGCCCAAAAACCGGGCTTGATGAAAAAAGCGGCGCGCCGCCTCATTTCTGGCACGCGCGGTGCATGTCCGCAGCGGCGAGGCAGACGAAACGGCAGTCTGAAGCTACGATCAGCCGGTTAGGGATAGGAGTTAGGCCATGACGATCAAGTCGTTTTCCCGTGGGGGACTTAGTGTTCTTCTTGTGGCGTTGTTCATCACCGCGTTTGCCGGCCTGACCTATCCCAAGGCTTCCTTCGCCCAAGCGCCAGCCGCCGCTGCCGCGGCGACAGCGGCGCCGCCGGCCTGCGATGCCAAAACCCTGGAGAAATGCACGCCCAATTCCGGCGACACCGCCTGGATGCTGACCTCGGTGGCGCTTGTTCTGATGATGACGATCCCGGGCCTCGGCCTGTTCTACGGCGGCATGGTGCGCAAGAAGAACGTCGGCGACACCATCATGACGAGCTTCGCCATCACCTGCCTGGTGACGGTGTTATGGACCGTCTGCACCTATAGTATGGCATTCCGCGGCGCCACGCCGTTCATCGGCGGCCTCGACCGCGCCTTCCTCCAAGGCGTGCTTAGCGACATATCGACCGGGATCGGCAATCCCAATTCGCTGGCGCCGACCATTCCGGAATCGGTGTATTTTTGCTTCCAGCTGACCTTCGCCATCATCACGCCGGCGCTGATCGCCGGTGCCTTTGCCGAGCGGATGAAATTTTCCGCGATGCTGTGGTTCATCGGCTTGTGGGCGATCTTAGTCTATGCGCCGATCGCGCATTGGGTCTGGGGACCGGACGGCTTCCTCAATTCGGCGAACCCGGACGCCTGGGTCAAGGTGCTCGACTTCGCCGGCGGCACGGTGGTGCACATCAGTTCGGGCGTTTCGGCCCTGGTGTTCGCCCTCATGATCGGCAAACGCGACGGTTTTCCTCATGAACCGATGGTGCCGCACAACGTGGTGCTGTCACTCATCGGCACAGGTCTGCTGTGGGTGGGCTGGTTCGGTTTCAACGCCGGCAGCGCATTGACCGCCGGGCCGCTGGCGACGAGCGCGTTTGCCGCCACGCATTTTTCCGCGGCAGCCGCCGCGCTGAGCTGGGCCGCGATGGAATGGAAACTGAAGGGCAAGCCCAGCGTGCTGGGCGCGGCGGCCGGCATGGTTGCCGGACTGGCCACCATCACTCCGGCCTCGGGCTTCGTCACCATTCCAGCAGCTTTTTGCATCGGCCTCGTGGCGGGTGTGGTATGCTATACGGCGGTGACCAAGATTAAGTCCGTTTGTGGTTACGACGACTCACTGGATGTTTTCGGCGTTCACGGCATCGGCAGCATCACCGGCATGCTGCTGCTGGGCTTTCTGGCCAATGCGGATGTCAACCCCGGCATCGCCAGCACGTTCCAGCAGAATGGCGTGATTGTTTCGCTGGCGGGCGGCTCCCACCAGTTCGTCAACCAGTTGATTGGCGTGGCGTTCACCGTCGCGCTGGCCGCGGTCGGCACGTTTTTGATCGTCAAACTCGTGGACAAGGTCATCGGCCTGCGGGTGGACCAGGAAGACGAAAGTATCGGCCTCGACTTGTCACAGCACGGCGAGCGTGCTTACAATGAGTAAAAGCTATGAAAAAGATTGAAGCCATCATCAAGCCGTTCCGGCTCACTGACGTCAAAGACGCGCTGAACGAACTCGGCATCCAAGGGATGACCGTCAGCGAAGTCAAAGGATTTGGCCGCCAGAAGGGCCACACGGAAATCTACCGCGGCAGCGAGTACACCGTGGATTTCCTCCCCAAGATCAAGATTGAAACGGTCGTGGCCGACAACCTCAAGGAGGCTGCGGTTCTGGCGATCCTCAAGGCCGCCAAGACTGGTAAAATCGGCGACGGCAAGATTTTCATTTCCACCGTCGAAGAAGCCGTCCGCATTCGCACCGACGAACGCGGTGACAGCGCGGTGTGAGATTTCCCCGAAGCATTCGCGCATTGAACCCTGAACCGGGGCGCGGCGTTCACGCCGCTTCAATGTGAGAAGTCCTTGTGCTATAGGAAGTTGAAGCCGCGTGAACGCCGCGCTCCGCCCACTGGGTTCATGGTGAGGTGCCTCGTCCCACCATCTTGGGGTTCATGGGGTGGGCCGGGGAGGGCAATGTCGGCGGCGTGAAACGTGAAGCGCCAGCCTACGGCGCGCTTCAAGGTTTCAACCCTTCAGCCCATAACGCCCGGTAACCCGCGCGAAAGTCCGGGTACTTGAATTCATACCCCAGACGCGTGCGCAACTTCGTGTTGCTCACGCGTTTGTTTGTCAGGCCCCGTTTGCGCCAGGATTCCTCGTCCGCCGCCGCCTGCGGCGGCAGCGCTCGTCGCAATTCCGCCGCCAGCCACGTAAAAAAGGCCAACTGCGTCACCGGCTCGTCGTCCGCGGCATTGTAAATTTCGCCCGGCTCGCCCCGCGCCAGCGCCGCGATGATGGCGCCCGCCAAGTCATCGCGATGAATCATGTTCATGAACCGCAAGCCATCGCCTTCGAGGCGCGCCTCGCCCCGCAAAAACTGTTTGCAGGCATGGCCGCGCCCGGGTCCGTAGATTCCGGCTGCGCGCACAATGACGGCGGGAAAACCGCCGCGCGCGGCCGCCAGCAGCAATTTCTCCGTCTCCACGAGCACCTGGGCCGTCGGGGTCTCGGGGTCTGCCGGGCTCGTTTCGGTCACGATGGCCCCGTCGTCTTGCCCGTAAACACTGGTGCTGCTCGTGTAAACAAATTTCTTCGGCGGCGCCTCCGCGAGCCATGAAATCAAATTGCGGTTGCCGTCCCAATACAGCCGCCGGTAATCCTCCGCGCTGCCGCCGCCCGATGCCGCACAGTTGACGACCCAGTCAAAATCGCGCGGCAACGTTGCCAGCGTTTCCACCCGTGTAACATCCGCGCGCAGCGGCCCAATGCCCGCGGCCCGCAGCTCGTCCGCCCCGCTCCGCCGCAGGCCGAAAACCGCGTGCCCTTGCCGGAGGAGTTCCGCGCCCAGCGGCAAGCCCACATAACCGCAGCCCACAATCAATACGCGCATAATATCAACACCGTCATTCCATGACCGCCGCGAACCGCAGCCCGCGCGTGCTCACGCGCAGTTGCTCGAAGCCGAATTCCTCCATGACCAGCTCGTAGATCAGCACGCCGGTCAGGATCACATCCGCGCGTTGCCGCGGCATGCCCTTGATTTCCCTGCGCTCAGCCAGCGGCAGGTGCCACAGGTTTTTTCGGCGCGCGGCCACCTGGTCAAAGGTCAGCACCGTGCTTTCGATCTGGTCGCGGTCGAAGTGGTCCAGCTTCTTTTCAATGCGGGCGAGAATGCTCGTCGTGCCGCCCGTCCCCACGAGCTGGATATCCCCTTCCTCTTTGACCAAGGCCGGTTCCATTTGTGGCCGGACCTCGTGAAGCAGAAACTTCCCAAGCCAGTCGCGGCACGCCTTGAACTCGGATGTCGTGGGCGGATCGTGGTGCGGAAATTTCTCCATCAGCCGCACCGTGCCGAGGGGAAAGCTGTGCGCGAAATGCTTCCGGGTGCCGCGGCCAAGGATGAATTCCGTGCTCCCGCCGCCCACGTCCAGCAGCAGCAACGGCCGCAGCGCCAGGGTCGTGTCGGTGGCCGCCCCCTGAAACGCCCAGTCCGCTTCGCGGGCGCCGGAAATGATCTCAGTCTTCAGGCCGCAGGCGCGTTCGATGGCGTTGATCAGGTCCTTGGGATTGGCCGCATCCCGGGCGGCGCTGGTGGCA
>PLTE01000308.1 GCA_003164375.1 Hyphomicrobiales bacterium | reverse complement strand
CGGGGGTCTTTTCAGTTCGCGCGCGGTGGCGTGGCGCGAGGACGGTAGAACTCATCCCGTCCCGCTATCGCGGGGCAGCATGGTTCGTCACTTCTTTCTTATCCGGAACGTCAAAAGCTTCTTGCCCTTGTTGGTGTCTTCCAGCGTATCGCCGGTTTGATGGGTGAGATTGGGAATGTCGATGGCGGTCAGCGGGTCCGTGCATTCCAGGATCAAAATGTCGCCAGGCGCCATGCCGCCCAGCGCCTTCCTGGCGCGGAGCGCCGGCAGCGGGCATTTGAGGCCGCGCAGGTTGAGGGTCTTTTCGGTCATCCGAGCGAGTCGTCGAAGCGGTCGAACGGCCTTATCATAGCGGCGATGGCCCCTAATTCCAGCAACCATGATTCCAGCATCCAGCGCATCGTCCGTCTGACGCCGCTCGACGCGATCCTTAGCGTTATCGAGGCGCAGGTCAGCGCGGTGACGCCGTGGCAAGGCGCGCTGCCGCAAGCGCTTGGTGCGACGCTGGCGCAGGATGTCGCGGTGTCGGAGCGCCCGCCGCATCCGATCGCGCTGCGCGACGGCTATGCGGTCGAGGCTTTGGCGATCCCCGATGCCAGCGCCTATGCGCCGTTGCCGTTCGCGGTTTTGCCGCGGCGGATCGAAGCCGGCGCAATCTTGCCGCCGCAAACCGACGCCGTGACTCCGCTCGACGCCGTTGTTGTGCGTGGCGATTGCGCCGAGGCCGTCGCCGCGGTCACGCCAGGGGAGGGCGTTTTGCCGGCGGGCGGCGATGCCGCTTCTCACACGCCGTTGCGCCGCGCCGGCGAGCGGTTGCGCAAGCTCGACGTCGCGATCATGGCGGCGGCCAGTGTCGCCGACGTGACAGTGCGCATGCCCCGGCTCCGGCTTGCCTGCGGCGGCACAGCGAAGACGCCCGTGCTCGACGCAGCGTCGGCCTTGCTCGCGCGCTTGATCACGAAAGCCGGCGGTGCCGTCATCGGCGAGGCGAGTACGCTCGAAGCGGCGCTGGCGGACGCAGACGCCGACGCGGTTATCGCCATTGGCGGCACCGGTAGCGGCCGCAATGACACCAGCGTGCGGACACTGGCGCGGCTTGGCCGCGTCGAGACGCACGGCATTGCCCTATCGCCGGGTGAGACCGCGGCATTCGGGTGGCTCGGCGCGCGGCCGGTGCTACTGATCCCGGGGCGGATCGACGCCGCTTTGGCAGTCTGGTTCCTGATCGGGCTTCGTCTCATAGCGAAGCTTGCCGGCGGCAGCGTCGACGAAACGCCGGCGATGTTGCCGCTCCAACGCAAAGTCACCTCGACAATCGGGCTCGTCGAGTTGATCCCGGTGCGCTGCGCGGCCGGCATGGCGGAACCGCTCGGCTCCGGTTATTTGTCATTTTCAACGCTGACGGCAAGCGACGGCTTCATCGTCGTCTCCGCCGACAGCGAAGGTTTTCCCGCAGGCGCGCAAGTTGCCGTGACACCATGGCCATAGATCCCGAACAAGCGCGTGACGCCACGACGATCCTCGATGCGGTGCGGCGCGCGGCGCGGCAGGAGCAATTCCTCGAAGTGGTGACACCTGAGGAGGCGCATCGGCGTTTCGAGATCGGCATCGACCGCTCGGTGCTCGGTCCGGAATCGCTGCCGCTTGCCGCGATCCTCGGCCGCGTGCTCGCAGCCGACATTATCGCGCCGGTCGACGCGCCGCCGTTCGACCGTTCCAATGTCGATGGCTTCGCCGTGCGCGCTGTGGACACCATCCTGGCGAGTGGCAGTGCGCCGCGGCGGTTGACGCTCAATGCCGAAGTGATTGCCTGTGGCACGGCGCCATCTGTCGAAGTCAAGCCTGGGACCGCAACCGCGATCGCAACCGGCGGCGTCATCCCGCGCGGCGCCGATGCCGTGGTGATGATCGAGCAGACCGAGTTGATCGAGGAGGAGATCAGCCCCGCCATCGACCTGCGCCGCGCGGCGGCGAGCGGGCAATTCATCTCTTATGCCGGCTCCGACATTGCCCGGGGCGAGACTTTGCTGCGTAAGGGTACGCCGATCGGCTCGCGCGAGATTGGCATGCTCGCCGCCTGCGGCTTCGCCGCGATCGAGGTGGTGCGCCGCCCGCGGGTCGCTGTGCTCTCGACCGGCGACGAGTTGGTCGAGCCCGGTCAGCCGCTACACCCGGGCGGAGTCTATGACAGCAACGGCGCCATCATCGCCGCGGCAATCGTCGAAGCCGGCGGCGAGCCGGTGCCGTTCGGCGCGTTCCCGGACGAGGAGACGGCGCTCGAACTTGCGATGCGCACCGCGCTACAGTCCTGCGACATCGTCGTGCTCTCCGGCGGCACGTCGAAAGGCGCCGGCGACTTGTCGCACCGCATCGTGTCACGGCTCGGCAAGCCCGGCATTCTGGTCCATGGCGTCGCCCTCAAACCCGGCAAGCCGCTTTGCCTCGCGGCAATCGGCGACAAGCCGCTCATCGTGCTGCCGGGATTTCCGACCTCGGCGATTTTTACCTTTCACGCTTTTGTGGCGCCGCTCATTCGCGCCCGCGCCGGGCTGTCGCCGGAAGCCGCGAAGGCCGTCACCGCGCGCGTGCCGGTGCGGATTGCGTCCGAGCTCGGCCGCGAGGAATTCGTGCTGGTGTCGCTGGTCGCGGGCTCCGACGGTCTGATCGCGTTCCCGACCGGCAAGGGCTCGGGTGCGGTCACGGCCTTTGCCCAGGCCGACGGCTTTTTGGCGATCGATGCGCTCGCGGCGTCGCTCGACGCCGACACCGCGGCCGAAGTCACGCTGATCGGCGACGAAGCGCGCGCGCCCGCTCTCGTCATCATGGGCAGCCACGATGTTGCGCTCGATGTCGTGGTGGGCGCGCTGGCCGAGTGCGGCTTTCACTCGCGCGCCATCGCCGTCGGCAGCCTCGGCGGCGTTCATGCCGCGCGCCGAGGCGAATGCGATGTCGCGCCGGTCCATCTGGTCGATCCGGCGACCGGCATCTACAACAAGCATCTCCTGACGCCCGGGCTCGCGCTGGTGCCCGGCTGGCGGCGGATGCAGGGTTTTGTGTTTCGCCCCGGCGACACGCGCTTCCAGGACCGCAGCGCCGATGCGGCGCTCAAGGCGGCGCTGGCCGATCCGGCCGTGCTGATGGTCAACCGCAACACCGGCTCCGGCACGCGCGTTCTGGTCGACGGGCTGTTGCGCGGTCTACGGCCCGCGGGCTACGCCAATCAACCGCGCTCGCATAATGCGGTCGCCGCCGCGATTGCGCAAAACCGCGCCGACTGGGGCATAGCGATCGAGCCGGTGGCGCGAATGTATGGGCTCGGCTTCCTGCCGATCGCGCCTGAGTATTACGATTTTCTGCTGATCGAAGCGCGCCGCGCTAGACCTGCGGTGCAGGCGTTTCTCGACGCATTGCGCGACGAAACGGTGCGCGCCAGGATTCGGGCGCTGGGCATGGAACCGGCGGATCAAGCATCCATATAATGACCGTCATGCGCATCATCGGTCTCGCGGGCTGGAGCGGTTCCGGCAAGACGACGCTGGTCACTAAGGTGATCCCTGTGCTGATGAAGCGGGGCCTGAAGGTCGCGACCGTCAAGCATGCGCATCACGAGTTCGACGCCGACCAGCCGGGAAAGGATTCCTGGCGGCATCGCGAGGCGGGCGCCAGCGAAGTCGCGATCGTGTCGAGCCGGCGCTGGGCCATACTCCACGAGTTGCGCCAGGAGCCGGAGCCGCCGCTAGCCGAGATCTTGGGCAAGCTCAGCCCGGTCGACCTCGTGATCGTCGAAGGTTTTAAGCGGCATCCGCATCCGAAGCTTGAGGTCTACCGTGCCGTCATCGGCAAGCCGCTGTTGTATCCCGACGACGATTGCATCGTCGCCATCGCGACCGATGCTGCCCTGCCGGAGGCACAAGTACCGGTGCTGACGCTCGACGATATCGAAGCGATCGCTAATGTGTTGCAGGCCGAGGCGCTGCCGCGCGAGCAAATAGGCAGCCTTTCGAGCGAAGCGTCGGGGAGCGACGCCTAATGGCGCAGCTCAGCGACGATTGCTTCGCCTTCAACGGTCCGCTCTTGCCGGTCGATGACGCCGAGCGCCTGATTGCCGAGCGCATCGTGCCGGTCACCGGCTGCGAGAACGTAAGCTTGCGCGACGCCCAAGGCCGCGTGCTCGCCGACGCGATCATCGCGCCGGTCAATGTGCCGCCGTTCGATAATTCCGCCGTCGATGGCTTTGCGGTGCGCGGCGAGGATCTCAGTCCCGTCGCCGACAAGCGCTTCGCGATCGCCGATCGGGTCGCGGCGGGCCACGCGGCGCGCCAGCCGATCAAGCCCGGCCAGGCGATCCGCATCTTCACCGGCGCGCCGATGCCCGAGGGCGCCGACACCGTGTTCATGCAGGAGGATTGCCGCGTCGACGGCGATGGCGTCGTCGTGCCGCCGGGTCTAAAGCGTGGCGCCAATCGCAGGCTCGCCGGCGAGGACATGCGCGCCGGCGCTGTCGCATTGCCGGCCGGCCGGCGTCTTTCAGTGCAGCATGTGGCACTCACCGCCGCGCTCGGACTGACCAAGCTCAACGTGCGCCGGCGCGTGCGTGTGGCGCTGTTTTCGACCGGCGACGAGATTGTCGAGCCTGGAACGGCGCTGCCGCGCGCCGCGCTGTACGATTCCAATCGCTATCTCTTGGCCGGCATGTTTGCGCGGTACGGCGCCGAAGTCACCGATCTCGGCATTTTGAGCGACGATCCGCAGACGCTGTCGCGCGCGATCGCTGAGGCGGCCGCCGGTCACGATCTGGTGGTGACGTCGGGCGGCGTCTCGGCCGGCGAAGCCGATTATGTGAAAAGCGCGATCGAGAGCATCGGCCGCATCGTGTTTTGGCGGGTCGCGATCAAGCCGGGCCGGCCGGTTGCGATGGGCGTGATCTCCGGTGGCAAGATTGGAGCAAACAGCGGCGAGGGCGCGGCCTTTGTCGGGTTGCCGGGAAATCCGGTCGCGGTCTTCGTCACCTTCGTGAGCGTGGTGCGGCCGTTGTTGCTGCGGCTTGCCGGCGCGCTGCCCGAGCCGCTGGTCGCGATGCCGGTGCTCGCCACGTTCTCCTACAAGAAGCGCAAGGGCCGGCGCGAATATGTCCGCGTGTCGTTGCGCGTGGCGGCCGACGGCGCCGTCGAAGCGGTCAAATACGCGCAGGACGGCGCCGGCGTTCTCACCTCGCTCACGGAAACCGACGGCGTCGCCGAGCTTGGCGAGGATGTCACCGAGGTCGAGCCCGGCACGACGATCGGCTTTCTCCCCTACGCGTCGCTGGTGGGTTAGAGCATGGGATTTTGCGCAGCAACGGCTTCGGCATGCGCGGCGTCTTCCGGCGTGTTGACGTTCAAGAACGGATCGATCGGCTCGGCCGGCCAGTCGGCGATGCCGATGCCGTGCCGCGCGGTCCAGATCTCGATCTTGCGCAAGCCCTCGTCGACCAGAGCGCGGCGTAATTCGTCGCGCAGCGCCACCGGCCACAGCGCGACGACCGGATGGCGCCATTCGCCGGAGCGCGCGCAAGCAAGCGGCGTCCCGGCCGTGCCGCGCGCCTCATGCAGACGCGCGACCAGATTTTTGGGCAGGAATGGACAATCGCCCGGCACGCTTAACAGCCATTCGATGCGCGGCACGTTTGCCGCCGCCCAATCGAGGCCGGCGAGAATGCCGGCAAGCGGTCCGGCGAAATCCGGCACGCTGTCGGCGACTACGGCGAGGCCGGTATCGGCAAAGCGCGCCGGATCGCCGTTGGCGTTGATGACGACACCAGTGCATTGCGGAGCTATGCAGGCGAGCACCCGCTGCAGAATGGTCATGCCGCCGATGCGGATGCGCGCCTTGTCGCCGCCGCCCATGCGGCGCGCCAAGCCGCCGGCGAGCACAAGCCCGAGGGTCGCAGGAGTGGTCACGCCCGCGACTTACTCATCATGCACCGCGGCCTTGCGCCGGTGCTTTGAGCTTTCTTCCTCGACATAAGCGAGGTCCTGATCGAACACGATGCGGCTTTCGCCGGCCAGCGCGATGAAGCGCTTGCCGCGGGCGCGGCCGATCAGCGTCAAATTCGCCTTGCGCGCCAGTTCGACGCCCCAAGCGGTGAAACCGGAACGGGAGATCAGGATCGGAATGCCCATGCGTACCGTTTTGATCACCATCTCTGACGTGAGTCGGCCGGTGGTATAGAAAATCTTGTCGGCTGCGCCGACATGGTGCTTGAACATCCAGCCGGCGATCTTGTCGACGGCATTGTGGCGGCCGACGTCTTCCATATAGACGAGCGGTCGGTCCTTAATCGCCAGCACGCAGCCATGGATCGCGCCGGCCTCGAGATAAAGCGACGGCGTGGTGTTGATCGTGTGCGCGAGCGTATAAAGCCACGACGTGCGCAATTCGGCCTGCGGCAACGTCACGCTCTCGAGCGCCTCCATGAGATCGCCGAACACGGTGCCCTGCGCGCAGCCGGAGGTCTGCACGCGTTTCTTGAGTTTTTTCTCGTAATTGGTCTTACGCCTGGTGCGCACGACCACGACCGACAATTCCTCGTCGTAATCGACGCCGGTGACGACGTCATCGGGTTTGAGCATGTTCTGGTTGAGCAGATAGCCGAGCGCCAGATATTCGGGATAATCGTTGATGGTCATCGCCGTCACAATTTCCTGGGAATTAAGGAAAATCGTGAGCGCCCGCTCGACCGTCACCGCGGTCTCGATCGCCGCACCGGTCTGGTCGACGCCGGTGACGCGCTCGGTCAGGCGCGGATCGTGCGGATCGGGGCGGACGAGATATTCGTCGTCGGGCGCAGGCATGGCGTTAATGTAGGGTATGCCGCGGCCGGGTGAAAGCGTGCCTCGTCCGCAAAAGCAAGAGGCCCGGCTCGCGCCGGGCCTCTGCACTCAGTCACGCTACGCATCGCCTGGCAATATCAACCGTGCAGGCCGCCGAGGACCCAGATCACAAGAATGATCGGCAACGGAATGCCGAGGAGCCATAGCAATAACCCGCGTCCCATGACGGCCTCCTGTATCGGCTCTTATGGACTGGTAAATTAACGACAGACGCGGATGAAAGTTCCACCGCAGTCGCCGTGCTTTTTCGGCCCGATTGGGCGTTGCGCGAGGCCATTTTCCGCAACGTTTTGGCGTATCGACCGCACGGGTTGTACCGCGCGGCTCCGCCGTGATATGCGCTCCGTTCCGTCTTCGCGGAGGGATGGCCGAGTGGCTGAAGGCGCTCGCTTGGAAAGCGTGTATACGGGAAACCGTATCGTGGGTTCGAATCCCACTCCCTCCGCCAAAATCCTGTTCGCCTTTGTTCGCCAACGTTCGAGAAGTGCCCTTGAATAGGGCGCTTCTCTCACTATGTTTGCTTTGCCTCGTTCGCCGCGGTTCGGGGCCGTACCCACAAATTTCATGGGTAGCGCATTGGGTACGAGTTTGGCGGACAGTTGGGCGGACACTTCATGCCGATCACCGGGAAACTCACTGCGTTGAGGGTCGCGCGCGAGAAGCGCTCGGGCCTCTATGGCGATGGCGGCGGGCTCTATTTGCAGGTCAGCGCCTCTGGCGCGAAGTCGTGGGTGTTCCGCTACTGGATTGCCGAACGCTATGCCGCGACTGGTGAAATGGTCCGCGATCCGGCGACCAACAGGCTCAAAGGTCGCGGCCGCGAAATGGGACTTGGATCTTTCGCCACCGTCTCATTGGCCGAGGCGCGCGATCGCGCCTTGGAGTGTCGCAAGCTCCGTGAGAAAGATATCGATCCAATCGAGGCGCGCGAGGCGGCCAAGCGGGAGGCGGCGTTGCAACGCGCCAAATCGCTCAAATTCAAAGACGCCGCAGAAGCCTACATGGCCGCGCATCGCATCGCCTGGAAAAACGATAAGCACGCCGCGCAGTGGCCGGCGACGCTAAAGACTTATGCCTATCCCATCATCGGCGAGCTGCCATTGCAGCTGATCGACACCACGCTGGTGATGAAGGTGATCGAACCGCTGTGGTCGGAAAAACCCGAAACCGCAAGCCGGCTGCGCGGTCGCATCGAGTCGGTGCTGGACTGGGCCACGGTGCGCGGCTATCGCCAGGGCGAGAATCCAGCGCGCTGGCGAGGGCATCTCGATCAGTTGCTACCGGCGCGATCAAAGGTGCGCAAGACCAAGCATCACAGCGCGCTGCCCTATGCCGAACTGCCGGCGTTCCTGGCCAAGTTACGGGAGCAAGACGGCATTGCCGCACGGGCGCTCGAGTTCACGATCCTCACCGCGGCTCGCACCGGCGAGACCATCGGCGCCAAGTTTTCCGAAATAGACACGAAGAACAAACTCTGGACCGTGCCGGCCGAGCGGATGAAAGCTGGCAAGGAACATCGCGTGCCTTTATCCGATCGGGCAGTGGCAATTGTCGACGGCGTGAGCGACGACGGCGGGGACGAGGGCGATTTCATCTTTTCAAGCCGAAGCCATGGCGAGCCGTTGAGCAACATGGCGATGCTCAAAGTGCTGCAACGCATGGGGCGAAGTGACCTCACCGTGCACGGCTTTCGCTCGACCTTTCGCGATTGGGCCGCGGAGCGGACAAAGTTTCCGAACGAAGTGGTTGAAATGGCACTTGCTCACACCGTCGGAGACAAAGTCGAAGCGGCCTACCGTCGCGGCGACCTGTTTGAAAAGAGGCGGGCCTTGATGCGCACGTGGGCAAACTATTGCATCCAAGCAAGATTGGGCGGCAATGTCGTCCAACTGCAAAATGCCAACTCTGGATGATTATATGGAACTAAGGGAAAGACCAGCTGACTCTTAATCAGCGGGTCCNNGTTCGAGTCCTTGTGCGCCCACCACACTTCCGAAAAATATTGATGAATGTTCAATGCGTTAGCGGGCACCCCTTTTGGGGTAGCGCTGGTCGTCCACTCATTTTGCCCTCCGGGGTAGCGATGGAGTAGCGGCAAAAAATATTGACAGATCGGTATTGGTCGAAGTTTCGGCTCGCTTTCCAGGTCAGTCTGGGAGTCATCGATGTGATGATCAAGCCTTGTTACCAAATGATACGCCGCGATTATCTCGAACAATGTCTGATGCCTGACCGCCCCAACGCTGACGACCGTCGCGGCGGCTTTCGAGGGTACTTCTGCCGCGCCTCCGACGAAGTGGCGGGGCAGATTCTGTGAAGGGGTTCGGATGACGGCCCATTCGCGGACGATGCCACGCGCACGGGGGCCGTCGTCCGAAAGCCTCCAGGGAAGGAACCCGCGGGAAGTTGAGTATGAAGGCTGCCGCGGGCGCTATCTATGGCGATTTGATCGCGGCGAAGATGTGGGAGCGGGGCTGCGGGGCGCGTGGGCCAGTTGATTTCGGCCGCTGGTGTGGCTGGTCGGGTTTGATTCAGCGCCGATGAGGATGCATGTGGCGGACGAGCGCGGCGAGGAACGCGATGCCGGGCGCGCGTGCGGTCGAGTTCCGGCGTTGCCGGTCGATGACCAGCGAGGAAAGCGTTCGGCGGTTCGGGGGCGGGAATTGGCGCTCGCGCTCATGAGGTATCGATCCTGATTGCGCCGAGAGGTGCGGCCGGCCTGTGACGTGGTTTGCAGCCGGCCTCGAAGGTCTCGATGATGAACATGCG
>PLTE01000099.1 GCA_003164375.1 Hyphomicrobiales bacterium | reverse complement strand
CTTCGTCGCCGAGGAAGTGCGCGAATATATGGCCCAGTTGGGTTTCCGGACCTTCAACGAGATGATCGGCCAGATGCAGTTGCTCGACCGCGAAAAGGCGATCCAGCACTGGAAGGCCAACGGGCTCGACTTCACCAAACTGTTCCACAAGCCGCAACCGTTGGATGGCCAGACCATTTTCCGCTCGGAATACCAGGATCACGGCCTCGAGAAGACTGCTGACAAGGGTCTGATCGAGCGCGCGGCCCCGGCGCTGGAGCGCGGCGCGCCGGTGCGGATCGAGACCGACATCTGCAACGTCAACCGCTCCTTCGGCGCGATGCTGTCGGGCGAAGTGGCGCGGCTCTATGGCCATACGGGCCTGCCGGACAATACGATCCATATCCGCGCGGTCGGCACCGCCGGCCAGTCCTTCGGCGCCTGGCTCGCCCATGGCGTGACGCTGGAACTCGAAGGCGAGGCCAATGATTATGTCGGCAAGGGCCTGTCGGGCGGCCGTATCGTGGTGCGTCCGTCAGAAGAGTCCGGCGTCGTCCCGGAACACTCGATTATCATCGGCAATACGGTGCTGTACGGCGCCACCGCCGGCGAATGCTATTTCCGCGGCGTCGCTGGCGAACGCTTCGCGGTGCGCAATTCGGGCGCGGCCGCCGTCATCGAGGGCGCCGGCGACCATTGTTGCGAATATATGACCGGAGGCGCCGTGGTGGTGCTCGGACCAACCGGCCGCAACTTCGCCGCCGGCATGTCGGGCGGCGTTGCCTATGTGCTCGACGAGGACGGCAGCTTTGCCTCGCGCTGCAATCTCGCGATGGTCGAGCTCGAACCGATGCCAGGCGAAGAAGACATCAACGCGCGCGTCTTCCATCATGCCCGCGATCTCGAAGCGCATGGCATGGTCGATATCATGTCGGATATGAGCCGTTTCGATGGGCATCGGCTGCATCATCTCGTTTCGCGCCATGCGCGCTTCACCGACTCGACCGTCGCCGCCAAAATCCTGGCGGAATGGAAGACGTGGTATCCAAAATTCCGTAAAGTGATGCCGATCGAATATCGTCGCGCTCTCAACGAACTCAAAGCCGCGGCCATCGCCGCGGAATAGAGCCTAAAGAACCGTCCCCAGAGCAGAGAGACAAGAGAAGAGAGCGCCTTTGGGCAAGATCACCGGCTTTCTCGAATACCAGCGTGAGGATCGCGACTACGAGCCGGTCGCTGAACGGCTTCGCCATTGGCGCGAATTCGTACTGCCGCTGCCGGAGCAGGACTACGTCACCCAGGCGGCGCGCTGCATGAATTGCGGCGTGCCTTACTGCCAGGGTACTGGCTCGGTCGCGCCCGGCTCGCCGGGATGCCCGGTCAACAACCAGATCCCCGATTGGAACGACCTCGTCTATACCGGCAAGTGGGACGAGGCGGCGCGCAACCTGCATTCGACCAACAATTTTCCGGAAGTCACCGGCCGGGTCTGCCCGGCGCCGTGCGAGGCCTCCTGCACGCTCAATATCGACGAGAATCCCGTCACGATTAAATCGATCGAATGCGCGATCGCCGATCATGCCATTGCGCAGGGGCTTAAGCCCGAACCGCCGATGGCGCGAACCGGCAAGAAAGTCGCGATCGTCGGCTCTGGGCCGGCCGGCCTCGCCTGCGCACAACAATTAGCGCGCGCCGGCCACGACGTTCACGTCTATGAGAAATGGGCGAAGGCCGGCGGGCTTTTGCGCTACGGCATTCCCGACTTCAAAATGGAGAAAGTTCACATCGATCGCCGCGTCGCACAAATGCAGGCGGAGGGCGTCGTGTTCCATTATGGCGCCCATGTCGGCGTCAATGTTCCGGCCGATCAGTTGCTCAAGGACCACGACGCTGTCGTGCTCACCGGCGGCGCCGAAAAGCCACGTGATCTGCCGGTGCCCGGACGCGAGTTCAAGGGCATCCACTTCGCCATGGAATTCCTGCCGCAGCAGAATCGGCGCGTCGCCGGCGAGCCGGCCGACGACCGCGAGCCGATCCTCGCCACCGGCAAGCATGTCGTCGTCATCGGCGGCGGCGATACCGGATCCGACTGCATCGGCACCTCGTTCCGCCAAGGCGCACTGTCGGTCACGAATTTTGAAATCATGCCGGAGCCGCCGGCGCACGAGAACAAACTCTTGACCTGGCCGAATTGGCCGCTCAAGCTGCGCACCTCGTCAAGCCACGAAGAAGGCGCCGAGCGCGACTTCGCGGTGACGACGACCAAATTCTCCGGCGAGAACGGCGCGGTAAAAAAGCTGCACTGCGCGCGCATCGACGCCAAGATGCAGCCGCTTCCTGGCACCGAATTCGAGATTGCAGCCGACCTCGTGCTGTTGGCGATGGGTTTTCTTCATCCGGTGCACGAAGGCATGCTCAAGGGCCTCGATCTCGCACTCGATAAACGCGGCAATGTGAGCGCTACGACCGAGGATTACCGTACCTCGATCGACAAAATCTTCGCCGCGGGCGACATGCGCCGCGGCCAGTCGCTCGTCGTCTGGGCGATCCGGGAAGGTCGCCAGGCGGCACGCGCGGTCGACAAATTCTTGATGGGATCGACGTCGCTGCCGCGCTAAATTCTTCGTTTGCGCATGGTCTGACTTGAAAATCGGCCCTCACGTTTCAGGATCATGCGCTAGCGCACGCCGATCGGTGCCGGTGCCACCGGTGCACCGTCGAGATCGGCGCTCGGCGCTCGGCGCGCTCGCGCGCCTAGGTCGGCCGAAGGCTTATTCTTGGCATCGCTTTTTGCATCGGCAGGCTTTTTCGCTTCGTCACGTCCCGTAGGACTTTTCTTCGCTGGCGTGGCCGGCGTCAGGACGGCGGGTTGCGGAGCGGCCACTTCCGGCGTCGCACTCGCATCGTTGCCGGGACGCGGCCAGGAGAAGTCGTCGGCACGGCCTGCCGGCGCCGCGAGTGCATCGCCGCGGCTCAACACTTTCGCCGCAACCGGATCGGGCGTCGCCTGTGTCGGATGGCCGCTTGCGCCGGCAAGATCGCCGGCCTCGCCACCGCCAGTCGTCAGCGGCAGCACCGGGCCGACGTCAGGCCGCCCGGTCGGGCCGGGCTTCGGCGGCATTGTGGCTTCCGGTCCCGGCAATGCCACCGGCACGACGTGGTTCGACATGACGCGTCGCAATTCGCGATCGACATAACTTGCCAGCTTCACCGCGCCGGCCTTGGTGAAATGAACGCCGTCGCCGGTGCGCAGCCGTCGGATCTGACCTTCGAAATCCGGGCCCTGCACCGCGTAGCGCCCCTGCTCGTCGACAAAACCATCCCAGAGATCGACGTAAGTGATGCCGGCCTTCTCGGCGCGCTGGCGATAAAGCTCGTCGAGATAGCTCATGTCGCTGGTCGATTTGGCGCCGCGGATCGCGGGCAGCCCAACCCACAGAACAGGAACTCCCTTAACTTTGAGCGCCGCGATCATTTCGTCGATGCGCTTGCCGTAAAGGTCAGCCCACTGATCGGTGTGAAACTCATACGAACCGCCGGCAACCGGCCGCTGCGCGTCGCCGCCGGCGGCAGCGTCGCCCCGCGGGGCCGTCTCGGCATCCGGCGCCGCGGGGGCCTGCAGTTGCGGCGCAGNNTGACCGGTTGGCGTCGCTGGTTCGCCCTTTTGTTGCGGGCCGGGATGCGGCGGCGTGCGGTCGCGCAGCGACAAGCGGTCATTCAAGCCGAGCATGACGACGATAACGTTCGGCTTTTCTGTGCTCAGCGCGTCTTTGATCGCCTGCGGCCAGTCGAGCGTCTCGTTCTTGGATTCATAACGGATGAGACCCGAATAAGCGCGGATCTTGCGCTCCACAGCGATATCGGGCTGATCGGCGTAGGTCTCATCGAGGCCGTAGCCGAGCCAGTCCGCCATGGAATCGCCGATCACCACGACTGTCGTCGCCGGCTGAGTTTCGAGCTTACGCGACGGCGGGGCTTTGGTAAAATCCACCACCGGCGGCGGCGGTCGAATGAACCCGCCGTTGCCGAACGGGAAGGAATAATAATCCCGCGGCGGCTGTTGCGGCTGGTAGGGGCGTTGGTTCGGCCAGCGGTCGCCCCAGAACTGAGCGGCAGCGGGTAGACCAGAGGCGAGCAAAGCCGCAGACCCTGCCACAACCGCGAGCGGGATCAAGAAACGTCGCAACACTCGCCGTTCTTTATTCGACAATCGCATGAAACGGACCAAATCAACCGGGGCTACGCGCCCCGCCATCTTAGAGCATCACGCCGATAAAAGCGCGCTCCTAGCACAGGCGCAAAAAGTGTCAGTTTGAAGATGGTTCCCGGCCGCCGGCCGCGGTCACGGCTGGCGTAAGCGGTCAAGCACACCGCTCGATGCGAAGCCGTCAGGAATCTGCCCGACCGAGACCTGAAAATTGCGAATCGCAAGCCGAGTGCGCGGCCCGAGCAGGCCGTCGGTGTCGCCGATATTGAAACCGCGCCGCGCCAACAATTGCTGCATTTCATACCGCTCGTCGAGCGACAGCACGCGCTCGTCGCGCGGCCAGGGTTGCACGAATGGACCGCCGCCACGCAGCCGGTCGGCGAGATGGCCGATGGCGAGCGCATAGGCTTCAGCCGGATTGTATTTCATGATGACGCGGAAATTTTGTAGCATCAGAAAAGACGGCCCGCGTGCTCCCGCCGGCACCAGCAAGAAAGCGCGGTCGTCGGGGTGAGGGAAAGCCCCGCCGCTGGCGCGGCGCACGCCCAAGCCTTGCCATTGCTGCACGGTCATAAGCCGTGAGTGGTCGGCCATCAGGTAATCGAAATTTTGCGGCAGGACGACTTCGTAGCCCCAGGTCTGGCCAGGCAGCCAGCCGTCCATTTTCAGATTGTTCGCGGTGGAGGCAACGAGGTCCGGCACGGAATCGACGACGTCGCGGTGGCCATCGCCGTCGAAATCCACCGCATAACGCTTGAACGACGTCGGCATGAATTGGGTCGGGCCAAATGCGCCGGCCCACGAGCCGATCAAATGCTCGGGCGGCACATCGCCGCGCTGCAGGATATCAAGCGCCGACAAAAATTCTTCACGGAAATAATCGCGGCGGCGGCCAACGCAGGCGAGCGTCGCAGTCGAGCGGATGACGGAGCGATCGCCGCCGAGCGTGCCGTAATTCGACTCGACGCCCCAGATCGCAGCGATGATGTGACGGTCGACGCCGTAGCTGCGCTCCATGGCATCGAAGGTCGCCGCGTATTGCGCCAGCAGCTCGCGGCCGCGCGCGATACGGTCGTCGCTCACCAATAGGTCAAGATAGTCCCAGGTCGACTTGGTGAATTCCGGTTGCGCATCGAGCAAATCCATAATGTGCAGGTCCGGCGTCAGCCCCGCGGTGAACCGTTCGAAATTCGCCCGCGTGACGCCGCGCCGCGCGGCTTCGGGCCATAAAGCCTCGACGCAGCCGCCGAATTCGGCGGCTGCTGAACGAATTGCATCCGCCGTCATCTGCGGGTTGCCCGAGGCGCCGGGCTGCCCACTCCACGATTGGCTGCCCGATCCTTGACCGCTCAATGGCAATGCATCGCTCGAGCCGGGAACCGAGCTTGCCGGCGGGGGTTGAAACAAGCGCGTCAGCCAGTTGCCGGACTTATCTTGCGCCCGCGCGACGCCGGCAAGGCCGATGCCGATCACACCGGTAACGACCAGGACTGCCGCCGCGAAGCGTGGGAAGAGCTTGAAGATGGTCATCGCTTTCGACTTATGGTTCCACTCGCAGGCACCTGCTAATGTATCTCGAATCACTAACAGCGGGTTGTTACCGCTGCAGGTTTGGCGATTTTCCGCCATCGGCATTCACGATGCGGCAACAAAATGCGGCTTAAAGTATTCGTCGGGTTCAGAAATTCCCACAACATCGCGCCTTCACAACTGGACAAGCAATTAGGCAAGACTTTGGGCAGCAAGACTTTGGGTCGCAAGACTTTGGACGATAATTTAGGCAACAACGCGAACCGCCTCCGACATTCTTTCGGCTCGACGCCCCTCGGCATCGCATGAATCACATCCGCAAAGCCGTATTCCCCGTCGCCGGCCTCGGCACCCGGTTCTTGCCGGCCACCAAAGCGATGCCGAAGGAAATGCTGCCGGTGGTGGACCGACCGCTGATCCAGCATGTCGTCGACGAGGCGCGGGAGGCCGGCATCGAGCATTTCATATTCGTCACCGGCCGAAACAAAGGCGTCATCGAAGATCATTTTGACCGCCAGTTCGAACTGGAAATGACGTTGCTGGAACGGCAGAAGCACAAGGTGCTCGATTACCTCAATCAGGATCTGCCGGTTCCCGGCTCGACGAGCTTCACCCGGCAGCAGGAGCCGCTCGGGCTCGGCCACGCGGTTTGGTGTGCGCGCGAGCTTATCGGCCATGAGCCATTCGCGCTGTTGCTGCCCGACGTCCTCGTTCAGCACGAACAGGGCTGTCTGGCGCAGATGATCGAGGCGGCGCGCGACCTGCCGGAAGCCGCGAATATCGTCGCCGTCGAAGAAGTGCCGCGCGAACGCATCGATCAATACGGCGTCGTCGGCATCGGCGCCCGCAACGGCAAAATGTTCTCGATCACCAGCATGGTGGAAAAACCAGCGGCCGACCGCGCGCCGTCAAACCTCATCCTAACCGGCCGATACATCCTGCAGCCCGAAATCCTGGAAATTCTAGGTACGCAGGAGCGCGGCGCCGGCGGCGAAATCCAGCTGACCGACGCGATGATTCAGCTGGCGCGAAGCCAGCCATTCTACGGGCTGCAGTTCGAGGGTCGCAGCTTCGACTGCGGTTCGAAAATAGGCTTTCTCGCCGCCAACGTGTCCTACGCACTCGAACGCCCGGATATCGCACCAGCCTTCCGCGCCGAGATCAAAAAGATTCTCGGTGACTTCAATGGCGGCTAGGGCCCCGCTCTGATTCCGTCAGAACGGCAAGTGCTCCAGGACTGAATGCCGCTCATGAAGAAGCCCCGGCCAAACCTATGACCGAGGCCCCCTTCCCGACCGCAAATTCAGTCTTTTAGGCGACAACCAATATTCGCCTCGATCCGGGCACGCTTACGCCCTTATCGTTCGCCTGCTTGTTGATCAGTACCGAGCAGGCTGGCCCCCTGGCCAAGAGCCGTTGTTGAAGTTAGGCGAACTCGGCCCATAAGTTGGATTGACCTGCAGCGGCTGACCAAGAGGAACAACAACGTTGTAAAGGGGCTTTGCAGGGAGTGTTGCTGTCGCCTTATGCGACTTCGCCGCGAAACCAGGTACCGACGACAACGCTAATGCCATTGCGATTGCTGTCGACGCTACGATGATTCTTGTTTGGAATTTCATGACGCGTTCCTTTCCCGAATGGGACTAGCATAACTCTACATCCGGGCAGGCGAACACCTTTGATCCTGATCAATCGAGCTGATACGGGATGCAACACTGTGCATGCGCTTACGCATAGAGTCGTTGATCTGAATCAATGACAACAGAGGATAAGTCTTTATCTAGACCATCGTTCGAAGATTAACGAGGACATCCCGACCTATTGTTGGTCGGGACTTTTTTTGCGCTGCGATCAAAAGGGATCCCCGCGGGCTTGACGGCAGTTGGGCACCGACCGGCGCGAGCGATTAGGGCTTCGTGCCGGTCAAGCCAATGACGGCCGACATTCCGGCATGGGAGGAGCCCTCGTGGATTTCGCGCTCCTCCTCCACCAACTCCAGGGAGCGAAAATCAGAAAACGCCGCTTCCAGCATGGCGCGGGTATAGAGATTTTCCACCTGTTTGGGACCGCCGGTGCCGTATTCCAGTTGCTTCGGTGTATAGCCCTGAATGATCAGGAGACCGCCCGACTTGAGCGCGCGCCGCATGCCGGCCCACTTCAAAGCGCGCTCGGCTGGCGAACTGAATTGAGCGAAGATTTCTACGACCACATCGAAGGCGGTGTCTGGATAGTCCCATCGATGCACGTCGACCTGAGCAAACGTGACATTGACATGCCGCTCGGCCGCGAGCGCCCGGGCTTTGTTTTGCGCCGAAGGCGAGAAGTCGATCGACAGCACGTCGAAACCCTGTTGAGCGAGCCAAACGCCATTGCGTCCTTCGCCATCCGCGACGGCAAGCGCCCGCCCGGACGGTGGCAGCAGCGCCTTGCAGGATTGAAGGAAATAGTTCGGCTCGGTGCCGAAAGCATATTCCGGCGCCGCGTAGCGGGCTTCCCAGCGCTCGTATTCGCTCAAAAGGCCCTCCCCGGCTTCTGGGACCAAGCTAAATCAGCTAAGTATCACTGCTGCAGGCGCAAGGTCATCAGGACGGACGTCGAATCGTAGGCCACGCCGGTCATGGTGGATGTGAGCCAGTCGTGCCGCAGTTCGCCTTTCAGCTGCATCTTGCGGTTTAATTTGTAGGTCAAGCCTGTGGCCACGAAAAAGCGATTGTCATCGCGCGCCATGCCGACATATTCGTCGCGGCCGTAGCCGACCTGCGCGTTGGCGATGAGCCAGGTCCGCAGCGCGTGATCGACCTCGATGTTGAAATCGCGGCTGAACGCGCCGGAGACACCCTGGAGGATCGACTCGCCGACCGTTGATGCCGCGGTGAGCTTCGCCGTCGTCAGTCCGGTCACCTGCCAGAGCAATGAGCCGTCCAGCGTGGTTCCGCTGATATTCGGCAAGGTCGGATCGTGGTAGTCGCGCTCCATATAGCCGACCGCAATTTCGCCGGTGAGCGAGCCGAAAAGATTAACATCGCTGCCGACCTTGGCGCTTTGGCCATTGGAATCGCGGTTTTCGCCAAAGCTGTCGAACTGCAGGTCGTGAATGCGGGTATCTTCGCTGACCTCCACGAACGGCTTGAATCCGGGATTGACCTCATAGCCGAGGCGCAAGATGCCGGCATATTGGTCGAAATTGCGGGTATCTTGGCTCACGCTCTCACCGTCGGTCAGATCGTCGTTTTGATAGACGGATCGATCGAAAGTGCCCTTGAGTGAAACGTTGAAGCGAGCCAATTGCTCAGCTACCCCGAAGGTGCCGCCAACCGTGGTATCGATCGGCAGCTTGGCGATACCGGCCAGGATGTTGGGGCTGCCCGGATTATCGGTCGAGACGGTCACGCGATTTTCGAGCAGGATTTGCGTGTCGCGCGTGACGTCGAGCCGGCCATCCACCTTCGCGTTGAGAAACGGATGATTGAGCGATGGTGTGAACGTGTCATTTTCGTAGTCGGTATAGGACCCGATGATATCGGCGGTGAGCGAATTGCTCGACCAATCGGAACGTACGTGCAGTTCCGGCGCGACCACGAAATAGACCGAGCTGGGCCCGCCTGCTGACGCGTGCTGCGGATTGGTGTCGTAAGCGGTCGATAGCTCGACCGCAGGCAGCACCAGAAAGGAGCCTGCCTTGATGCCGAGCGCTTCATAGGGATCGCCGCCGGCGATTGGCAAAGTGTGCTGCGGCACAGTGCCGAGCGGCAAGATGTTCGGCTGCGGCGTGCCGGGTGGCGGCGTGCTGGCGGATCCGACGAAGTCGATCGGCGGCGGAATCGGCAAGACGGCGCCGGGCCGGTTCGCCGCCGATAGCGGATGAACCTCAGTGGGTGGATTTGAGATCGGCAATTGGTCGGGCGGCGGCGGCAGGACCGCACCGGGCCGCGCCGCCGCCTTTGCCGGATAGACGACCGGCGCCAGCGGCTGCGGCAAGACCGGAGGCTGCGACGATACTTGCGGCGGGAGTGGCGCTACCGGAAAAAATGTCGGTTCGGGCGGCGCAATCGAACTGCTTGGATCGAGCACTTGGGCCGTCCGCTGGCGCTTCGGCCGGTTGCTGGAATCGAATCCGGTGTCGCCGGCGCCAAAGCCGGTCGGACTGCCGTAAACGGGCGTCGCGCTGATGCGCGACGGTGCGGTAAATTTACCCGGGGGCGGAGCCTGATCGGGCGACGACGTTGTCGAATCTCCGGGCGGCACGAAAGTCGGCGGATTGGTGGGATTACCATCGAGCGCCGGCTGTAACAGATTGGAATTTGGACTCGTCGCCGTCTGGGCTGCGCTCGACGTCGGGCCGAGCGCGAGAACCGCGACGGGCGCCATGCTAGCTGCCAACAGAGTAGTCCGGACAGCGGCGAGCAGCGCCAAGTGCACTGCCAGGCCGGTGACGCTGGGTGGTCGGCAACGGCGCGGCACCTGCGACCTCCTCGCCCCGAAGCCGCTCCTGCCCGTCCGCGTCACCTCGGGAGCTGCCAAACCGACCACCATCAACCCGCCACGCGACGGCCCGCGCGCGCCGCCTCACGGCAGGCCGCCGGTTAACAGAGTTAAAACGGATATGGTTAACGAGAGGTTGATTAGGCTCGCCGGCACTGGCGGCGGCCATGGCCCTGGTTCAGGCTTTGCGCTCGTAATGCCGCCATGCCGGGACGAAAAGTGCAGCAAAGACAGCGAACGCCACCACTTCGGCCGGCCAAGGCCAGTGCGCTACCGACGCGAAAACACCGACGAGGACGGCGGCAAAACCGAGCCACAGCGCAAACCGGCCCGGGCGCAGCGCCTCGATCGCAAATATAACGAGTGCAAGCCCGAACCAGGTCCACGAAACCAGCGAGCCGTCCCTCATCGACGCGCTCACACCCAGCCCTTGAGCTCGCGCATGGCGAGCTGCCAGATCATGAGCATGCCGGCCTGACTGTCGTTCAGGCACGGAATCGCCGCGAAATTCTGGCCGCCGTAGCGCTTGAAGACCTGCGCGTTCTCGACCGCGATTTCTTCCAGTGTCTCCAGGCAATCGGCGGAAAAGCCGGGCATCATCACGACGATATTTTTCACGCCCTTCTTAGNNCGGTGATCGTGTAAGGCTCGAGCCACTTGGCGCGGCCGAAGCGCGACTGGAACGTCATCATCAGCTTGTTCTCGTCAAAGCCGAGCTGCTGGCGCAACAGCTCCGTGGTGCGCACACAGTGGCTTTCATAGGGATCGCCCTTGCGCACATAGTCCTTCGGCATCCCATGATAGGATGCGACGATGACATCGGGGGTAAACGGCAGCGCCTTGATCTCGGCCTTAAGCGACGATGCCAAGACTTCAATGTAATAAGGATCGTCGTAATAGGGCGGCAGGATGCGCAACNNCCGGCTGCCGGCGCTGCCGCTGCATGAAGCGGAACACCTCGTCGCACACCGTCGCCGTCGTCGCCGCCGAATATTGCGGGTAGAGCGGCATGATTAAGATGCGGTCGCAGCCCCAGGTGGCGAGCACTTCGAGCCGCGAGGCGATCGACGGACTGCCGTAACGCATCGCCCAGTCGACGAAGACATGCTTGCCGAGCGGCTCGAGAATGCTGCCGAGCTTCTCCGTCTGCGAACGGGTGATGGTCTTAAACGGCGACTCGTCCTTCTCGCGATTCCAGATTTTGCCGTAGTCGCGCGCCTTGGCCCGCGACCGGAACGGCAGGATGATTCCGTTGAGCACGAGCTTCCAAACCAGCGAATCCTTTTCGATGACGCGCGGGTCGGTCAGAAATTCCTTCAGGTAGCGCCGCACCGCCGCCGGCGTCGGCGCGTCGGGCGTGCCGAGATTGACGAGAAGCACGCCGATCCCGGTCGCGGCCGGCTTCGCTGCCGCCGTCGCGGTGGTCTCGGTCATTGGCTTGGTGACGACCGGCGGCGTGATCGAACGCGATTGGGCCGGCGCCAGCGTCCCGGCAGCCTGCGCATTTTCGGGCCCGCGCGGCGAGGCGGGAAGCGCTGGCGCCTGCTCGGTCGCTTCGCCGACATTGGGCGGCATGGCGGCAATATCGCTCATCGTCTCCGGTTACCCCGCTGTACAACGTGCGTCTGAACGCAAAGGCCGATCAGGATCATTCGGCCGCTTTGAGTATGAGCGGCGCGCCGGCACGGAATTGCTCGAGCAGAACCGCCTCGTCGGCTTTGGCCGCGACAAGGTGCCGCTCTTTGACATGGCCGAAGCCGCGGATTTTTTCCGGGATTACGGCGAGACCGACCGCGAGATAGTGGTTCTCGGGGGTGAGCCGTGCCAGCACCTCATCCAGCGTCGCCTGGTAATCCTCAATCAGCTTGCGTTCGGTGCGGCGTTCAGGCGAGCGGCCGAACGGATCGAGCGCCGTGCCGCGCAAAAACTTCAGCTTTGCCAACACTCCGAACGCCGGCAGGAGCCAAGATCCGAAGCTCATTTTGCGTGGCAGGCCCGTGCTCTTGTCGTGACGCGCCCACAACGGCGGCGCGAGATGAAACTCAAAGCGAAGATTGTCGCCGTCGAACTCGGACCTGACCTGACCGACGAATGAGCCGTCGGAGTAAAGTCGCGCCACCTCATATTCGTCCTTGTACGCCATGAGCTTGAAAAGATAACGCGCTACCGCGTCGGCAAGACCGCATTTGCCGGGAGCGCGGTCGGCTTCGACCGCTTTGACCTTCTCGACAAAGGCGCGGTAGCGTCGCGCATAAGGCGCATTCTGATAGGCGGTAAGAAATCTCTCCCGGCGCTCGACCGTTTCGTCGAATGATTCGGACAAATGCTCGGCGTCGTTTGCCGCCGACGGCGCGGGCTTGGCCGCCGCCTCGACGGCGTCACGGTCGATCGCGGCGCGGCGGCCCCAATAAAAGGCCGACCGGTTCATGGCGACCGCCTCGCCGTTGAGCTCGATCGCCCGCTCGATAGCGGCAGCCGACAACGGGACCGCGCCAAGCTGATAGGCATAACCGACCAGAAACATATTGGCGCCGATCGACTGGCCGAACAGCGCGCCGGCGATGCGGGTCGCATCGACGAAATGCACCTGCTCGCGGCCGGCGTCGGCCACGATGCCGCGCTTGAGCCGCTCGCTCGGCAGCGAGAAGTCGGCGTTGCGGGTGAATTCGCCGGGCAAAAATTCGTCAGTATTGATGACCATCGTGGTGGCGCCGGGCTTGACCGCGGCGAGCACCTTGTGGCCGCCGGCGACCACGATGTCGCCGCCAAGCACGAGATCGGCGCGGCCGGCGGCAACGCGGATCGCATGAATGTCGTCGGGCGTTGAGCCGATGCGGATGTGGCTGAATACCGCACCGCCCTTCTGCGCCAGACCGGCCATATCGAGCACGCCGATGCCGCGGCCTTCGAGATGTGCCGCCATGCCCAATATGCCGCCGATGGTGACGATGCCGGTGCCGCCGACGCCGGTAACGATAATATTGTAGGTCTGGTCGATCGCCGGCAGTTCCGGCTCGGGCAGTTGCGCGAGATCGTGGTCGGCGGCGACACCGACACCTTTTTTCAGCTTGGCGCCGTGAACCGTGACGAACGACGGGCAGAAGCCTTTGACGCAGGAAAAATCCTTGTTGCAGCTCGACTGGTCGATAGTGCGCTTGCGGCCCCATTCGGTTTCGAGCGGTTGCACCGAGACGCAATTCGACTTCACGCCGCAATCGCCGCAGCCCTCGCAAACGAGCTCATTGATAATGACGCGCTTGTCTGGATCGGGAAAAGTGCCGCGCTTGCGGCGGCGGCGCTTTTCCGCAGCGCAAGTCTGATCGTAGATCAGGACCGTAACGCCGGAAATCTCCGCAAGCTGTCTCTGCACCGCATCGAGATCGTCGCGATGGTGAACGGTGAGGCCTGACGGCCACGCCGTAGCACGCGGATATTTGTCCGGTTCGTCGGTCACGACAACGACGCGCTTGGCGCCTTCTGCGGCGACTTGGCGCGCCACCTGCGGCACCGTCAACCCGCCGTCATTGGGCTGACCGCCGGTCATCGCGACCGCATCGTTGAAAAGAATCTTATAGGTGATGTTGGTGTTCGACGCGATCGCAGCGCGGATCGCCATATAGCCGGAATGGTTATAGGTGCCGTCGCCGAGATTTTGAAAGACGTGATGGCGATTGGAGAACGGAGCTTCGCCGATCCAGTTCGCGCCCTCACCGCCCATATGCGTGTAGCCCAAGGTCGAGCGGTCCATCCATTGCGCCATATAGTGACAGCCGATGCCGGCGTAGGCGCGCATACCCTCCGGCACCACCGTCGACGTATTGTGTGGGCAGCCCGAGCAGAAATAAGGAACGCGTTGGGCGACATCGGTGGTCACTGCGGCGATGCGCTGCAGTTCCTTGAGCCGGGCCACGCGCCCGGCGATGTCGTCGTTGCGGTGATATGTAAGAAGCCGATCGCCGATGCAGATCGCCACCTCGTTGGGATCGAGCGCGCCCTTGACCGGGAACAGCCAATCGCCGGCCTCATCTCTCTTGCCGATGCAGATCGGCTGGTTGGCGGTGCCGTAAAGCTCCTCACGGACCTGCACTTCAAGCAGTGAACGCTTCTCCTCGACAACGATAATCAGATCGAGGCCGTCGGCGAATTCGGCGAGTTCGCGCCGGCTGAGCGGCCACGCGCATCCCACTTTGTAAAGCCGAATGCCAAGCTCGTTGCAGCGGATTTCGTCGATGCCGAGTTCGTCGAACGCCTGGCGGACATCGAGATAGCTCTTGCCGGTGGTGATGATGCCGAGCTTTGGATTGCGGCCGCCGGAGGTGATGGTGCGGTTGAGCTTGTTGGCGCGCACGAACGCAAGCATGGCGTCGCGCTTGAAATCGTGCAGGCGGGCTTCCTGCGCCAGAATTTGATCGTTCAGGCGGATATTGAGGCCGCCCTCCGGCATGCGAAAATCGTCCGGGATGACAATGTTGATCCGCTCCAGGCTGGCATCGATGGCCGCCGTGGACTCGATGGTCTCGTGCATCGTCTTGAGTGCGGTCCAAGCGCCGGTGAACCGCGACATCGCCCAGCCATAGAGGCCGTAGTCGAGCACTTCCTGCACCCCCGCAGGGTTCAGGATCGGCATCATGACGTCGATGAAATGATATTCGGACTGATGCGCGGTGGTCGAGGATTCGGCGGTATGGTCGTCGCCCATCAGCGCCAACACGCCGCCGTGCTTGGCGGAACCTGCAAAATTGGCGTGACGGAACACGTCGCCGGTGCGGTCGACGCCCGGGCCCTTGCCGTACCACATGGCGAACACGCCGTCGTACTTTCCCTCGCCGCGCAGTTCGGCCTGCTGCGAGCCCCAGACAGCGGTGGCGGCGAGGTCCTCGTTGATGCCGCCCTGGAAGCGGACGTCGCTCTGCTCGAGAACGGATCGGGCGCGCAAGAACTGGCTGTCGAGCCCGCCAAGAGGTGAACCGCGATAGCCCGTGACGAAGCCGGCGGTACGAAGGCCGTTGCGGCGGTCCAGCTCCTTTTGCATCAAGCAGAGCCGGACCAAGGCCTGGAAGCCGGTCACGAAAACACGCCGCTGGCCGAGGTCGTATTTATCGTCGAGTTTGACGTCGCGCAGCGCCATGAACCCAGGTCTCCAAAGGGCCAGTTTGCCCTCACCGACCCGATATTGCCAGAGGGCCGGCAATGCAAGGAGATATAGGACGCACGGCCGGCGCGGCAATGCTAGGAAGTTGAAACGTCACGCATTTTGCGGATAGGCCGCGGGCCACCGGGCGGCGACCGGCGCCTCACGCCGCGCGGATATGGCGCTCAAGCTGCCGCAGCATAGCCGGGATACCCCGCGCCTGTATCGGCCGGCTGAATAGATAGCCTTGCACCTGCATGCAGCCCTCGGCGCGCAGGATGTCGAGCTGCTCGTCGGTCTCTACGCCTTCCGCCGTGGTGATCATGCCGAGGCTCGAGCCGAGCGCCAAGACGGCGCGGATGATCGCGACGCAGTCATCCTTTTTGCCGAGCTCTCGAACGAACGATCGATCGATCTTGATCTTATCGAAGGGAAAGCTACGCAGATAGCTCAACGACGAATAGCCGGTGCCGAAATCGTCCATGCATATGCGCACACCGAGGTCGCGGAATTGATGCAAGGCATCGAGCACCGCGCGGTCGTCTTGCAACAACACGCTCTCGGTGATCTCCAATTCGAGTCGCGACGGCGCGAGCCCGGATTGACCGAGCGCCGATACCACGGATAGCGCCAGCGTGGAATTGCGGAATTGCACGGCCGAGAGATTGACCGCGACGGTGTGGCTGTCCGGCCAGGTTGCCGCATCCCGGCAGGCCTGTTTGAGCACCCAGTCGCCGAGCGGCACGATTAGCCCGATCTCCTCGGCGACCGAAATGAACGCGTCCGGCACGACCACGCCGCGTTCCGGATGATTCCAGCGAATGAGCGCCTCGAAGCCCGAAACCTCGCCGCTCGCAACGTCGACCAGGGGCTGGTAGTAGAGTTCGAATTGCTCGGCGATAAGCGCCTTGCGCAGATCGAGCTCGAGCTTACGGCGCTCTTGCATCTGCGCGTCCATTTCCGACTGGAAGAAGTGATAGGTGCCGCGCCCCTCCGCCTTGGCGCGGTAGAGCGCCATGTCGGCGTTACGTAACAGCTGATCGGGCTCGTTGCCGTCGGCCGGCGCCATGGCGATACCGATCGAAGTCCCGATAATCACTTGGTGGCCGAGCACGTCGAACGGTTCAACCAGCGCATCGATGATGCCGGCGGCAAGCTCGCTGGTTTCGGTCGGGCTTATTTTGCTGTGCACGATCGCGAATTCGTCGCCGCCGAGCCGGGCTACCGTTGCCGCGCCTGGCACCACGCGCTGCAGCCGTGCGGTGACCGCGCATAATAGCGCGTCGCCGACCGAATGGCCCAACGAATCGTTGACGCCCTTGAATCGGTCGAGGTCCAGGAACATGACCGCAAGCGCGTCGCCGCCGTCGAGTGCTTGAACCATCTTGTCCCGAAACAACACGCGATTCGGCAGATTTGTCAGCGCGTCATGTCGCGCCATATGGATGATCTTGGCCTCGGCCTGGCGACGTTCGGTGATGTCTTCATAGGTCGCAACCCAGCGGCCGTCCGAGGTCGGCGTGTAAAGGCATGAGATGACGCGCCCGTCGCTAAAGTCGTACAAATACGGGCTCATGGCGTTGTGGTCGCGGGCTTCGTAGTGCTCCGCTAACAACTGGTCGATCGTCTTGCCGGGGTGATTGTTGACGGCGACGCTGATCTCCAGCACTCCCCTATAGCTGATGCCGGGCTTGATCCGATCCCGTGGTAGCCTGAAAATTTCCAAGAAGCGTCGGTTGAACACCTCGAGCCGGTTCTGCGCGTCGTAAAGGCAAAGACCCTGCGACATATTTTCGAGCGCGGCATCGAGCAACAAGTTGGTCTGGCGCAACGACCATTCCTGCGTCTTGAGGCGGCTAATATCGCTGCACAGCACGATGAAGCCGTCATCGCGGGTCGGACTGCGGCTGATGCGCAGCCAGCGGCCGTCCGCCATCAAGGTTTCGCCAGTCGCCTGCAGATCCTTGTCGCGGCGGATCAGCAGATGGGCGGCATCGGCTGCGCCCTGCAAGGCCGGCTCGAGCTGCGAGAGCGGAGTGCCGGGCTTGAGCAGGTGCGACGGCACGCCGAGTAAATCAGCGGCTTGGCCATTGGCCAAGACGATGCCGTCGTTGGCATCGACCACGACGACGCCTTCCTGGGAGCATTCGAGCGCGTCGGCGAGCCGGGCCTGCGCGGAGCGCCGCTGCGCGACCTCGCGGTCCATCATCGCTTTGATGTTGTCGCGCATTACCCCCATGGCGGTTAGCAGCGCGCCAAGCTCGTCGGCGCTGCCTTTGGGGACTGCGACATCGAGCTCGCCGGCGGCGACGCGTGCGGCGACGTTGGATGCGACCGCGACCGGACCGACGATGCGCCGCGCCAGAGCCCAGGCCACCAGCGCGGACAACACCAGCGCCAGCACGGTGCCGGCGATATTGAGTTGCGCGTCGCGCGCGACCGTCGCGCGCGCGGACTGGCGATATAGAAAACCGTCGCCGGCCGTGTAATTCACCAGAAGATCGATCTGATCGTCGACCTTGCTGGCGTAGCGATCCAGCGTCTCCCAGTTCACGCCAAGCTTGCTGCCATCGAGCAAGCGCTCGCAGACGCCTTTCCAAGCGTCCACCGCGCGCTGCACGTTGTCGGCTGCGCGCGTGGCGCGAACCGACTGCGAGCGCTCGGCTGCGATCTTGATGTCTCCCGACAATGACGCGCTGAGCTTGTCGATTTCCTTGTCAAGCGCTGTGCGCATCTCCGGATCGGCGGCAATCCATTGCCGCGCAAAGGCCGCGCGCATTGCGGCAAAATCGGCCGCCGCCGCGCGCGCGTAGTTAATCGACATCAGCGACTCGTCGAATGTCTTGTCGACGAGGATGCCGGCATTCCTGATGCCCATAGTGGCGTAAGCGCCTAACGCCGCGGTAATCACACTCATGACCAGGAACGCGACGAGGATGCGGCCTCGGATCGTCATGCACAGCGAGGCGGCCCGCGCGACGCCGCGACGCCAGCGAGATACCAGGTTGAAGATCACGGAAGCGATCCGGCCGCGCAACATGAAATGCCAGGAACTCTCATTATGCGTGGTTAGACCTATACCGGCAGCCGTTAAAGGCAGTGCAGCACCCGATCCAATCTTGGCGAGTTCCTTAATGACGGCTTATGCGTTCATTAACGGCGTCTTAACCGCCGGCGGCCACGCTTGGGGAAGACACGTTTTGTTCGCGCTGTGGCGGCGGTGCTACCCGTCGAACGGGCGGAGAGTCAAACATGGACCTTGGAAACGCGATGTGGCGGATTCGCCGACCGGTCGCCGTGGCTGCGGCCGTAGCCGCGTTGATCGGGCTCGGCACGCTGGCTGGACTGGCGTTACCGCAATATTCGGTCTCGCAAAAGGGGCGCGAATTCCACCCCGGCGAAATTGCAATCAAACGCGGCGAGACCATTGAGATCGTCAACGACGACGGCGATTTGCTGCATCACGCCTATATCGATTCCGACAAATTCTCCTTCGACTCCGGCGACCAGGAGCCGGGCAGCAAGACCAATATCACCTTCCCGGTGACGGGCGACTTTAACGTCTTATGCGCCATTCATCCGAAGATGCTGCTCGTGGTCCACGTCAAGTAGCAGAGATCACAGGATCGCCGTGCCGAACAGCGCCGCGTGGCCGGCATAATATGTCACCAGAAATACGGCCAGCGCCGCGGCGTAACCGAACGGCAGCAGCCAGGAATCCCGCAGTCGCGCCGGCTCGCTGGCGTCGTCGGCGATGATGCCGACCAGCGCCACAACGATCAGCGAATGCCCGATCAGATCGATCTTGCCGAATTGGATAACTGCACTGACGAACATTGCAGTGAGCATGACAGCGCCGACGCGGCGCACCAGCGGCGTCCACACCAACGCGAAAGCCAAGGCGAATTCCACCGCGCCCGCCGCCCGCATGAAGAAGTCCGGAGTAAAGCCCATCGTCATCTGCGGATACTGGATGAACAGCGGATAGGACCATTCGGGATAGGCCCATTTTTCAACCGAGGCCCACATCAGCGTGATGCCGGCGGACCAGCGTAAGACGTCAATCGGGCGCATCCCGAAAAAGCTGGTCTGACCACCGGTCAAAGCCAGGTAGGCCGCTATGCCGAGAAAGATCGGATAATCGGCGAGATGAAACGCGCCGTACTGCCACACGCCGATCTCGAACAGCACGAAAATGCCCAAGGCCGACAATGGCATGGTACGGCGCGACAGCATCCCCGCGGCGATACCGAGCTGAATGACGCCGACCAACGTCGAGTCGGTCTTGAGCTCCGGCGTGAGCAGAACGCCGCCGACGCCCCAGATCGCCAGGAAGAAGAACGCGCAACCCGCGCGAAAAATCGTTTCGAGATTTTCTCGTACCAGCCGAGTCGCCCGGTCGAAGGCCCGTAACATGGCAAAGCCAATCGGGGTGCCTTCCAGCACGCTGCCGGTCATCAACGCCAAGATCGACAGTCCGGTCAACAATTCAAAGTCGGGACAGAGAACGTTTTCGAGGCCTTCCGGCTGCCCGGCCACGTCATACGCGCAGAACCATTTCACGTGCGCACTGGCGGAGCCAACGCAAAGCGCGTTAACCACACACGCAAGCGGCAACGCGGCCGTAAACGGCAGCCGTTTGGCCAGCCGGACCATGGCGGGTCTCCTGAGATTACGTAAATGTCTTCACAGACCAGTTACGCCGCCCCACGCAGCTTCCTGGTATGTTTAATCTTTTACCACAGATTTTAGGATTTTGGTGACCATGAATAAGTGAAATTATGTATTGGTTAACCTCTGCGTTGCGAGGTGAAATTTATGGGACAATTGCGCCGCTCGCCCTAGCGCCTTGGTAAGCATTGCGGCGCTAAAACCGACGCACTGCCAAGGCATGCAAGCGCGAGAAATCCCATGGCCGGCTTTGTTGGTTTGCTCAGCGTTGTGGTCGGCGCCATCGTCGCCTACGCATCGGATCGTTTTCCCGCCCATTTCGAGTCGCTCGAAACTGGCGCTGGATTTCTGATGATTTCCGGATTGGCGCTGTCGAGCTACGCGCTGCCGGCAGTCGTCTAAATCACCCGGCCCACTTCAGCGCGGCAGATCAGGAAGCACGAACGGCTTGGCTTTGGCGCTCAGCGCCTGCAGAAAGGCGATGAGATCAGCTTTGTCGCCCTGCGGCAGATTGAGCTGATGAATTTCATCGTCGCGGCTCGGCCGCTCGATCCCACCGCGATTGTACAGATCGATGACGTCACCGAGCGTCGCAAGTGAGCCGTCGTGCATATACGGGCGGCGGCGGGCGACATCGCGCAATGTCGGCGTCTTAAAGGCGTATTGCAGCTTCACCGAGGTCGGGAACAGCCGGCCGCGCCCGATATCGTTGTCATGCGCGACGCCGATGTCATGGAACGAGCCGTCGGTGAAAGCCCAACCGCTGTGGCAGGCCGCGCAATTGCCTTTGCCGTTGAAGAGAGCGAACCCGCGTTTGGCCGAGGCGTCGATCGCCGCTTCGTCGCCGCGGATCCAGCGATCGAACGGCGCTTCGTCCGACACGATCGAACGTTCGAAGGTCGCCAGCGCTTGTTCGATCTTGTGCCGGTCGATGTCGCCTTTTCCGAACGCTGCGTTGAACGCGTTCACATAGCCGGGAATCGCCGCCAGCCGCTCAATCAAAGTGCTTTCCGGTAGATTCATGTTGTCGGGAGCCGTGATCGGCGAGATCGCAACGCCTTCGAGGTCGCGGAAGTGCCCGTCCCAGCCGAGCTTCGGCGTCCAGGCGACATTCAGGAGCGTCGGCGTCCGCAATCCGGACGCGAGCGGTTGTTGGTTTTCACCGATCGCGCGTGGCTGCCCGTCCGCCCAAGACAAGCCGGGATTATGGCAGGTGGAGCAAGATCGAAGCTTCGCGCCGGACAGGATCGGATCGAAAAACAGCGTGCGGCCGAGTTCATATTTGGCGCGGGAATAAGGATCGTCTTTCGGATACGGAATTTCCGCGGGCCGCCGATAATGTTGCCGCAAACCGTGCAGCCCGAACTCGCTGGCTCCGAAAATAGAACCTTCGGCGCCCAACAGCACCGCCAAAGAGAGCGCCGAGGACAGCGCCAACGCGCCGGCCAGCGCTGCGACTTGCCGCGTCACCCGAGATGAATGCCCCATAAACGAGACTTTATCGCCGCCAGTTGATGAACCGTTAACATGATTCGCCAACCCGCGTGTGGGTGGCACTTCGGCTATGAAATGCAGCCGCCATAACGCGTCGAAGACGCGCGTAAACGCGCTAATGGCGCGTCGAAGACGTGCCTGAACGCAGTAATGGCGCGGTCGAAGCCGGGCTGCCCGGCCGCGGTGCGGCATGCTAGAGTTTATTATTCCATGCGGAGACCCGGCTCATGAATACCCATCTCAAGATTGCCGCCGTTGCCGAAGCGGATATCTCGCCTGCAGAATGGCAGGCTCGCATCGACCTCGCCGCGACCTATCGGCTGATAGCGCGTTACGGGTGGGACGATGTCATCTACAACCATTCCTCGATGCGCGTGCCCGGCGAGGACCGCAAATTCCTCATCAAGCGGCACGAGCTCCTCTACACCGAAGTGACGGCGTCGAACCTCGTCAAAGTGAGCATGGACGACGATCTCGACGAAGCGGCGGGCGTCAACCGCCCCGGCTTCACGCTGCACGGCGGCGTGTTGTCGGCGCGGCCGGACGTCAATTGCGCCGTCCACGTGCACACCGAGACCGGCATGGCGATCTCAGGATTGCGGCACGGGCTGCGCATGGTGTCGCAAGCTGCGATCCGCTTCTACAATCGTGTCGGCTATCACGACTACGAAGGCATTACGGAAGACTTCGGCGAGCGGGCACGCATCAACAAGGCGCTGGGCGGCAGCCGCGCGCTGATCCTGCGCAATCATGGGCTGCTCACGGTCGGCAAGACCGCGCGCGAGGCCTTCGTGCTGATGAAGTCCCTGCTTGAAGCCGCGCATATCCAGCTCACCATGGAGGCGACCGGCGGCGCGCTGGCCGAAATTCCCGCTGAGATTTGCGAAAAGACCGCGCGTCAATACGAGCATCATGATTCCGGCCGCGGCTCGGCCGACTGGCCTGCCTATTTGCGCATGCTTGACGGAGTCGATACCAGCTGGCGGAGTTAGAAAACGTGGCGCGCGGTGAAACGCTGAGACCTTACATTGTGTTGCCCGCGCCCCAGCTCCAAAAATCGCGGCCCTCTTCGCGCAGGAAACGCGCCAGGACCATATTGTGCACCTCCGACGCGCCGTCAACGAGGCGAGCCGCGCGCGCCGCGCGGTAGATCCATTCCAGGATAGTGTCCTTGGAATAACCGCGCGCGCCGTTGAGCTGGATCGCGGTATCGCAGACATTGTGCAGCGTGTCGGCCACGTGGACCTTGGCCATCGAGATTTCCTTACGGGCGCGATCGCCCTGATCGAGCTTCCAGGCCGCGTGCATCGTGAGCAAGCGGCCGATCTCGATCTGCTGCGCCATCTGCCCGAGCTTGATCTGCACGCTTTCGCGGTCGGCGAGCTTGATACCAAAGCCTTCACGGCGGTTGACGTATTCCTGCGCTATCTCCATGCAGCGCTTGGCCTGGCCGAGCCAGCGCATGCAATGCGTGAGCCGCGCCGGGCCGAGCCTGATCTGCGTGGCTTTGAGGCCGTCGCCGACGCCGAGCAGCATATTCTCGTCGGCAATTTCAAGCCCGTCGAATTCGAGCTCGCCGTGGCCGCCGTGTTCTTGCGGACCCATGATGGGAATGCGGCGAATGATGCGCCAGCCCGGCTGATCGCGATGATACAGGAAGGCAGTCAAGCCGCGGCGCTTGTCGTCGGAGGTCCGCGCGATGACGATGAAATGCTCGGCGCCTGAGGCACCGGTGATGAACCATTTGCGGCC
>PLTE01000149.1 GCA_003164375.1 Hyphomicrobiales bacterium | reverse complement strand
TCGTTCTGCGCCACCGACCTCGAACTGCTACTGCGGACCAAAGGTTGGCGCAACATCGTGTTGACCGGGATCACCACCGACGTCTGCGTGCACACCACCATGCGCGAAGCGAACGATCGCGGCTTCGAATGTGTGCTGCTTGAGGATTGCTGCGCCGCGACCGACCCTGCCAATCACCTCGCCGCGGTAAAAATGATCAAGATGCAAGGCGGCGTGTTCGGCTCGGTCTCCAATTCCAAGAGCTTCGTGGAGAATCTGCCATGAGCGTTGCAACGGTCCTTGCCACCGACCCCGCCGCGGCGGCCCCGATGCGGGCGCCGTCTCTTGAAACGATTGGCATGACCAAGGTGTTTGGATCCTTGGTAGCGCTCGACGACGTCTCCATCAATATCAAGGCTGGAACGGTGCATGCGTTGCTCGGCGAAAACGGCGCCGGCAAGTCGACGCTGGTCAAATGCATCATGGGCTTTTATTCGGCCGATAAGGGCCAGGTCCTGCTCGACGGCGCTGAGGTGCCGATCCGCAATCCGCGCGATGCCCGCGCGCTCGGCATCGGCATGGTGTATCAACATTTCACCTTGGTGCCGTCGCTGACCGGCGCGGAGAATCTCGTCATCAGCCGCGCCGATGCGCCGGCCATAATCGACTGGAAGAAGGAGATGCGCTCGCTCGAAGCGTTTCTCAACCGGATGCCGTTTCGCGTTCCGCTCGACGTCCCGGTCTCCGCCATGGCGGCGGGCGAAAAGCAAAAGCTGGAAATCCTGAAACTGCTTTATCTCGATCAGCGCCTGCTTATTCTCGACGAGCCGACCTCGGTGCTGACCCCGGACGAAGCCGATGAAATGCTCGGTCTTCTGCGCGAAATGACCCATCGCAAAGAGATCACCGTCATCATGATCACGCATAAATTTCGCGAGGTGTTGAGCTTCTGCGACAGCGTGACGGTGCTGCGCCGCGGCCGCAAGGTCGGTGGCGGCGAGGTCAAGGACCTCACCACAGATGCGATGGCGCGGATGATGATCGGAGACACCCAAATCCGCGACCGTGCCGTGCGCGGCACCAAGCCGGCCGGCGACACGGTTCTCGAGCTCGCCGCGCTTTTTGCCGATGACGACGAAGGCATGCGGGCGCTCGAACAGGTCAATCTGAAGGTCCACTCGGGCGAGATCGTCGGCATCGCCGGCGTATCCGGAAATGGCCAATCGGAGCTCGTCGAGGTGCTCGCCGGGCAGCGGCCGCTCACCGACGGCCGCATCATCATCAAGCAACACCCGTTCGAACCGAACCGGAACAGCTTCTATCGCCTGAAAATTTTCGGACTCCCGGAGGAGCCGCTCAAGAATGCGACCGTGCCGCGCATGACGGTCGCCGAGAACATGGCGTTCCGCACCTTCGACCGCCCGCCTTCGGCAAAGCTCGGCTGGTGGCTGTCGCCGGGCCCGATGCGCGAGAAGGCGCGCGAGCTGATTGCGCTCTACCGCGTCAAGACGCCGTCGCCGGAGACGGCCATTGCCGATCTGTCCGGCGGCAACGTGCAGCGCGCGGTGCTGGCGCGCGAACTGTCCGGCGACGTCGACGTGCTGATCGTCGCTAATCCCTGCTTCGGTCTCGATTTCGCGTCCGTTGTGGAAATACGCTCGCAGATCATGGAGCAGCGCAACCGCGGCGCGGCCGTGCTCTTGGTTTCCGAAGACCTCGATGAGATTTTGGAGCTTGCCGACCGCGTCGCCGTAATGTCGGGAGGCACGATCAATTATCAGGCTCCCGTCGGCGAGACCGACCGCTCAACCATCGGCAAGCATATGGCGGGGCACTGATCGCCCGCTTATTGCAATGACTGCCTTCAAGGTGATCGCCTTCGATTACGACGGCACGCTGTTCGACACGCGGCCGGCGATCGTTCATTGCATCCGACGCAGCTTCGCCGCCTCTGGTCGGCCGATACCGCCCCAGGAGACGGTGCTGTTTACCATCGGAGGCGGCCTCACTCTTGAGGACACTTTCCTAGATTTGGACGGAAGCCTGCGCGACGATAGCGCCGGGCTGCGCGCACGTGTCGAAGCCTACCGGTCCATCTACCTCGCCGAAGGCCTGCCGCTCCTGAAGCCCTTTGCGGGTGTCGGCGAAGTTTTGCGGCAGCTGCACGCCGGTGGCACGAAATGTCTGGTCGTCAGCAACAAGGGCATTGCCGCAATTCGTCAATCGCTTGACGCCAGCCGGCTCAGTCCCTTCATCGACCTGGTGTTGGGCGACGAGCCCGGACTGCCGAAAAAGCCGGACCCGGCGATCGTTGTGGACCGCATCCTGCCCAAATACCCACAAATGCAGTCCCGACAGATCTTGATGGTCGGCGACACGGAACTCGACATTCTGTTTGCCAAGAAAAGCGGAATGTCTTGCTGCTGGGTATCGTACGGTTATGGCGACGCGCAACGCTGTCGAGCGCTTAAGCCGGAGCATGAAATCGCCAGCATCGCCGAACTGCCGATGCTCGTTCAACGCGAGTGAGGCCGCAAAGGCTTTCCGGATCGGTTCAAGGCGCTCCGACACTGTGTGCCGCGGTGCTCGTCGCGTTGCGCGCGGCGTCCCGCGCCGCCGGCATCAGACTGACATGGGCCGCTGCGATCCGCCAACCATCTTCCGTTCGCACCCAGACATGGCTTTGGCGCCCGGTGACGGTCGATCCGACGCGCTGGAACTCGGTATTGGCGGTCGCAAAATCACGCCCATAGCTGACGATCACGGTGTTCTTGAGGAGCCGCGTCAGGTCGATCGGCGGCCGGCTGCTGCGGAAGGAGGCAATCGCGTCGTAGCCGTAGAGATTCTCGGCGACGCCGAAGCGCAGCGTGTTGGGATTGTTCCAGAACAGCGCGTCGAGCACCTCGACGTCGTTTTCGACAAGCGCGCGCTCATAGCGCTGGAACGCCGCCGTCACTTCGGCGAGCACTTCGGGTATATTGATCTCGAGCATCGGCATCTCCTGTACCGTATAGTCTGGCCGTACCGGCGCTCGTTATTGGCGAGCACCGGTATTGCTCCGCCCTCCGGCGGCGGACGGCCTATTGGCTTCCGCAAACCTATTTGGCCTTGCCGATCACGCCTTCGACGTACCAGTCGAAATTGCCCATCTTGTCGCCGCCCCAAGATTCTCCGGCCGCAATTTTCACGGCGCCGGTGTTGTCGGTGACGGGACCGGTGAACGGATTGAAGCCCTTTTCAATCCGGTCGCCGGAAGCGGTGACGAGTTGGCGGACGTTGGCCGGAACTTCCGGCCCGAACGGCGCGATCGTCATCATCTGACCGAGACCCTCCCGCACCATCGCCGGCTTGAACGTGCCTGCGATTACGCTCTTGGCGGTTTCGGTCATGAACGGTCCCCAGGTAAAGCCTAGACCGGTGATCCAGTGTTTCGGCGCAAGCTCCCGGGCCTCGACGGACTGAAATCCGATCGAGGACATACTGCGGCCCTCCGCGACCTGGATGATGGTTGCCGGCGAGTCGACATGCATGGTCACGACGTCGGCGCCCTGATCGATCAAGGCATTCGCCGCGGCCGCTTCCTTGGCCTTGTCCGACCAGCCGCCGGTCACCACCACGCGCGTCTCGGCTTTGGGATTGACCGATCGCGCGCCCATCTCGAAGGCGTTGACGTTACCGATCGCATAGCCGATCGGCACCCCGACCACGAAGCCGAGCGTGTTCGACCTCGTCATCTTGCCGGCCGCCACGCCCATCGGGTACCAGGCAGCCTGGGTGGCGCCGAAGAAGTTGCCAAAGTTCGGCGCCTGCATCCATCCTCCGGCGTGTTCGAACACGACGTCGGGATGATTCTTGGCAACATTGAAGGCAAACTGCTGATGGCCGAAGCTGGTGGCGAAGATCAGCTTCGCGCCCTGTTGCACCATGCCCTCCATGACGCGCTCGGACTCGGCGGTCTCGGGCACGTTCTCCGCCTCGATGAGCTTGAGGCCCGGAATGGCCTTTTTCATCGCTTCGAGGCCGTCTTTCATCGAGCGGTTGTAGCCGTAGTCGTTG
>PLTE01000154.1 GCA_003164375.1 Hyphomicrobiales bacterium | reverse complement strand
TTCCTCGGCGGCGGCTTCGGCTCCAAGGGTTTCATCGCCGGACCGCAGCTGCTCGGCATCATGGCGGCCCGCATGGTGGGCAAGCCGGTGAAGCTCGTGCTGCGCCGCGAGCAAATGTTCGGTCCGGTGGGGCATCGGGCGCCGACGCGACAGACCTTGCGGATCGGCGCCGACAAAACCGGCAAGCTGACGGCGCTCGATCACCACACCAAGACGACATCGAGCAGCTTCGACGATTTCTTCGAGCCGGCGTCGGATGCTTCGCATACGCTTTATGCGAGCCCGGCGATCGCCACATCGCATGAAGCGGTTCGCACCGACACCGGAACGCCGCTGTTCATGCGCGCACCCGGCGAGGCCACCGGCTCGATCGCGCTGGAAAGCGCCATCGACGAAATGGCGTTAGCCTGCGCCACTGATCCGCTCGAGTTTCGGCTCAAGAATTATGCCGAGGTCGAACCGATCTCGGCAAAGCCGTTTTCCTCAAAGGCGCTGCGCGCCTGCTACACGCAAGGCGCCGAGCGGTTCGGCTGGGCGCGCCGCCCGCTCGCACCGCGGCAAATGCGCGATGCTGACGGCATGCTCGTCGGCTGGGGCGTCGGTACCGCGACCTTTCCGGCGCTGATGTTCCAGGCTCAGGCCAGAGCAGTGCTGCGGCAAGACGGCAGCGGTATCATGGAGATCGGCGCCCACGATATGGGTCAGGGCGCCTGGACGGCGCTTGCGCAGATCGCGGCGGATGGCCTCGGCCTCGACATCGACCAGGTCGATTTCAGATCCGGCAGCTCCGACCTTCCGGATGCCGGCATCGCCGGCGGCTCGGCTCATACCGCGACCGCCGGCATGGCGATCCACAACGCCGGCGCCGGCGTCATCGCCAAGCTGGCCGATCTCGCCACCACCGACGATCGCTCACCGCTATTCGGCGCCGGCAATGCCGGCGTGATCGCGCGCGGCGGCCGTTTGGCCCGCCGTGATGACGAGAGCCGCAGCGAGAGTTACGCCGACATCCTCGGCCGCGCCGGACTGGTAGAGATCGAGGGGCGGGGCAGTAGCGCGGCTGATCCGGCGGCGCAATCGGCCTACGCCATGCATGCGCATGGCGCGGTGTTCGCCGAGGTCAAGGTCGATCCCGATCTCGGCCAGATGCGCGTGAGCCGCGTGGTCGGCGCCTTCGCCGCGGGACGGATCATCAATCCGCGCATGGTGCAGAGCCAGCTGTGCGGCGGCATGATTTGGGGCGTGTCGTTCGCGCTGCACGAGCAGGCCGTCATGGATCAGCGCTCGGGCCGCCCGATGAATGCCAATCTGGGCGAGTACCATATTCCGGTGAACGCCGATGTGCCCGCGGTCGAAGCGATCCTGGTCGAGGAACGCGATCCGCACGTCAACGCGCTCGGCATCAAGGGCGTCGGCGAAATCGGCATCACCGGCACGGCGGGTGCGGTCGCAAATGCGGTGCGGCATGCAACCGGCGTCCGCGTGCGCAAATTCCCGATCACGCTCGATCGTTTGCTCGAGCCGCAATCGCGCTGAGGTAACGGCCGCCGGCGGCGGACGAGCGACGTCCCAGAGCTGCCGATGAGCGACCCCGCGACCGGCGACCGTATCATTATGCCCATCGGCATCAGCACCGAGACGACGACGTGATCGATCGTGGGGAACGGCAGGCCTTGCCGCCGCAACAGCAAATATGATCTGGACTCTCGGTATGGTTGCGTCATAGAATCTCACCACCGTTTGTCGCGAAGACCTTGCTCGAAATTCGGCATTTGGCGATGTATTTCCCGCCGAGTAACACCCCGGAGTATCGCCGAGGCAATGCGGACGCTCATCGAGTTCGCCCGGCGAACTTCCGCGCTCCGGCGCTGATCTCACACCAGGCCTTTTGGATTTATAGCAATCGCCAGCAGCATCGCGACAAAGAGCGCGATCGGGTGAAGCACATCATCGATAGGGTCATTCTTCAGACCGCAAATCAAGCCAATCAACGGTACGACCAAGACGCGTACATCACGCCGAGCATCGGCGGTAGTGATATTCTTTTTGCGAATATCGCGTTCGCGCGGCGCTTCCTCGTCAACCAGAGTTGCCAGAGCGAAGATGGGAGGGTGGATCCGGCGCGGCTTAATCCGGCACAACGGACCGTGTTCGAGAGCGATCATCGCGTAGTGTCGCTTCAGTTCAAATGGAGCGGCTGCGAAGTCACTGTTCGATTCGAATTTCTTACGGAATATTTCTCGATTACGACGATCGCCGAGGTCGCCGCCTGCACCCTGCCTGGCATGACGGGCCGTATCGAGCGGCTCCAGAATTTCGATCTGGACGACGTGGTTTCGATCAAAAATGAGTTGTTTGAAATATTCTGGCGAGAATTGACCTATGATATTTGTCCGGAATCGCTGTTGGCTGATACGGCCTTCGCGCATATTTTCGCTGACTTTCGCGGGGTCGTCCTGGCCAACGATCGCTTGCTCGCCATGCGTGACAACGAGCCGTTCATCGAAGTGCTGCTCCCGTTGCTCGGCTCTTCGAAATCGCAGCAGGGATACGAGTGTTCCGTCAGTTATATGTTGGGCGGTCGCGCGCTTTACATGACCACTTTGGGCCCGCAATTGGCGGCATACGCCGACGAAAGGCGGATTCCCGTAACCTACCTGTTGTCCGTCAGTGCCGCCTCGGACAGATGGCAGCGTGGAAGGCTGATCGATCTCATCCATACCGCCGGAACCGGCCGGTTGGCCGCGCTCAGGGACTTGGCTGCGCTTCGCGGCGCTGGAAACAGGCTTTCCGGCCTGGATTACCATACGTCGATCGCGCGGGCGGCGGTCTCGGAACATCGACAACTCGCACACAGCCGGCATCCGATGCCTGACGTGGCGAAATGCATCAATGCCGCCCACGCTCGCTTCAATGAGGTCACCGAAAGCTTCAACACGACCGCGCAGACCGATTACGGATTGTCGTACAGGATAGAGCGCTCTCGGTATTACGTTGCAAGATCTTTGGCGAACACCGCTCTCATGCGCATCGAGCGCGTCGAAGGTTACCATAGGTACGACGAGTTCGTTGAGCAGCGCCTCGGGGGCACGTTCGATTTCATCGACAGACTCGGACGCCGCTATGAAAGGGCGGTGGGCGCCCTGTCGCTACTCGACGGCTATCATCTCACGATTCAGTCGAACGAAATCGCTTTGAGCCAGAACGAAATTGCTCTCAGTCAAGCGGAGGAGGAAGCGGAGGAGGCCGCGATCAGTGAAAAGACACTGGAAATCCAGGTCTACGGCGAATTTATTCTGATCGCTTTTTTGCTGCCCTATTACGCGGTTGGGCTTCTGGCTCATATTTACGAAGACGCCGGACCCGGTGCCCATCAGAAGATAAAAATACTCACTTATATTATTTGGACGGTGGCTTTCGGGTCCGCGATTTATCGGATCGGAGCGCAGGATCGCCGCTGGAGAAGGATTTCGCGCGCAATCGTTCTATTGATCTTGATGTGGATATTTATTTCAGCTTCAGCGCAGGCGCTGGGTTGGGCCGCGGATAAATTGGAACTGCTGTCCGGCGACTGGTGGTCGCCGCTCATCCACTGGTTAGTCCGGCAGTTCCCTGTCTCCTGGTAGACTTGCGTTGTTCGCGCTCCCGCTGCTCTTTTTCGAGCCGCTGAGCGACGCCGCTCGTCACCGACTTGTACGTAAAGAGGACGAAAACGACGCCCGCCACAATTCCCACGAAAGCTGTGACGATAGGCTGGACAAAACCGCTCATGGTCGTTGTTCCCGAAAACGTGGCCAGAACACCACAACTGTACCCTATATATGGTCTCTCGGGTTAAATTTCCCTCCCGAGTACACAGCTTGGTCTGACAACAGGTGCGGTCGAAATTCCTTCCGGAGGAAGTACAAATATCCTGCGTTTACAAATAGTTATAGGCCACCTCGAAGCTTTTTAGAAAAGCCTCCGCGCGGCCATACAGGCGCGGGAACGGAGCTCATGTCCCGTAGCTCTGAATGAGCGACCCCGCGACCAGCGTCCAGCCGTCGACCAGGACGAAGAAGATCAGCTTGA
>PLTE01000166.1 GCA_003164375.1 Hyphomicrobiales bacterium | reverse complement strand
TCGGCGCCGCCCTGGTAGATCGGCACCGTCAGCGCGCCGAGAATCGAAGCGCTGGTCTGCTTGTTGACGTTGTAGAGGGGATCATAATATTTCGAGGCACTGGCCGTCACCACCAGGCTCGGATAAAGCGCCCCTTCGCTGACCTTGACCGATAACGCCGCGATATCGACCCCGTACATGGCGGCGCCCACCGACGGCGACTGGGTCTCGCCCTGATTGATGGCGCCGGGCAGCGTGCCGGGCGACAGCCGGTCGACCGGCGTGCCGGGCGCCAGCCGTCCCGGGTCGACGCCGATGACGCGCCGGTAATTGGCCTGCGACGTCACGAAGTTCGACTGCGCTCCGAGCAAGGCGGATCGCCCGGCGGCCAGCCGCGATTCGGCCTGGGCGACGTCGGTGCGCGTCACCTCGCCGACATTGAAACGATCGCGAGTCTGTTTGAGCTGCTCGGTGAGCACTTCGACGTTGCGCCGGTTCAGATCAAGAATGGCCTGATCGCGCAGCAAATTCATGTAGGCGGTCGAGGCATCGAGCAGCACTTGTTGCTCGGTGACGCGCAAGGTTTCGCGCGCGCCCATCACCTGGCTTTCGGCCTGGCGGGTGCGATTGGCGGTTTGCATGCCGTTGTAGAGCGTCTCCGATGCCGTCGCGCCGACGCCGCGCGAGCCGGTGTCGGCGGCGATGTTCGTATAAGAAACGGTGTTCGGAAACACCGCCTGATTGATGGTGTGCGCCAGCGTGCTGTTGTAGTTAAAGCCGTCGGTCGAAGTCACGCTGAGCCGCGGTCTATAGCCGGACAAGGCCTGCGGCACGTTTTCGTCGGTGGCACGCAGCGCCGCGCGCTGCGCATTGAGCGACGGATTGTTCTGATAGGCCTGAACCAAAGCCCATTCGAGCGTGTCAGCGGAAGCCGTTATGCAGGCAGCGGCAATGACAGCGCTGCCCAGAGCGAGGCTTGCGACGAACCGGATATGCGCCCGCAGTCTTCGTCCGCTCATGACGTAGACACGACTCCCACCCTCCTCCGCCCGCCCCTGCGGTGGATCCTCGAAAGGAACGCATGCGCATACCCCGGTCACCAATGTTGGCCGGAGACGCAACTCGATCGACTGTAAGCGTCTGGCGCAGCGGGTGAAACCCCATACCTGGGGATGAAACGCAAAAATCTGGGCCATGGCACATAAGCGCCACAGGTCGCTGCCCGCCCGGTTTATGCGCTGATTACGTTCCGGTGGTCGTTGCCCCCGTAAGGCGGCAGCCAGAACGGGTCTTAAAAAGCGAAAACAGCCGGGGCGACAAAACCGGGCAGCACGGGCGCCGCCGCGTCGAAGATCGGGCGGCCGCGAAGCCGGCCTTCGATCAGGCTGTAATTCATGGCTTTGCCGGTCGGGCCATGGCCGAAAACGCCGACGATTCGTCCGTTCGGCTTCAATTGTTGTCCCAGCGAATCGGGCACGATCTCGGTGGCGCCGTCGAGCAGAATGAGGTCGTAGGGAGCGGCCGCCGGCCATCCTGCCGTCAATGGGCCGGTGGCGACGACCACCGTAGCGGCGCCGGCTTCAGCCAGCGCCGTCTGGGCTTGGTGGGCCAATGCCGCGTCCTCTTCCAGCGCAACCACCGATCCGGCCAGCCGCGATAACAGCGCTGCCGAATAACCGGTGCCGCACCCGACATCGAGAACGTGATCGCCGGCGCCGAGCTCGGCGGCTTGGATCAGCTTGGCGAGAACCATGGGCTTGAGCAGCGCGCGGCTTTTGCCGATCGTGATTTCGCTGTCGACATAGGCCTGCGCGGTCATTCCGGGCGGCATGAAGAGTTCGCGCGGCACCGCCAGCATCGCCCCGATCAAGTCGAGATTGGTGACATCGACGGTGCGAACCTGCCCGTCGACCATCATCCGGCGCGCCATGGCGGTGTCGAACATGTCTCGGTCCCCCTATGACCAAGGCCCGGTTTTGCGACACAGTGCGGCAAAACGCAAGCGTCGAAGCCCTCCGCAATAGCGCGTAACCCGAAGCTCCTGGCCTCGGTATCCGCGCACCCGCGGAACTTACCGATTCGCCGTGACAATCGTTGCGCGGTCGGCGGAAAAAACCCTAACGCGGTGGGGCCATTGCGTAATCCGTTGGCTGCCATTACCCATGCGCCGGAAGGCCACGTGGCGGAGTGGTTACGCAGCGGTCTGCAAAACCGTTTACCCCGGTTCAATTCCGGGCGTGGCCTCCAGCCTTCGCTCGCGAAGCGAGAGAAGGCTGGAGCGCCTTAGCGTCGCGAAGGCGGCCATTTTCCCGGCGCAAGCTACCGCTCGGCAAGCCTGCCAATTCACCGCGATAGCCGGACTACCCGATTTCCGACGCTTCGCGCTTTCAATGCCGGACCAGCTTTGTTATACGCGCTGATCATGAGCAGGCTTTTCCCCGGTAGCTCAGTGGTAGAGCAACCGGCTGTTAACCGGTTGGTCGCTGGTTCGAATCCGGCCCGGGGAGCCACTTTTCGCTGGATAGATCGAGAATTGAACTCGCCGCCGGACGGCGCGAGCGTTTTCGCGTGCGCGGCGCAAGCTTAGCCGCCCCAGCTTGCTGTGGTAATGCCCATAACTTCATCTTAAAGTAGAGAAGCCGCCGTTCGTTGGGCTGCTCTAGTGAGGCGTCTGATTTCTGGGAGGGGATCCATGGCCGAGCAAGGATCGATGGTCGCGCAAATACTCAATCGCGAATTCATGATCCAGCAACTGGAAGGCATCGAAAAGCAACTGCTTTCCGACGTCAATCAGAGCCGAGACGGCGGCCGCGGCGACGCATCCGATCTGGATAAAGCCGACTATGAAGCGGCGCATGATCATATCGCAGTCGTGCTGCAGCAAGAAAAAGCTAAATCATCCGGCCAGCCAGGCTTCGCGCCGCCGCCGAGCCGCAGGGGAAGAGCGTCGGCGCCGCCTCTCGACGACTCCGCGTTCTTAAGTCGCGATCCGATCGTTAGCATCACGCAAAGCGCATTGGAGTTCTATTTCCGGGAGGCCGACAGCAAGGATAAAGTCGTCCAAGAAGAAATTCCGGACGCTAGGCGGCGCGGCGGGGACAGTTTGCCCGTTATCACCGATCGGCGCTTGCCGGGACGCGTCTCGAAACGTCGGCTGCTCGACCAGTTCTCCATCACCGATCCGGGCTGGGTGAGTTCGCTTGTCGCAATGGGTGTGCGCTCGCTGCGCAGGCGCCACGCATTCAATCCCACTCCACCGGAGCCGGTGCAGATCAGCGACCGGGCGCGCGTCATTCTAGTGGGTGATTGGGGAAGCGGAATCCCGCGCGCTCAGCGCGTCGGCACTGAGATGCGCAAGGCCGTCGAGCAGGGTGTGCGCGAAAACCGCGACGTCCAGGTCATTCATTTGGGCGACGTCTATTATTCCGGCTGGCAGTTCGAGTATGAAGACCGCTTTCTACCCTACTGGCCGGTCAAGCCGGAGGAAGCCGCGAAAATCGGGTCGTGGTGCCTCAATGGCAACCACGACATGTATTCGGGCGGCCACGCCTATTTCGGCTTCTTGCTGAAAGACGCGCGCTTTGGCAAACAAAACCGCTCGAGCTTTTTCCGGCTCCACAACAAAAAATGGCAGTTGCTTGGTCTCGATACGTCCTGGGACGATAACGGCTTGAAAGACCCGCAGGGCAGTTGGGTCAAGCAAGTGCTCGACAAGAACAAGCAGAAAACAATTTTCCTCACCCACCATCAATTGTTCAGCGCCTATGAGGATGGTCCCGATGTCGGAAAGGTCCTCGGTCAGAAACTAGCCCCCGTCCTTGGCGATCAACAGATCGACGCCTGGTTCTGGGGTCACGAGCACCGCTTCATCATCTACGGTCCGACGGTCAACGTGAAATATGCCCGCCTGGTCGGACATGGCGGCGTTCCCGTCTACATGACGCATGCTCCCGACGGCCCGTATATTCCACCGGCGGTGTTCGAAGATCGCCGCTCCATCGAGCGTGGCGTGGAATTGTGGGCGATGTTTGGCTTCGCCATCCTCGACTTCGAAGATGAAAAGATCAACGTGAGCTACGTCGACGAGACAGGTTGCACGGTCAAGACCGAGACGATCGTTTAGGGAGGCAAGCGATGGCGGCCAAACTCAGCGCGCAGCAAGCAGCCCGCAAAGCGGTGCGCCTCATCGGCCGGGGCGACCTTGCCGGCGCCGGCGTCGCACTGCGGTCGGGACCGACTGGCCGTCAGACGCTCAGCGCCACAGCGCGTGCCGATCTCAAACTGATAAGGCAAAAAATCGATCGCATGCTGAAAGAGCGCGTTTCGGCAAAAAAGCGGCGCATTCTGCTGGCTCTCCGCAGGGCCTTGAGCAAATGGCTGGCGCCACGGCCTCGACTACGTGTGGCCCATAAAAAGAAAGCAGGCGGAGGCCGCGGACGAGGAATCACGTGGGGGCGTGGCACGATGGCCCGTCCGACAAGCAAAGCCCCGGCCACCCGTCGTCGTGTAGCGCGGGCACCTGCCCCGAAGCCCGCGCCGGCCCCCCAGCCGGCCGGTTTTGTGCCGCCTCCGCCGCCAACTTCTGCGCCCCCTTCGTCGCCGGGCCCACGACGAGAACCGCAGGGTATCCGACCGCCATTTCGTTTTGACTTCCGAAAGCTTTCCGCTCTGCCCGGCGAACCTGCAACGCCGCCACCGGCGCAGCGGCGCCGCGGGCGCTCCGTCGCTCCTCCAGGGCCTGCGCCCCAGCCACCAAAGTCGATCCAAAAGCCGAAGGCAGCGGCACCCGGTGGCGCGGCCGCCACCGCTTTAGCCGCCGCTCCCACAGCTCCGCCGATACAGCGCACGCCCCACATGAACGTACCGACCAAAAAGCTGCAGCCAGGCGACACGTTCGACGTCTCGATCTATGTCGACCAGAAGGCGGCGCGGGCCGGCGAAGCCGCGACTGCTGTCGTCGTCCCGGCCGGGGCGAAAGTGGAGATCCAACTCATCGTCAGCGACCATTTCGTCGTCAACGGCTCGACGACGACGACCATGACCATCACCGACGAAGAAAAATCGGAAGCCAAGCGGCCGTTCAGCGTAACCGTCGTCCCCGCGAACGAATTGCCGACCGAAGTGCCGCCGAGCCTGATTGCGACCTTCTCCTACAAGGGCCGGCCCAGCGGCAAGGTCAGCCGCACGGTGACCATCGCCGGTGTCGCAACGACGGCGCTCGCGGCCGCCACGGAACGCGTCGATGTGCGGGAAGGCGTGGCGGCCGACCTTACCGTGCTGATCACAAGGGCGGTGGCGAATGACGGCCGCCAGTTCTTCTGCACGGTGCGAAGCCCGTTGCTTAAAAAATATCATAAAGGGGAACCCGAGCCGTGGAATCTCCCGGACACAGCTCAGAAGATTGTCGTCGGATTGATGAACAGATTCACCGCCGACACGATCACTCCCGCCATGCTGCTCGCGGAATTGCGCGGCGCCGGCCGCCAGCTGTTCGACGCCTCGCCCAAGATCTTTCAGCAGGCGTTTTGGGACCTGATCGACGCCACACTCGAGATCAAGAACATCGCGTTGGTCACCGAGGAGCCATTCATACCCTGGGAGTTGATGGTGCCCAACCGCAGGAAAAATGGCCGGCGGGAGCAGCGCGAGCAAGCGCTCGGCACCGAGTTCTCAATCGGACGATGGCCGATTACAGACGGCACTTCGCCGGACCAACACATCCCGCTGGTGGACAGTTTCGTGGTGGCGCCGGCCTATGTTCCGCCGCTCGCTTTCGCGCTCGACGAAGCCAAGCTCGTGACCGAAAGCTTTCCCGGCGAGATGATCACGCCGGCGGATTTCAACGCCATCGAGCGGAAGCTAGGCGGCCAAGGCAGAACGATCGTGCACTTCGTTTGTCACGGCGAGGACGAAACCGAGGATTTCGTGCAGATCATCCGGCTTGAGAACGCTCAAACGCTCAACTCGAATCAGATCCTGGGCATGGACGGCGTCGACAAGATTTTTGAAGAAAAGCATCCATTCGTATTCCTCAACGCCTGCGAGGTCGGCCGCACCACGCCGGCGCTGGTGGGCGTCGGCGGCTTCGCCAAATCATTCGTCGAGCTCGGCGCCAGCGCGGTGATCGCACCGCTATGGAGCGTCAAGGACGAGATTGCCCACACGATCGCCCAGGATTTCTATAAACGGGTCAAAGACGAGCCAAATACGCCGTTCGCGGAAATCGTCCGCGATCTGCGACGCAAGGCCTATATACCCGGCCACGCGGAGGATACTTACGCGGCTTATTGCTTCTACGGCGATCCCGCCGCGTGTCGATCGATTTAGCGGTCGATCTGGAAAAGCAGGCCGTTGGGCGGTCGCGTCAGCCCGGTATCGCGATTTACCGCTCGTTAACCACGCTCACCCACACTGCCGTTGCGCACTCGCAACGAGGAGTGGTCGATGGCTTATATCGTGCCGCGTGCCGTTCTGGTGCTGCTCGGGTGGGCTGTCACCTGCGGGCTGATCGTCACGGCCTTACCCGATACCGATGCGGCAGTTTTCCTGTTTGCCGGCATATCCTGGGCATTCACCGGCGTCGCTTGCTTCGGCTATATCCGCAGGCTGCGCCGCGAGTTTGATCGGGCGCAAAGCCGTATTATCGGCAGCGAGCCCGACCCGACATTCTGATTCAATGGGACGGCTCTAGGCAGCGCCTGCGCGATTCCAGCCACGGATGCGGTCGCCATAGACCTCGAAGCCGGTCGGCGTGACCACCACGGTGTCTTCGAGCTTGATAAAGCCGCGCTGCGGATGCTTGAGCGTGGTTTCGACCGAGATCACCATGCCGGTTTCGAGCGGCCGGTCGGCATCATAGGCGTCGTAAGGAACCGGGCCGGAATTGGTCAGCCGCGGCGCCTCGTGGCTGACCAGGCCCATGCCGTGGGCGAGAAACTCGATGTGATTGTGCAATTTGGACTTCTGCAGCGGCACACCGGCGGAGGCATAAATCTCCCTGCCCAGCGCGCCGGGCCGGATCGGCTTCATTGAGGCCTGCTCGATGGCCTCCACTTCGGCCAACAGATCGACGAGCTCCGCATCCGGTTCGCCGATGACGCCCATGCGGCACACGTCGCCGATGTAACCGTGATAATTGCCGCCGGAGTCGAGCGAGAGGACCTCGCCCTTCTCCCAGCGCTGGTCTGACGGCGCACGGTTCAAGCTCGAACCGGCGGTAATCAGGCAATAGTCGAAAGTGAGGCCCCGCGAAGTTTCCTCGCGGCGCAGCGCTTCGACCAATTCATTCTTGGTGGCGCCGGCGCCGTGATTTTTGAAAACCGCCTGCATCGAGTCGATCACCGCATCCGACGCAATGCGGAGCATGCGCAGCTCGTCCGGGGTTTTGATGGCGCGCAGGCGTTCGAACACGAACAGCGCATCGGTGATTTCACTGTTGGGAAGCGCCTTTTGCAGGACGGCCATGGCGTCGGCCGGCAGAAACGCGAGTTCGGCGCCGATGCGTTTTGCCTGCGGCCGAAGCTGCCGCACATAGTCGACCGCCTTTTTCATCGCGTCGACGGAGCCGGAGCTTTTGACGTTGAGTTCCGCCACCCAGAACGGGGTCACCTCGTTCTCGAAATTTTCCATGCGGTGGCCGAAAAAGCCGGCCTTTGCCGCCTCGCCCTTGGCGTAGACGAATACCGGCAGATAGCGGGACAGCCCCATCGCGTCCATCGACTCAAAGAAGAAACAACGATGACCGCCGAGCAGGTATTGAACATTGTGCTTCGAGGTCGCCACGAGAACATCGATCCCGGCTTCGTCCATCAGCCGGTCGAGCCGATCGGTGTCGAACGGAGCGGTGTGTTGTCGTCTGCTGACGTCAAGCATGATCGATTTCCTCCTGGCAAAGTCCGTTGCCGTGAGCCTAGCAAATCGGACAACGCCAATGAACCCGTTTGGTTGGCGCCCTGCCGATCGGGTGCTGGGCCCGGACATCCGACCCGAGACGGCGGCCCTAACGCCGTGTTTACGCAAAAGCTATGCTCTTGGCGCCGAAAAATATACCGTTGTGGGCAAGATGAATGGCTTTTCATCTCCCAGAAAGGTATTCGCCGGGGTATGAAGTAGAAGTATGGTGCGAGTAAATTAAAGAGCGACGGCTTATCGCATTCGAGGGGGATGCCGTGGGGACGACCCGTAGCAATACGGATTGGAAGAGCCGTCGCGTGCTGCTGAGCGTCGCATGCGGCGCGGTTCTGGCATTCGGCGGATTGCTTTATTGGTATTTGTCGCAGGGCCCCAACCCGGCACATGCCGCCCGCGCGCCGCGCGCGGCCGTACCGGTGAGCATCGCCACGGCCTCGCGGCAGGATATTCCAATTTATTTGACGGGGCTTGGCACGGTACAGGCCCTCTTCACCGTCGGCATTCACGCCCAAGTCGATGGCAAGCTTCAGGACGTGTTTTTCAAGGAAGGTCAGCGCGTCAAGAAAGGCGACGTGCTCGCCAAGATCGATCCGCGCCTCTACCAGGCCGCGCTTGATCAGGCCAAAGCACGCAAAGCGCAGGACGAGGCGGCGCTGATCTCAGCGCAGAAGGATCTCGTTCGCTATCAGACGCTGGTGCTGAAGAATTTCGAGACCCAACAGAACGTCGATCAGCAGCAAGCGAAGGTCGATCAGGCCAAGGCCGCCATCGCCGCCGACGCGGCAGCCATCGAGACAGCGCAGACCAATCTCGACTACACCGACATCGTGGCGACCACCGACGGCCGGATGGGCGTACGGATGGTCGATCCGGGCAACATCGTGCACGCCAACGATCAAGGCGC
>PLTE01000191.1 GCA_003164375.1 Hyphomicrobiales bacterium | reverse complement strand
GCGAACGTATATGGGCGTGTAAATATTAATGCCGACAAAATCGAGCGGACTAGCGATTACGCTTAAGTCTTCGTCGGTGAACGACGGTGCGTCCGCGCCTGCCGACGACAGGAAAGCGGCGGTGTAGCGGCCCTCCAGGATGACGGTCAGATAGCCGGCATTGAGCTCGCGTGTGGCGCGCTCGGCGGCAACGATATTATCCGGCGTTTCGATGATCGGCACGGCGACAGCGATATTTTCCGCCGGGCCGACTTTGGTCCCCGGCTTTGCGCGCGCCCGGATCGCTTGGACCGCAAGGCCGTGGCCAAGCACGGCGTGGTGGCGGGCTTGATTTAAGCGCGCCGGAGGCAGCTTGAGACCGGGGGCGAGGAGGCCGGTTCCGTACCCCAATTCGACGAATGTCGTGAGCTCGTTGATGGTGAAAAAGTGCCTGATCCGGTCGCTGAGTTTCGCGCTGACGTAACCGGCGTAATCGGCAAAGGCCTTCGCGGTGTCGCGCGATTCCCATCCGCCGACGCTGTCCTGCAGTGCCTGCGGCAAGTCCCAGTGATAAAGCGTCGCGAACGGCTCGATATCGCTGGCGAGCAACTCATCCACCAAGCGATCGTAAAAATCCAATCCCCCGGGATTTGGAGCGCCGGTGCCTTGCGGAAAGACGCGTGGCCGGGAAATCGAGAACCGATAGGCCCTTGCCCCCAGCGCCTTCATCGATTGCACGTCCGCCTGGTAACGATGGTAGTGATCGAGAGCCACGTCGCCGGTTTGGTTGTTGCGGATGTTTCCGGGCCTGTGCGCAAACCTGTCCCAGATCGACGGGCCTTTGCCGTCTTCATTCCACGCGCCTTCGATCTGGTAGGCCGAGGTGGCCGTACCCCAAAGAAAATTAGGCGGAAAGCCTCGCGACTCGCACGCACCGGAGTCCACGGGCACGGCCTGCGGGTTGGCGCCCGCCGTTGCTGCCGAATTGGCTGTGAGCGCTCCGGCACCGGCGAGCTTGATTAAATCGCGACGCGAAGGGCTCGACGTTTTCGCAATGTTCGGCGATCCAGGCTTACAGGAACTCATCCGGCTCTTGTGCAATTGCCACATCGACCCCGGTAATTGACATGCAACTCCGGTGCCACCGATTGCACAGCTTGCGTGCGGCAAGTTCTGGCGCGTTCGCGGATCTTTTTCCGCTGCCGATCAGGCTAGCAATGATAATGCGAGCAATGCCGCCACGGCGATGAGGCCCTGCAGCAGCGTGCCGACGCTGACCGCGGCAAGCGCGCGGAGCGGACTTAAGCCGGCGCGATCGGCAACCAGCCAGAAATACTCGTCGTTGACGTGGCACAGGGTCATTGCGCCTGCGCCAATTGCGAGCGCGGCGAGCGCTTTGGCATTGGCGCCGGCCAGTCCGAGCGGCACTAGGATCGGCTGCACCATGCCCGCCGCGGTGATAGCCGCGACCAGCGAGGACCCCTGCAATGTCTTGATCGCCGCCGCGACCAGGAACGGCAGCAGCAGCCCGCCAAGCGTTCCGAAATGCAACCCGACCTGCATCCCGGCTTGCCATCCAAGCAGCCGCTCGCCGAGCAGTTCCGCCATTCCGGTCTCCTGGCAGAGCCGCTGCAGGCCGCCGGCGGCGCAAATAGTGAGCAGCAGAGCCGAAACATCACCGATAATGCGTGCGGTCCAGGCGGAATCGGTCAGAAGCTTCAGGCCTTGGCGCCATTGGCCGATGACCATGATGCCCAAGCCAACGAGAAAGAGGAGCAGCGGCCGGCCGGTGCCAAGGACCAGCTCCCGAGACGTGCCGCCGCCGAGCGGTTCGCTGGGAATGTCGCCTATGGATTGCACCATCAGCATCAATAAAGGGATCGCAATCGCCAGCAACGTCACGAGCGCCGACCCGCCGCGTCGCTTCTCCGCGACAAGCGGCGGCTCATTGCTCGGAGGCTGCATCACAGTCTGCGATGCGGCGTTATCAATCGATAGCCACCGGGGAAATATTGCGCCGAATGCAGCCAGTAAAATTGCGACCGGCAAGCCGAACAGCGCGACACGGCCCCATTCGGCGCCGAGGATGGCAGCGGCGGCGATCGGTACCGGCGAAAGCAAAAGCAGACCGTGGCTCGCCGAAATCGCAAGGGCCGTCGCAACAGCAATCCGGCCACGCTTTTGTGTCGATCCTGCAATGGCAGGAAATAGCGGCGTGAGGAGCGCGAAAGCCGTAGCGGGCGAGGCGCCAATGCCTGTGAGCAGGCCCACTAGCGCCGCTAGCCGGGTGGATCGAAACCATCGCCAACGATCGATGAGCGTCATCAGCCGATCGGAGGCGGCGCTGCTTTCGGCAAGACCGGCAATCAGGCCCGAGCCGACGATCACCAATCCGGGTGAATAGATCATTTCGGCAAAGCCGGTACCGAAAGCTTTACCGAGAAAGCCGAGAGAAAACCCGGCTGCCAAACCAAACGCCGAGGCTAGGACGACGAGCGCGAGAAACGGATGGACGTGGCGCGATTGCGTTGCGATGACGAGGGCGATGACCGCCAAAAGCAATACGAGCGCCTGGTAGAGAGGCATGGCGGACATCGAAATTCCGACCTCGCTGTTGGGACCGGTAGCCTGCACGCATTCCGGCGTTAGGGATATACTCGCCTCATAAGATGTCTTCGATTTGCGGATTGAAATAAAGTGGCGGCGCTGCCGGTCGCGCGATTTTGGCTCTGAGCCCCTCCTCAAGGACACAGGTGATGAACTTCCGCGGTGCAGCCGGCTTCCCCTCGCAGATCGCTGCTGGGTTCGGCGCTCTGGTGTTTGGCGTCGCGCTGACGATCGGCGATGGGGTGGGGGCCGCGGCACCGCCTGCCTTCATTCATGCCGAAGGAACGCGCTTGGTCGATGGCCGCGGCGATAATTTTGCCGTCAAAGGCATCAATCTGGGCAATTGGCTCGTCCCCGAAGGCTACATGTTCAAGTTCAAGCATGCCCACAGCCCATCGGAGATTGCGGGGCTGATCGAGGCGCTGGTCGGTTCCGAGGCGGCGGCGCGCTTTTGGACGGAATTCCGTGACGACTATATCGCCGAGGACGATATCCGTTTCATCAAAGCGGCCGGCTTCAATACCGTGCGCGTGCCGCTCAATTGGCGGTTGTTCGTCGAGCCCGGCGATGGCGGCGCGGACATCTTCAACGGACCGGGTTGGTCTCTGCTCGACCGGCTCGTTCAATGGTGCCGCGACTACGACTTGCGCGTGATCATCGATCTACACGCCGCGCCTGGCGGACAGACCGGGGTTAATCACGACGACGGCACCGGCTTCCCGCTGACGTTCTATGTCCCGCGCTATGAACGGCTCACCATCGCGTTATGGCAGAAGCTCGCCGCGCATTATCGCGATGCAACGACAATACTCGGCTACGATCTTCTGAACGAACCGATCTCACCCTATAGCGACGAGAAATATTTGAATCCGCGCTTGGAGCCGTTCTATCGCGACATCGTGACTGCTATTCGCAGCGTCGATCTCAACCATGTGGTGCTGTTGGCCGGTGCGCAATGGAGTACGAGCTTCGCCGTCTTTGACCGGCCGTTCGATCGCAATGCTGTCTATACCTATCACAAATTTTGGGCCAATCCGACCCGCGACTCGTTGCAAAGTTACGTCAATTTCAGCAATCGTTGGAACGTGCCATTGCTGATCGGCGAGACCGGGGAAAATTCAGATCATTGGAACGAGATGTTCCGCAGGCTCAACGAGCAGTTCGGCATCGGCTGGTGTTTCTGGACCTATAAGAGTCTCGACTCCGACACCACCGTGGTTTCGGTTCAAAAGCCCGAAGGATGGGATCTGATCGCTAATGCCGACAGCGCGGATCAAAATTCCTTACCGCCGCGCGAACAGGCACAAGCGGTCCTGGATGCGTATCTAGAAGCTGCCAAGTTGAGGAACGGTCACATCAATGCCGATTATCTCAATTCACTTGGCCTTCGTGCGCCATAGCCGGCCATCAGTCGCCGATGGCGTCGAACGTTCGCTCAAGCTCGGCAAACATGCACAAAGTTCCCTTGGAAACTTTTAACAAGCTGATGGCGGCGGTGCTGGTAACCGCGGTCGTCGTTCTGGTTGCGGGACGATTGGCGGCGTCAGGCGATGTTTCGCTGACCGTATGGGGGGATCGCGACCTCTGGCGGGCCTTGTCGGTGCCCGATCACTGGCCGCTTTATGGTCCGGAAATCAACGGCGGCATGCGCGGTCCGGGAGGGGCCTTCTACCTGCTGCTGGCGGCGATCTTGGCCGTCGGCCGCAATGTGATCACCGTCAATATCGCCGTCATCTTGTTGTTCGCCGCGTCCGTTCTGCTCATCGGAGTTTTCTTTGCCCGCAGAGTATCCGGTTTGGCAGGTGCTTTGGTTGCCGCGGCGCTGGCCGGTTCGGTTATTTTGGGCCACGCGCTGGGAGTATGGAATCCCGGCTTCATCTTGATATTCGCCACGGCGGCGACGCTGTTCGGCTATGCCTTCCTGGTTGACGGGCGGGCACTCGAATTGGGCCTTGCCACTGCCGCCATAGCCATTGGAATGCAAATCCATCTTCAGATTACCCAGGTGGCGCTGGGACTGATCCTGGCCATCGTGATCTATCGCCCCCGTCTGACCTGGCGTCACGCCGTGGCTGTCGTCCTCGGTCTCACTCTTCCCTATCTTCCCAATATCCTGGCGAGCAGCACGCGGCTCTTGCAAACGGCGGGGTCGTTGCCCGGTGACGCCTCTACGAATTATGTGTTCTGGGAGTTCACCCGGCTGCAGGCGAAGGCGGTGTTGTTTGCCAATCTCTTCGGGGGTAGCGCCTCCGACTTCGCTGGCGGCGGTCTGTGGGTGCAAGTGCCGCTCTTGGCCGGCGATTTGCTGGCGCTGGTGTTAGCAGCGGGGGCTGTGATCGCGACTGTTTATCGTCCGCGCAAGGTTTTCGCCAGCGCGCCGGTCGGTTTGTTTTCGCTAATTCTGCTTGTTACCGCGGTGACTGCGTTAGTTTCCGATCTGTTGGTCCGCCACATGGTGGCGGCGACCCCCGCGGCCGCCGCCCTTGTCGGCTTGGCGGCGGAGCGGCTGATGGTTAGCTCGCAACGGCGCGGACTGGCCGCCCAAGCCGCCTCCGCAACCGTCGTTGGATTGTTCGCGCTCAGGCCGCTGTTGGCCGGGATCGCCGGATTTTCTCCGTCGCCATTTCAGGTCGGATCGGTGGCGGCACAGACCGAGATCGCCGCAACGCTGAAGCCCACCTTCTACGCCGACCGTGACGCCTTCGAAGCGCATGTCGCGGAGTTTCGCCTGGTCGAACCGCATCGTTGGGCAGTCACGTCGAACGGCATCTTCAACCACATGTCTTTCCTCTATCAGACGTTCCCGGCGACGAATGCGGGCACGAAGCGCGAGGAATGCCTGGCGGTCGTTGCCAAGACCGACACCGACGGCGATCCACGCGAAGAGTTGGCCGCGTCGTCGTCATTGGCTGGGCTCGGCTCCGTGTTCAGTGAGCCTGCGGCCTCCAGCGCACATTTCCTGTATGTCCCCTACACCACGCGCGACGGCAATTGCCTGAAGACTTTCCCCAACGGCTACATTCCCACCGCCTTTGAGCAGGCGTATTTGGCGGCCGACGCCCCCGCAGCAACGAAACTCGCCGACAATGCGGTGGTATTCGTCGCGGCCCAACCGGGGCAACGCGATCCCACCGGCATCGAAATCCGCGGCGTCGATACCGGCTATGTCGCGGTCCTGCACGGCAGTCTGCTGCGTGGCTATACCGGGCTTTATTTCCGCACGATTATCGCCCCGGTACTGTGCTTTGCCGACGAGCAGGGCGTCCATCCGCTCCGCTTTAGCAATGTCAGCGTCGGTTCGCCGCAGCGGGCCACGCTTGCACCGTGGCGTTCGTCGGTGTTTTCGCTGCCGAACGGCCGCTATCGGGTGTGGCTGATCGGCGCCGATGGGCGGCAGCCGATTGCCATCCGCGAAGCTCTCGGTGATTTGTCGGTTCCGGCCATGCGGGCGGCAGTCCCTTCGCAGCAAAGCGCGGAGCCGCCGTCCGAATGTTTCAGCACCGACCGGACCATTCGAGAGGAAGGTCGCTGACGAAGATGCCGAAGCGCATTCGGCGGTGGCGGAATACACCGAGCGGGCCGATGCCGTGGCGGTTGGCGATGGCGGCGATCTCTTCCACTTGGTGATAGCGCGGTACGTAACCGCCATTGATCCTGCCATAGGCGAAGTGGACATAGGCGCGGTGAATGAACTGCGTCGCCGACCGGCGCCGTTCCGACAGGGCGTGCAGACACGATCCCTGGCGGCCGAGGGCAAAGAGGCGGTCCAGTTCCGCCGGTGTGAGCCACTCGATGAGGCCGAACGAGATTAGCAAGGCGTCGCCCTGAGGGGGCGCGTCGGCAACAGCGGCGACGGCGAAGCGCATCGCCTCGCCGCGCGGCGAAGCGGCGGCGCGTTGTTTGGCTCGCGCAATCGCGACCTCCGAGAAGTCATAGCCCTGATATGAAGCGGCTCCGAGCAGCAGCAGCCGCTCCGCCAACCGGCCGGAGCCGCAGCCTAATTCCACCACTCGGCGTCCCGCGAGATGTGGCGCTAGCAATCGGACGGCAGCGTCCAGGCGGAAACGTACCGACGACGAGATTTGTCCGGCCAAACCTTCGATCAGATCGGATGACTCGGGGCGGCCGTAACGAGTGGACTCCCAGCCGAGGATCTTGGAATCCCAGAACGCTTTCGGTTCGGGAGCAGGGCGGGCCGTGCGATCGGTGTAATCGCGCATTTTGGTTTGTTGCTCGGGTGCCGCGAATGCGATGGCCGACGGAATCGAAAGCTGGCGCAATCCGGCCCGGGCATGAAAGACGTAGGAGTTCATCACCACGAAGTTGATCACGAAGCAACTCAGATCGGTGGCGAACTTGCTCGGATAGGGAGGAAAAAACAGAACTTCGCTCAACAGCCGAAAGAGTGCGACCGAAAGCGTGTAGCTGAAGGCGTAGAGCAACACGAAGCGGCGTCCCTGCTGGGTCAGCGCGATCTGCCGGTTGGCGCCCCAGGTCCAGTAGCGATTGCAGAGGAAGGACAACAGGCCGCCCGCGACGCGCGCCGTCATCAGGCTCGTCAACGGCGCTACTCCGACGGCCGAAACCAGCACAGAGAAAACCAGCCAATCACCACCGGCTGCGGCCAGCGCCGCCGAACAATAGCGACCGAAGCGCAGGGCTGCCTTCATTGCGGTCTCGCAGCCAAGTCGAGGATAAGCTCGGCGGCGAGCATTGCGCCGTTGACCGGAGCGGGCAGGGTGTCGATGGCGGCGCGTAACTCGTCGATACGTTGCAGCGCTGCGTCGATCGCATCCTCCAGGGCTTCCTCGGTGGCGGCAATACCTGCTCCGAGCCGGCGAATACATTCTCCGTTGGCCCATTGCTCGGCGTGGCGCGGCACGGGAACAACGACCATCGGCTTGCGCAGAAACAAGGCTTCGCTGACGGCGCTGAAACCGCCGTTGACCACCACGAGGTCGGCGTCCCGCATCGGAGTCAGCGAGTCGCGCAACTTGCCGTGATAGACGACACCCTCGGGGATCGCGCCGCCCTTCGGCGCCGTGCGGCCTATCACATCGATGGTCAAGCCCGGGCGGTCGCGCCTGAGCGCCACCGGGCTGCCGAACACCGAGCCCGACAGCATCACCACGACCCGTTCCGGCCGGCCGGTTCGCGCCGCGTCCGGGGAGCATGCCAGGCGAACGATGGGGCCGACGCGGCGAAAGGGCCAATCTTCAGCCACATCGGAGGGATCGAGGCGAGGGCTGATCGTCAGATCCGGGACCGCACGGTGAAATACATAATCGCTCAGCTCCACTGCGAGAAACTGCGGGAGCACCGCGGCCGGCCAGCCGCCGCCGCGCATTCGCCGCACCACCATGTCGGAGTTGTTGATTGCCGCAAGCGGCAGTCCGGCGCGCCGCACCGGCCGTAGCGAGTAGATCGAGTCGGTGACGACTGCCGTTGGTTTGAAACGGGCGATGGTCGTTGCGACGATGGCTTCGGAGCGGCGGATCGTGTCCAACATATTGCCGAGCTGGAAAAGGGTGGCCTTGATGTTGATCCGCCCCGCCTTCTGGCCATAGCGCACCGAGGGAATCTCGGTGACCCGTCCCACCTCCGGCTTGTCGGCGAAGAACGATAGTCCGTTGTCCGACGTCGCGACCTCGACCTCGGCACCAGCGGCCAGTAATTGCTGGATGACGGCGTATGACCGGGTGGAATTGCCCAGACCCAAGCCGTTGACCAACAGCAGAATGCGGCTCATGGCGCGATCATGGCGTGCACCTCGCCAAAGGGAAACACGGCCTGCGATCTCACCAGCGTCAGCCCCGCGCGCTCGGCAACGAAAGCAAAGCGAGGACGGTCGAACAGGGCGATCGCGAAGCCGTGGCGGCGATGGAAGCGGCGATAAAGGCGGCCCGCGCAATTGTCGCGGGGCACCAATGCCACCACACGTCCGCCGGCTTCGAGGTGGCGCCGGGCATTGGCGAGCACTGCGATCGGGTCGGCGACAAATTCCAGCACGCCGGCCAGCACGACCAACCGGAAACGATGCTCCAAGGCGACTGTCGTGACGTCGCCTAAGACCGTCTGGACGCGATGATCGGCAAGGGCGGCGATCATCTCCGGCGCAGCGTCCACGGCGACCACCGGGTGGGCGCCGGCATCCGCCAAGCGTATGGCATAGAATCCCGCGCCGCAGCCGAGATCGAGGGCGGGGCGACCCGCGAACTCGCCGGTCAACGCCGCAAATGCCGCCGCCTCCCGCCGGCGCTGCCAAGCCCACAGCCCGGTGGCGGAGGCGGCGCCGTAGTTGGACGCTCGCTTGCGAAAATAGGCGAGAACGGGCGGTACTTCGCTTTGACTGTAACAGGCCTCAATCATTCCGTTCGCACGCAAGGCGGTTGCGCCACTTGCCTCGCAAGCATGACTTATTCACCCCGCCACTGCGGCGGGCGCTTGTTCAGAAAGGCGTCCAGTCCTTCGCGAAAATCCTGGCTCATGTAGCACATCAGGATGAGGTCCTCGCCCTCTTCGCGAGTGAGCCGCCGCTGCAGCCGGACCAGCGCCTGTTTGGTGGCGTTGAGCGTGAGCGGCGCGTGGCCCGCGATCAGTATGGCGAGCTCGTCGGCCCGCTTCTGCAGCGCCGGAACGTCTTCGACCACCTCATGAAGCAGGCCGACACTGGCGGCTTCCTCGGCGCCGACGAGGCGGGCCGTGAAAATGAGATCCTTGACCCGCGCCGGTCCGATCAGGGCGGTGAGCCGGCTGATGTTCGACATCGACAAACAATTGCCAAGCGTGCGTGCGATCGGAAATCCCATTTTGGCGGTCTTGGTGCCGATGCGCAGATCGCAGCACGCAGCGATCCCCGCGCCGCCGCCGGTACAAGCGCCGGTAATCGCCGCGATCGTCGGCACGCGGCATTGCTCGAGTTGGGTGAGCACACGGTCGATGCGGGATTCATATTCGAGCGCATGTTGCGGCGTCGTGAATGCGCGGAACTGATTGATGTCGGTGCCAGACGCGAAGGCTTTGTCGCCGGCGCCTTGAAAAACCAGCACCTTGAGCGAGCGGTCGGTATTGGCTTGTTGGCAGATTTGCGCCAGTCGCTCGTACATCGCAAACGTAAACGCGTTGCGGGCCTGCGGGCGGTTGAACGTGACCCGACCGATGCCGTCGCGTAAGTCGAACAGAATGTCGTTGGAAGATGCTGTTTGCTGATCCATGCTCTTTTCATCCCACTCGCATAGCCTTCGAGGTTCGGTTACCTACGGTGCGCGGATACTGTTGATACATATCAAGGATTCTGTCACGGCTTAGATCAATTGTCATGCGTCGAGAGCCTAGTATCTACTATCTTGGCGATTCAGCTTCCGGCTGAGAAGGATCAGGCCATGCGTGCAATTCTATTGAGCCAGAATTTATTCCGGCGCGGCTTGACGATTCTATCGATTGCCGCGGTCGCAGCGATTTTAGTCGCCGGCGGGTCGGCCCGCTCGGAGGAAAAGCCGGAAGCTGGCGTGCGTCTAGAATTCTGGAAAGGCCACTTCGACCGCAATTCAGATGCGTTCCACGAATGGGACAGTGAGAAGGAAATACCCGCGGTCTGTGCGCGCTGCCACAGCGCCATCGGTCTGCCCGAATACCTCACGGACGGAAAAAACGCTCCGGCCCAGCACGTCAAGAACGGTTTCGCCTGCACCAATTGTCACGCCGATCTTCTCACTTACGCACGCCAAAACGTGGCCAAAGTCACGTTTCCGGGCGGGCTTATTGTCGACAGCGGCCACAACGACTCCAATTTGTGCATGACCTGTCATCAGGGTCGGGAGTCGACGGCGAGCGTGAACAAGGCCATTGCCGGGCTTCCCTTGGATACGCCTGATCCAAAGCTGAATTTCATCCATGTCCACTTTTATCCGGCCGGTGCGACGCGATATGGCACCGAGGCGAAAGTCGGCTACGAATACGACGGCAAAAAATATGTCGGTTATTTCCCGCATATGCCGAATGTCAGCACGTGCACCGGCTGCCATTCGCCACATGACGGTGAGGTCAAGATCGATCGCTGCGGCGGCTGCCACGATGGCATTAAAACTGTCGCCGACTTGGCCAATATTCGCATGTCGACCCGCGGCGATTTCGACGGCAACGGCAAGGAGGAAGGTCTGGCGCGCGAAATCGCCGGCCTGCAAGCGCAGCTTTACGCCGCCATCCAGACCTACGCTAAAAATGTCGGCGGCGTGGGAATCGGCTTCTCCGAGGCGGCCTATCCGCACTGGTTCGCCGACCGCAACGGGAACGGTCGGATCGATCCCGAAGAGGTTTCTCCCGCCAACAAATATCCCGCTTATACGCCGCGTCTGCTGCAGGCGGTCTACAATTATACCTATTCGGTACGCGATCCGGGCGGCGCTTACCACAATGGCCGCTACATCCTGCAACTGCTGTACGACTCGCTCGACAGCTTGGCGGCGAGCGGAAAAGCGAACGTGACTATGACCGGCAAGGTGCGGCCGTAAAGCAACGCCCGGTCGGGCCCGGAAACTCCCGCCGACGTGGATTAGCTGCCGACCAGGCGAATGATGCGCCCTATGACACCGTGCGCTCGCTATGACAGTGTAGCGGCCCACGTCCGCGACTTGGAGCGGCGATGGAGCGTTCGGAGGTTTCGTGCAACAGTCCATTTCTCCTACGACTGCCATTTCTCCCGCAAAAGCCTGGCTGATGGTGGCGCTATGCGGCGTCATGATGGGCCTCAATTACGCCGACAAGGCCATCCTCGGCTTCGCCGCCCAGCCGATGATGCGGGAACTCAAGCTGAGCCCGGTCGAATTCGGCTATCTGGGATCGAGCTTTTTTTTGCTGTTCGCTGTTTCCGGCATTGTGTTCGGCTTTCTGTCGGATCGCTGGCCGAGCAAAAGAGTGATGACCGCGATGGCGATTGGCTGGGCGGTCTGCCTATTGCCCGTTGCTGCGCCGATCGGCTTCGCGACGCTGGTGGCCACCCGCATTGTTCTCGGCGCCACACAAGGACCCGCGACTGGGGTCACCCATCACTTCCTGTTCAAGTGGTTCCCGCAGCAGAACCGCGCTTTTCCGGCCGGTGTCGTGCACATCGGCATTACCGGCGCGATCTTTCTATCGGCTCCGGCGCTGACCTGGATCATCCGCACCTACGACTGGCACATGGCGTTTCTTGCCCTCGGCATCGTCGCGGTTGCCGTCATTCCGCTATGGATGTGGCTCGCCGAGGAAGGCCCGATCGCCGATCACATCGTCGACACCAAGCTCGGCGCGGCGGCGGCGGAGCCGCTGCCGTCGTATTGGCGGCTGATGACCAATCGCACGATGCTGGGCCTGATCGCGACCAATTTTGTTCTCTATTGGGATTTGTCGCTGATCGTGGCGTGGTTGCCGTCCTACTTTACCAAAGGCATGGATTACGACCCCGCCAATGCTGCCTGGCTGGTGTCGATGATCTGGTTGGCGAGCGGCATCTGTAGTCCGTTGGTCGGCTTCGTTTCGCAAAAGCTGCTGAAGAGTGGAATCTCGAGCCGGTGGGCGCGCGGCGTATTCGGCTCGCTCTCTACGGCGATCGGCGGTTTGTTGATTGCGGTGATGGCCATTCAGCCGGTGGGGTTCGCCAAGACCGCGCTGCTCCTGGTCGGCTATGTGTTGTCGCAGAACACCGCGCCGCTCAATTTCGCCATGGTGAGCGAGATCACCCCGAGCAAACGGCGTGGTGCTGTTCTGACGATGTATACGGCGCTTTTGACCACTGCCGGTTTCATCGCGCCGGCCGCGATGGGCTATTCGCTGGAGGCCGCGGCCAGTCCCGCCGACGGCTTTCGTCAAGGCTTTGTGATCGTCGGCGTGGTGACCTTGATCGGGGGTCTGCTCGGTCTATGGTTGATTAATCCGAAGGCCGACCGCGAGCGGCTGGCGAAGAGCGCCGACGAAGCCAACGGGATTGTTGCCAAACTCGCGACCTGACGCGGACCCGATCCTACCATGCACGGACCGGCATCGTGATGCTCTCGCGCCGCGGTAAAAAGCCCATCTGGCTTGCCGACTGGTTGCGAAAACTGTTGCGGCGTAACGCTGACGCGACGCTGTAATACCGAACAGTCACACCAGCCGCGGCCGGTGTCGCATTCGGCTGAACCGGGTTATCCACAGACCGGAACATTGACGCCTGGTCGCGGCCTTGGGCAAAGTCGACGCTTGATAAGGTCAGGCAGTGAGCGTGGAATGCCGGATCATTTGGCGCGAGCCCGGGAGTTGCGTCTTCGCGCGACGAAGTGTCAGATTTCGGCTAAAAGCACCACATCGGCTAAGTTTAGCGATTGCTATCGGCTTCTCGCAGAGCACTATGTCAGCCTGGCAACGTTGGAAGAAGACTTCGTAGGCCGCCAGACGTCTTCGACTGGCGAAACAATATCCGTTCCGGCGCCGTATCGCGCCGTCGTCGTTTCCTCCCCCCATCACGGCATCGACAAAGACGAGCACGAGGCAGAACTCGTATCGCGTCGGCCTAGGTAGATACCCGAATGGGCAGGGAAGGGACTGTTATTTGGGTCTACGGCTGAACTTTCCCGTACGGTAAGCATTGGAAGTCCAGAGGAGCACTTCCGATGGACGAGCGACGAACGCTTTCACTTCTGGGTTGGGTCATCGGCGCCGTCGTGGGGGTGACCTTTATCCTCGACGCCATTGCGATGGCGCCGAGCTAGGGTTGGGTCTAAGTCCCCTTTTGCGCTAAATTCTCTTCCGAAAAACGCCTGAGCTCTGAAGCGGCGTCACCGTCCGTGGTCCCGGCGCGGCGGTCGGCGAAGCGCATGGCTTCTTCGGTGAACCAGACACGGCAATATCGCAAACTTAGGTTACGAATTGGCTGTTTGGTCCTCGGCGCTAGGGGAGAAAGAGTATGAGTGAGTGGCGGCACACGTTGAGTATCGTTATTTTCGCGGCAGCAACCCTGGTGGGTTCTTTGCTGCCGCAACACGCCCAAGCCAAGGTCCTGGCGCAATGGGTCGAACTCGGGCCGGACGGCAGCTCCAGCGTGCGTGCGATCACCGATGAGGCGTGCCCGTTCGTGACCTTCGATGGCAACGCGGTCGCCATGGGCGTCCGCTCCGAGCCGGCGCAAAAATTCGACGGCGTCAAGCCGGCGCTATTCCCGGTGCGCGGTTGCGAGGCGGCGGTCCCGGCCGGATCGATCACGGCCATCCTCGATGGCAAAACGTTGCCGCTCGCCAAGCCCAATCCGCAGCGCATCGTGATTTTCGGCGATACCGGTTGCAGGCTTAAGGCTGGCGATCCAACGCAGGCCTGCAATGATGCAAAGGAATGGCCGTTTCCGAAAGTCGCCACCATGGCGGCCGCAGCCCGTCCCGATCTCATGATTCATGTCGGCGATTACGAATATCGCGAAGATGCCTGCCCCGCCGGCAATGCCGGCTGCGCCGGCAGTCCTTCCGGTTACGGCTGGGACGCCTGGAACGCCGATTTCTTTGAAGCGGCGTCGCCGCTCTTTGCGGCAGCGCCCTGGATCATGGTGCGCGGCAATCACGAAGACTGCAGTCGTGCCGGCGAAGGCTGGTTCCGCTTTCTCGATCCGTCGCCGATGCAGCCGGCATGCCGCGATCTGACCGGCGATTATGTGGTGCGACTCGGCGACTTCAGCGTTCTCGTCGTCGATAGCGCCAAAGTCAAAGATAGCGCCGGCGCAGACAGCGAACAGGTTCCGATCCTGCGCCGGCAATTGGTCGAGGTGCTCGCCAAAGTCCCCGACTATGCGTGGCTGGTGACCCACAAGCCGGTCAATGCGATGCTCGCCAAGCCGGGCGACCCGCATGACAACATCGTCTCCAACAAAGTGCTGCAGGCAGCCCTTGGCGCCGACATTCCGGCGAGCGTGCGCATGGAGGTTGCCGGCCACATTCATTTCTTCCAGGCCGTCGATTTCGGCGATGCGCGGCCGCCGCAGCTCGTGGTCGGCACCGGCGGCGATAATCTCGAAGGCATGCCGACGGCGAGCGTAACCGGCGCCGACATCAATGGCCTCAAGGCGCTTTCTGCCGTGACCTATTCCGGCTTTGCCTACATGGTGTGGGACCGCCTCGGTAATAATTCGTGGAACGGCACGTTGTTCGATGTCGACGGCAAACCCATCAATCATTGCCGCCTGGCGGACCGTGCGCTCAGCTGCGGTTCTTAGCGTGCGATGCCCGGCGAGCGGCAACGGTCTGTGTCGCAGACATTCGCGCCCAAACTATTGCCCGCGCCGCGCGCCGGACGCGAAGCGCTTTGCTTCTTCGGCGGCGCGGAACAGCGCTTTTGCCTTGTTGATGCATTCCTGCTGCTCGAAGTCGGGATCTGAGTCGGCGACGATGCCGGCGCCGGCTTGCACGTACATGGTGCCGTCCTTGATCAACGCGGTGCGCAGCACGATGCAGCTGTCCAGGTCTTCGCCGGCGGAAAAATAGCCGACGCAGCCGGCATAGAGCGAGCGCTTGTCCTTCTCCAATTCGTCGATGATCTGCATGGCGCGCACCTTCGGCGCGCCGGACACCGTGCCGGCCGGAAAGCCGGCTGAGAGCGCGTCGATGGCGTCGCGGTCGCTGCGCAATTTGCCCTCGACATTTGAGACGATGTGCATGACCTGGCTGTAACGCTCGATGAAGAATTGATCGGTGACCTTGACGGTGCCGATTTGGGCCACGCGGCCGACGTCGTTGCGGCCGAGATCAAGTAGCATCAGATGCTCGGCGCGTTCCTTCGGATCGGCCAACAGTTCGGCTTCCAGCGCGAGATCCTCGTGTGGTGTCGCGCCACGCCGCCGCGTGCCGGCGATCGGGCGGATGGTGACGGTGCCGCCCGCGGTTTTGACCAGAATCTCCGGGCTCGATCCGGCGACGGCGAAATCGCCGAAATCGAGAAAATAAAGATAGGGCGACGGATTGACCCGCCGCAATGCGCGATAGAGCGAAAACGGCGGCAGCGCGAACGGTGCCTCGAAGCGCTGCGACAGCACGACCTGAAAAATATCGCCGGCGGCGATGTAGTCCTTGGCGCGCAGCACCATGCGCTTGAATTCGGCCGGCGTGGTGTTCGATTGCGGCTCGACGTGCAACGGGCCGGCATGGCTCGCCGTCGCCGCCGACTTGTCGAGCGGCTTGTCGAGCGCATCGACGACGGCGGAGAGGCGCTCGACTGCGCGCGCGAGCGCTGCCTTGGCTGGGACGCCCGGCTGCGCCCGCACCGGAGTCACGATGGTAATGGTATCCTCGACCGCGTCGAAAGCGATGACCAAAGTTGGCCGCGCCAGAATGGCGTCGGGAATGCCGATCGGGTCGCGTTCCGGCTGTGGCAAATGCTCCATTAGCCGCACCATGTCGTAGCCGAGATAGCCGAACACGCCGGCCGCCATCGGCGGCAAAGAGACGGGGAGCGCGATGCGGCTCTCGCCGAGCAGCGCGCGTAACGCGGTGAGCGGTGCATCGTCCAGTTCGACAAAGGCGGCGGGGTCAGTCTGGACGGTACGGTTGATCTCCGCCTGCTTGCCGTTGACGCGGAAGATCACGTCAGGTTCGAGCCCGATGATCGAATAGCGGCCGCGCACTGCGCCGCCTTCGACCGACTCCAGGAGGAAGCTCATAGCTGATGACGTCTCGGGCCGCGCGCCCGCGATCTTTATAAAAGCGGAGACCGGCGTTTCCAGATCGGCCACCAGTGTCGTCCATACGACTTGCGGTTCGCCGGCCGCGTAGCGCTCAGCGAAGGCTTGCGCCGAAGGCTCGATATGCATCTAGTCGATGTCCGGCGCGCCGTTGCCCGAGCTGTTGCCAGAGCTGTTGCCCATGGCCTGCGCCAGCGCCGCCGCATTGACACTGAAGCCGAGATCGGCTTCGAGCCGGTCCACGTATTCTCCCATTATGTCGTCGGTCATTTGGCGTTGCACCGTTTCCGCGACATGCTTGGCTTCGGGAGAATTGGGATCGAGGCCCGGAGTTTTGACATCGGTCACGCGGAATACGATCCATTGCGTCGGATCATCGCCTGCCGCGCTGCCGTAACCGTCTTTCTCGGTGTGGAAAACCGCATTGGTCATCTTGGCGGTAATGTTGCCGTTGGTGCCGCCGCGCTTCAGGTCGGTGGCAGTTTCGACCTTGACGCCGTTGGCGTCGGCAAGGGCGTCGAACGGCGTGCCGCCTTTGAGCTTGTCAAGAAGATCGGCGGCTTTGGTCTTCAACTGCGATGCCGTTTGTTCGGCGCGCCAACGCTGCTCCACCTCGGCCTTGACGTCGTCAAGACCGCGTTCGTGAGCCGGCGTGATGGCGGCCACGTCGAACCAGACATAGCCGCCGTCGGCCTCGATCGGGTCGTTGTCGACCCCGACATCGGCGGTGAACGCGGCGGCGATGACGTCGCCGCCATGCGGCAGGTTGACGACCGGCTTGCCGGTCGGGTCGCGGCCAGCACGGTCGACCGCGTCATAGGTGACGACGGGAAGCTTTTCCTTCTGCGCCGCCTCGGTCAGCGAGCTGCCGCCGGCGCGATCGTCTTCGAGCTTGTCATGGATGTCTGCTACCTGGGTCTTGGCGCGCTCGAGTGCCATGTCGTTACGCAATTGCGCCGCGACTTGGGCGAGCGTCTTGACGACTTCGGGCTCGATCTTGAGCGCGGTAACGATGACGGCACCGAACTGTCCCTTGATCGGCTCGCTCACCTCGCCCTCCTTGAGCGAAAAGGCGGCGTTTGCCACGGCCGGATCGACCACCGCCGATTTCGTCACCATGCCGAGATCGATGTCTTGCTCCTTGAGGCCGCGTTCGGCGGCGAGAGCGGTGAATGCGGTGCCGCCGTTAAGGCGCTCGGCGGCGGCTTGGGCGTCCGCCATGGTCGGAAACAAGATCTGTTCGATGTGCCGCCGCTCCGGCGTGGTGAAGCTCGCACGCCGCTGCTCATAGACCTTTTTCAGGTCGTCGTCGGAAATCTCCATCCACTTCGCCAGCTCCGCCGGCGTCACCGCGATAGCGTCGATCTTGCGGTATTCCGGCGCCAGGAACAGGAACTTGTGCTCGTCGTAATATTTAGCAAGCTGCTCAGGCGTCGGTGCCGCGATGTCGCCAGCCTGCGCCGGTCCGATCGCCAAATATTCAATGCTGCGCCGCTGGTTCTGGAATTGATCGATCGCTTCGAGCCAGGCTTGGGGCGGCGCCAGGTTGCCGGTCACGCTATCGACGATCTGACGGCGTAACACGTTCTGCCGCTGGTCGGCGACGAAGCGGCGCTCGGTCGTGCCCAAATTGCGCAATACGTCGAGGAAACGCTCGCGGTCGAATTTTCCATTCACGGTCTGCAGATTCGGATCGGTCGTAATATGCCGGGCGATTTCGGCGTCGGGGATGGCAAGCCCCATCTGTTGCGCGCGTTGGTCGAGCCCGGATTGGCCGAGCATCTGGCCGAGCACTTGGCGGTCGAGGCCGATCGCGCTCGCCTGGTCCGGCGGCAACGGATGGCCAAGCTCCTTGTTGATCTGTTGCAAACGGTCGTTGTAGGTCTGGCGGAACTGCTCGATCGGTATTTCAACCGAGCCGATCTTGGCGAGCGTCGACCGGCCGAAGCCGCTGAAAATGTCGTTGATGCCCCAGACCGCGAAACTACCGGCGAGCAACGTCATCACCACGCCCATGACGGCGCGGCCCATCCAATTTTCGGAGGCTTTGCGGATACCTCGAAGCATGTGTCCAACTTAAGCTGTGAATGCCGGCACCTGTGTATGCCGATGGTGGCCGACGCAAGGCGGCGCACTATAAGGACCCCCCGGTTGCGCCGCAACCGACGGGTTTTGCAGGTAAAACGCCCTTTCCCGGGTGCAATCGGTCTGCTAACGCCTCTTTGTCGCAGGATTGGGCAGAAACGATGGCGCGTCGTCCGCTGGTTGCCGGTAACTGGAAAATGAACGGGCTTTCGGCCTCGATCGCCGAATTGGATAAAATCATCGTTGGGGCAGGGGCGTTGGCGCAAAGATCGGCCAATGTGGACGTCATGGTCTGTCCGCCGGCTACCCTGATCGCGAATTTTGCAGTGGCGGCGCGCGGCTCAAACGTCGCGATCGGCGGCCAGGATTGCCACGCTCTATCCGCCGGCGCTTTTACCGGCGATATCGCCGCGGAAATGCTGCGCGATGCCGGTGCGCAAGCCGTCATTGTCGGCCATTCCGAGCGGCGGCAGTATCACGGTGAAACCGATGCGGCGGTGCGGGCCAAAGCGCAGGCGGCGCACCGCGCCGGTCTTCTCGCCATTGTCTGCGTCGGCGAAACGCGCGCTGAGCGCGATGGTGGCCGGGCACGCGAGGTGGTCGGTGCGCAACTCGATGGTTCGCTGCCGGAAAACGCCGCCGCTACCCTCGTCGCCTATGAGCCGATATGGGCGATCGGAACAGGATTGACGCCGCACCCGAGCGATGTCGCCGATATGCACGGCTTTATTCGTACGCGGCTAGGGGCGCGCTTCGGCGAAGCGGGGGAGACGGTTCGCATTCTCTACGGCGGCTCGGTGAAGGCTTCGAACGCCAAGGAATTGATGGCGACGGCAAACGTCGACGGCGCACTGGTCGGTGGCGCGAGCCTCGTCGCCGGCGAGTTTCTGGCGATTGCCGGCGTTTATCGATAGATTGGGCCGACCCCGCGACTAAAAGCGACGGCTTGGGAGGACATCATGAAAACTCAACGTGCGATCCTAGCGATCGTCGGACTGGCTTTGCCGCTGCTGGCGGCGCAGGCTCAGGCGGCCGAGATTAAAGTTTTGGCTTCAACCGCCGTGAAGACGGTCCTTGAGGAACTCGGACCGCAGTTTGAGAAAGCTACCGAGAACAAAGTCATTCTCACATTTGCCCCGGCCGCGGTGTTGAAAACGCAAATCGATCAGGGCGCGGCGTTTGATGTCGCCATCCTCACGGTACCGCTCACCGACGGCCTGGCGAGTGCAGGCAAGATTGATCCGACACGCACCGCCATCGCGCATGCGGGAATCGGCGTTGCGATCCACAAGGGCGCTCCGAAGCCCAATATCGGTACCACGGAGGCCTTCAAGAGCGCGCTCCTCAAGGCCCAATCGATCGGCTTTACGGCGGCGGGTGCAAGCGGTGTCTATCTCAAGAGCTTGTTCGACAAACTCGCCATTGCCGACGCGCTGAAGCCCAAGCTCAAACTGTTGCCGGGTGGGGCTGGCGAAGCAGCCGCCAATGGCGAAGTGGAAATCGGTTTGACGCAGATCAGCGAGATATTGCCTTATGCCAACGCTGAACTTGTCGGGCCGCTGCCGGCGGATATCCAGTCCTATACTTATTTCTCCGCCAGCGTTTCGGCGGCCAGCAAGGAAGTTGATACGGCCAAGGTATTCATCAAGTTTCTGACTGCACCGGCGGCGCTGCCGGTGATTAAGGCAAAGGGCATGGAGCCGGGTTGATTCCAAATTGCAATATTGGAATTCGCGACGCCCTTTCGGATACCGCAGATTTCGGTCTATTCTCGCCGTAACGAAGAATAGCCGCCACGCGATGAGCGCGCATAAGGGGAGATGACGATGACCGAGGAAACGATTCCGCGCCGGAAATTTCTGTTGGGAGCGGGGCTTGCAGGGACCGCGGTCGCAACCGGCTTGACGCAACCCGCCGCCGCCGATCCGCAGCCAACTCCGGCGCCGGCGAGCGCCGTTGCGCCCGAGGCCGAGCCGCTTTTGATCCTCAACGANNCGCGGTCGACACGCTCATTCCCGCCGACGAATTGTCGCCGTCGGGCAGCGATTGCGGCTGTGCGGTGTATATCGACCGCCAGCTCGCCAGCGCCTGGGGCGGCGGCGCCAAGACCTATCGCGCCGGGCCGTATTTCAAAGGCAAGCCGGAACAGGGCTACCAGCTTGCGCTGACGCCGGCCGAATTTTTCTCCGCCGGAATTGCCGCCGCCAATGACTGGTCGCGCAAGACCTACGGCCACGACTTCGATCGACTGCCGCCGGACAAGCGCGTCGAAGCGCTCAAAGCCATGGAAGAAGGCAACGCGGAATTCGNNCGATCCGATCTATGGCGGCAATCGCGACAAAGTATCGTGGCGGATGCTCGGCTTTCCCGGCCTGCCCGCGACCTATGCCAATGTCATCGATGAATATCGCGACAAGCGTTACGTAGCCGAACCGCAGTCCATTGCGGATTTCTCATAAACGGAGGCGGGCATGGTGACGCGATTAAAAGACGTCGATGCGGTCACGGTCGGCCTCGGCTGGACCGGCGCGATCATGGCGCGCGAATTGACCAAGGCCGGATTGAATGTCGTTTCGCTCGAGCGCGGGCCGGACCGCGTCCCGGGCGAGGATTTCATCCTGCCGACGGTTCGCGACGAGGTGCGCTACGGGCAACGCCTCGAATTGATGATGGACAATTCCATCGACACGTTGACCTTCCGCAATTTCGGCAACGAGAGGGCGCTACCGATCCGGCGCATCGGCGCGTTTCTGCCAGGCGAAGGCGTCGGCGGCTCCGGCATCCATTGGGGCGCTTTGCACTGGCGTAATCTGCCTTCGGATTTTCGCATCCGCAGCGCCATCACCGAGCGCTATGGCGCGAAGGCTATTCCGAATGACATGACGATCCAGGATTGGCCGGTGAGCTACGACGAGATCGAGCCGTTCTACGACAAGTTCGACAAGATCTGCGGCGTGTCGGGACAGGCCGGCAATGTGCGCGGCAAAAAGATCGATGGCGGCAACATCTTCGAAGGCCCGCGCGCGAACGCATATCCCAATGAGCCGATCAAATCGAGTAACGCCGCTTTGATGTACGCTGCGGCGGCGAAGAGTTTGGGCTATCACCCATTCCCGGCGCCGGTGGCGATCGCGAGCGCGCCATACGCCAACGCCGAAGGCGTGACGCTCGGCGCCTGCGAATATTGCGGCTATTGCAACCGCATCGCCTGCGAGACCAATGCCAAGGCGTCGGCCAATTCGACCATCATGCCGGCGTTGCGGCTCGATCCCAAGTTTGAACTGCGGCCGCGCTGCTTCGTCACCAAGCTCAACTACGACAAGGCGGCGAAGCGGGTGGTGAGCGTCACTTACACCGACATGCGCAACGGCGAAGAATACGAACAGCCTGCCGGCATCGTGGTGCTGTCGTCTTTCGTGTTCGGCAACGTGCAGCAGCTCCTGCTCGCCGGCATCGGCGAGCCCTACGACCCAGCGACCGGCAACGGCGTGGTCGGGCGCAATTACGCCTACCAGTTCGAAGCCGGCGCCGCCGCCTTCTTTCCCGACAAGGAGCTTAATCCCTATTGGGGCTCGGCCGGCATGTCGGTCTGCATCGACGATTTCAACGGCGAGAATTTCGATCACGGCGGCCTGGGCTTTTTCGGCGGCGGCTATATTCAGTGCAACACCGCGGGAGCGCCGCCGATCGCCGGGCGCACCGTGCCGCACGGCACGCCGGAATGGGGCTCCGAGTGGAAGCGTGCGACGGTGAAGTGGTACCACCATGCCGCGCGTTTCAATACGCAGGGCTCGGTCTATGCCAACCGCGCCAATTTCATGGACCTCGACCCGACCTACAAGGATGCGCTGGGCCGGCCGTTGATCAGGTTGACCTATAACCCCCCGGAAAACGAATTCAAAATGTCGGCGTTCCTGCTGGCGAAGCTGGAAGGGGTCATCAAGGCGATGAATCCGTCGAGCTACGATCTGCACCCACGACCGAAGACTTTCACTGTCGTGCCGTATCAATCGACCCACAATACCGGCGGCACGGTGATGGGCACGGATCCGAAGACGAGCGTGGTCAACCGCTATTTGCAGGCCTGGGATGCCCATAACCTGTTCATCCAGGGCGCCTCGGTGTTCCCGCAGCAGCACGGTTATAATCCGACCGGCACGGTGGGCGCGCTCGCCTATTGGTCGGCCGTCGCGATTACGCAAAACTATCTGAAAAATCCCGGGCCGCTGGTTCACGCTTAAAATTTGTACGCTTAGACTTTGCACGTGTGAACCACGGAACAATGCGCGGGCGTCGGCAGGGGAGAAAGATGCGAAAAGAGAAAACCGGCTGTTGGCCGGGCACCATCCTTGTTGCTGTTTTGGCGTCGGCGCTACAGCCTTTCGCAGTGACTTTGGTGGCGGCGGCGGATGCCGCCCACGGCAAGGCGGTGTTTCAGAATTGTGCCGCTTGCCATAGCGACAAACCGGATGCGATCGGTCCGAGCTTGCGCGGCGTCTACGGACGTAAATCGGCCGCGCTCACCGACTTTCACTACTCGAACGCCATGATGCGGGCGGGCCTGACCTGGGACGACGCTAATTTGCGTGATTATCTCAAGGATCCCCAGGCCAAGATCAAAGGCAATCGCATGCCTTTCGGGGGCATTAGCGACCCCAAGGACATCGACGACCTGATTGCCTATCTCAGGGACTATAAATAGCGGTCGGCAAATAGGGTCAGATGTGCCGAACGGCTGTGCCATGACGGCCATAGAAATGCCGCGGCGGATCGTGTAGAGACGCCCGCAACTTCCTATATCGAGGCTCGGGCTTCGGGTGGGGCTGTTTTCCCTACCGATCCGGCCGTAAACGGATGTCGCCGATGCTGACCGTGATTATCGTCATTCATCTCATGCTGGTGCTGGCCATGATCGGCGTGGTGCTGTTGCAGAAGTCCGAAGGCGGCGGCCTCGTAAGCGGCGGCTCAAACAGCGGATTTCTGACCAGCCGCGGCACCGCGAACGTGCTGTCGCGGACCACGGCTATGCTCGCCGCCGGGTTTTTCGTCACCAGCCTGCTGCTGTCTTGGCTCGCGGGTTTCGAGCGCCATCCGGCCGCGATCATCAATACCGGAGGGGCGCCGGGCCAGGAAGCGCCCGCGAACGGGCCGCCGACGCCGCCGCTCAGTCAGGGTGGCGCGGGCGTGCTGAACCAGTTGCAGAAGGGAATCCCCAACGCGCCAAGCGGGCCGCAGGTGCCGCAGTCGCACTAAGTCGACCTCATGACGATGTGACCACTATAGTATGGCATGAGGATTTTAGCGTAACCACATGTAAAACAACATCTTTCTCTGGAAATTGCGGGCCTTTGCCAAGTCCGCGCAGATATTCTTGGCAGATATTCAGGAAAATCGCTCGTCGAATCGAGAAACGGGCGCTAAGCGTTAGGTCCCATGGCGCGGTACATATTCATCACCGGCGGCGTGGTCTCTTCACTTGGCAAGGGTCTGGCTTCGGCGGCGCTCGGCGCGCTG
>PLTE01000091.1 GCA_003164375.1 Hyphomicrobiales bacterium | reverse complement strand
TAGGTCACGGCGTGGCTGGCGCCCTTGTCGCCGTGGTGCGCGATGCGCATGACCGATTCGTCTTCGCGCTCCTCTTTGGCGAGGAAGGTCGAGATGCGGCCCTGCGGCACCTTGGGAACGCCGGCGACTAAGGCCCAATAGGTCTTTCGCGCCGAGCGCGAGCGAAAGGTCTTCGCCAAGGCCGCCGCCGCGAAGCGCGTCNNTCCTTGTCGAGCCGGTGCACCAGCCGCGGCCGCTGGCCGTGCTTATCGCGCAGCACCTCAAGGAGACCGTCGAGATGGCGTGTCGTGCCGGAACCGCCCTGCACCGCAAGCCCGAACGGCTTGTTGAGCACCAACACGTCGTCATCTTCATAAAGCGTGATCGATTTGAGGAACTCGCGGGTCTCGTCGTCGGCTGCGTCACCCGGCGCACGCGGTTTCGGATGCTCGAGCCGCAGCGGCGGAATGCGCACGCTTTGCCCGGCTTCGAGCCGGTTCTTCGGCTCGGTGCGCTTGCCGTTGACCCGCAACTCGCCTTTACGGATGACGCGCTGGATGTGCGAGAAACTCAGGCCTGGAAACTTCGCTTCCAGGAAGCGATCGACCCGCATGCCGGCTTCGTCGGCCGTGACGGCGACATTTTGGACAGTGGTCGGCATCGGGGCCGGAGCCGGAGCCGGCACCGTTTTCCGTTGCCCGTCATCCTGAGGTGGCCGCAAAGCGGCCCTCGAAGGATACGGCCGAGGTATCATGGGCCGTCGCCCTTCGAGGCTCGCTTGCGCTCGCACCTCAGGGTGACGGAACGCGTGCTTCGCTTTTTGACGTTGCCCATGTCGCGGGCCGGCGATTTGCTTGCCGCCGCCCGGCTGCCGTGGTCCGCGTTTGCCCCTCACGTTTCGCTCCGCTCGCGTCGCAGCTTCGCCCAATATTCGAGGCGCTTCTTGATTTCGCGCTCAAAGCCGCGCTCCGGCGGATCGTAGAATTGCCGCCGGCCGAGCGCTTCCGGGAAATAGTCCTGGCCGGAAAACGCCTCCTCCGCATCGTGGTCGTATTCGTAGCCCGAGCCATAGCCTTCGGACTTCATCAGCTTGGTCGGCGCGTTGAGGATGTGCTTGGGCGGCAGCAAGGAGCCCGCGTCTTTCGCCGTGCGCATTGCCGCGCCGAAGGCGACATAGGCGGCGTTCGATTTCGGCGCGGTGGCGACATAGAGCACGGCTTCGGCGATGGCGAGTTCGCCTTCCGGGGAGCCTAAGAAATCGTAGGCGTCCTTGGCGGCATTGGCGATGACCAGCGCCTGCGGATCGGCAAGCCCGATATCCTCGACCGCCATGCGCACCACGCGGCGCGCCAGATAAAGCGGATCCTCACCGGCATCGAGCATGCGGCACAAATAATAGAGCGCGGCGTCGGCGTCGGAGCCGCGCACCGACTTATGCAGCGCGCTGATCAGATTGTAATGGCCGTCCTGCTTCTTGTCGTAGATCGGCGCCCGGCGCTGCACCACCGCCTGCAAAGCGGCGGCATCGAAACTTTCGCCCGGGCGCGCGGCGCGCCACACCTCTTCGGCCAGCGTCAGCGCGGCACGGCCGTCGCCGTCGGCCATGCGGGCAAGCGACGCGCGCGCTTCCGCGTCGAGCGGCAGCTTTTTTCCCTCGATCGCCTCGGCGCGATCGAGCAGTTTCTCAACCGCCTCAGCGTCGAGCGATTTGAAGACGAGAACGCGGGCGCGCGACAGCAGCGGCGCGATCAATTCGAACGACGGGTTTTCCGTGGACGCGCCAATGAGCACGATGGTGCCGTCTTCCATGACCGGCAGGAAACTATCCTGCTGCGCGCGGTTGAAGCGGTGNNGCCTTGTTGAAGCGATGGATCTCGTCGACGAAGAGCAGCGTGCCCTGCCCGGTCTCGCGGCGCAGCCGCGCTGCATCGAACACTTTTTTCAAGTCCGCGACGCCGGAAAAGATCGCCGAAATCTGCTCGAAATAAAGCTCCGTCGCATGCGCCAACAGCCGCGCCACGGTCGTCTTGCCGGTACCCGGCGGTCCCCAGAAGATGAGCGATCCGAGCGAGCGCGTCTCGAGCATCCGGGTCAGTGCGCCGTCGGGGCCGAGCAGATGATCCTGGCCCACGACGTCGGCAAGCTTGTCGGGCCGTAATTTGTCGGCGAGCGGCCGCGGTGCGTCGCGGTCGAGGCCTCCCGCCGCAAACAGGTTCGGGGCAGGCCTGGTGATCGATTTGGCTTTGGGCCGTGTGCTCATCCGGAGAACATCACCGATATCTGCTGGCCGCCGCGCATGATGGTGACGCGCCACTGCCGGCCGCCGGCACTGGCGATACGATCGAGATCGGCTGGCTTTCCGATCTTCTGATTATTGACCGACACGACGATGTCGCCCTTCTGGAAGCCTATCGATTGCGCGGTAGAACCGTCGGCCACTTCGGTGATGACGACGCCCTCGGTCTGCGGATCGAGCCGCATTTGGTCCGCGAGAGCCGGCGACAGATTAGCGACCGTGGCGCCGAAGAACGGCGAGTGGGCTCGGATCGCGACCTCGTCGAGCGGGGTGTCGGGAAGGCTCTCGAGCGCGACCAGGGCTGTGATCTCCTTGCCCTGCCGGATCAGGCTGACCTGGGCGACACCGCCGAGCGGCTTGGTGGCAAAGCGGTAATCGAAAGCATTCGGATCCTCGACCGCGGCGCCATCCACGCTGATGATCAGATCGCCGGTTTTGATGCCGGCCCGCGCGGCGGGACTGCCCGGACTGAGACTTGCCACCAGCGCGCCGGTCGGCCGCGCCAGGCTCAGGCTTTCGGCGATCTCCGGCGTGACCTCTTGCAGCTTGGCGCCGAGCCACGGCCGCTTGACCGCGGCGCTGCCGCGCTGGGCCGAGGTAACGACGACGCGAACCATGTTGGCCGGAATGGCGAAGCCGATGCCCTGGGAACCGCCGGAGCGCGAATAGATCGCCGAATTGATGCCGACGAGCCGCCCGTTGACATCGACCAGCGCGCCGCCGGAATTACCCGGATTGATGGCGGCATCGGTCTGGATGAAGAATTGGTAGTCGCTGATGCCGACCTGGGTGCGCGCCACCGCCGAGACGATGCCGTGCGTCACGGTCTGGCCGACGCCGAACGGATCGCCGATCGCCAGCACCACGTCACCGACCTGCAGCGCGTCGGAATCGGCGAATTCGAGCGTCGGGAAGCGCTCCTTGGCGCCCTTGACGCGCAACACCGCGAGATCGCTGCGCTGATCCTTGAGCACGATATCGGCGTCGAACTCGCGCTTGTCCGACAGTGCGACCTTCACTTCGCTCGCGCCCTCGATGACATGATAGTTGGTGACGACTAATCCCGACGGATCGACCAGCACACCGGAGCCGAGCGAGCGCTCGACCTGCTCGCGCGGCATGCCGCCGCCGAAGAACTGGCGGAAGAACGGATCGGCCAAAAACGGATTGTTGTTCTCGACGACGTGCTGGGCATAGACGTTGACCACGGCCGGCGCCACGCGCTTGACCACCGGCGCGAAGGAAAGCTGAAGCTGGCTCGCGGAGCTGGGAACCTGGCGCTCCTGGGCGCTAGCGTTCGACAGAACAGCCGCAAGCAAAAGGATAACGGCAGCCGGAATGGCGCAGAACGACGGACGCAGCATGGAAAACCCCGATTCAATGCGCCCAGATATAGGCATCCGACCGAGGCTGTAGAAGGGCGTCGACGACGCCCTGCGCCGTTGCCGGCTGTTACGCCGCCGCCGGCGCCGTCTCTTCGGAGCGCGCCTGGACCGGTCCGGAATCCAGACCCTTCGCCTCGACGTCGCGGTCGACGAACTCGATCACCGCGACCGGCGCGGAATCGCCGTATCGGAAACCGGCCTTCATGACCCGAAGGTAGCCGCCGTTACGGTCCTTGTAGCGCGGGCCAATCACGTCGAAGAGCTTCTTGACCGTGGCGAGGTCACGCATCTGCGCGATCGCCTGCCGACGGGCATGCAAGCCACCGCGCTTGCCGAGCGTGACGAGCTTCTCGACCACCGGACGCAGATCCTTGGCCTTGGGCAGCGTCGTCGTGATCTGCTCATGCTTGATCAGCGACACGGCGAGATTCGCCAGCATCGAGCGGCGATGATCCGAACGCCGATTGAATTTGCGGTGGGCTTTGCCGTGATTCATGACGCCGTTCCTGCCGTTTACTCATTGGTCATGCCCGGCCAAATGCCGGGTCGTGACGCGTCTCAGTAATGATCCTCGAAGCGCTTGGCCAGTTCTTCGATATTTTCCGGCGGCCAGCCCGGCACTTCCATGCCCAGATGCAGACCCATCTGCACCAGCACTTCCTTGATCTCGTTGAGCG
>PLTE01000411.1 GCA_003164375.1 Hyphomicrobiales bacterium | reverse complement strand
ATAGCGGGGGCGGGGGACCACGCGAAGCGTGGTGGCGGGGGCGCGGGACTCAAAGAAAGTGAGACGACGCAAGGGGAGACGGGCGGTGACGTTTTTGTTTCCTTGCAGCGACAACGCCGCGGCGAGTCAGACGCCCCTCCCACCGCGCTGCGCGCGGTCCCCCCTCCCCACTATCGTGGGGCGGGATGCAGAAAGGGCTCCAGCCCCTTTACGCCCGGGCCGAACACGCGGACAATGGCCGCCGTGGGGGAGCGTTGTGGCTGGCGATACCGTTCTGGAAACGGAAGACCTGACCAAGGATTTCGCCGGATTCATCGCCGTGCGTGCCGTCAATCTGCGCGTCGCGCGCGGCAGTATTCACGCCATGATCGGTCCCAACGGCGCCGGCAAGACCACCTGCTTTAACCTGTTGACCAAATTCTTGGCGCCGACGCGCGGGCGCATCATGTTCGACGGCCGCGACATCACAGCGCTCAAGCCCGCCGATGTGGCCCGCCTCGGTCTGGTGCGCTCGTTCCAGATCTCCGCCGTATTTCCGCATCTCACGGTGCTCGAAAACGTGCGCATCGCGCTGCAGCGCCGGCGCGGCGGGTCGTACGATTTCTGGCGTTCCAAACGCGTGCTCCATGCGCTCGACGAACCTGCGATGACGCTCCTGGCCGATGTCGGGCTGACCGCTTACGCGGCCGCGCTCGCGGTCGAACTGCCCTACGGCCGCAAGCGGGCGCTTGAGATCGCGACCACGCTCGCGCTCGATCCGAAACTGTTGTTGCTCGACGAACCCATGGCCGGCATGGGCAACGAAGACATCAGCCGTATCAGCGCGCTGATCAAGACCATCGCCGCTTCCCGCACCGTGCTGATGGTCGAGCACAATCTCAGCGTGGTCGCCGATCTTTGCGATCGCATCACCGTCTTGACCCGCGGCCAGGTGCTCGCCGAGGGCGATTATCAGACGGTGTCGGCCGATCCCGCCGTGCGCGAAGCTTATCTGGGTACCGGTGATGGGTGACAAGAACGCGGTTGACAAGAATCTGGCTGACAATATCCCCTTGCTCGCCGTCAACGCGCTCGAAGCCTGGTACGGCGAATCCCACATCCTGCATGGCGCGAGCTTTCAAGTGCGGGCCGGCGAAGTGGTGACGCTCCTTGGCCGCAACGGCGTCGGCAAGACCACGACGCTCAAATCGATCATGGGCATCGTCGAGCGGCGCCGGGGCTCGGTGCGGTTTGAAGGGCGCGAAACGATCGGCCTGCCGTCGAACGCGATCGCGCGCGCCGGGATTGCCCTCTGCCCGGAAGAGCGCGGCATTTTCGCCAGTCTCAATGTGCGGGAAAATCTCTTGTTGCCGCCGCAAGTGCGGCCCGGCGGGCTCGATCTCGATCGCATTTTCGCGCTGTTTCCCAACTTGCGCGAACGGCTCAACAGTCAGGGCACAAAACTCTCCGGCGGCGAACAGCAGATGCTGGCGATCGGCCGCATTTTGCGCACCGGTGCCCGGTTACTCCTGCTCGACGAGCCGACCGAGGGCTTGGCGCCGGTCATCATCCAGCAGATCCGCCATACCATCGGCATGCTCAAAGCGCAGGGCTTTACCGTTCTCCTCGTCGAACAGAATTTTCATTTCGCCGCCGCGGTGGCCGACCGGCATTACGTCATGGAACACGGCCGCATCGTCGACGAATTCTCCACCCCCGAACTAAAGGCCAATATGGGAAAGCTGCACGAGTATCTCGGAGTTTGATATAGCGTAGGTACAAAGGGCCGAAAGCCTGCACAAAGGGAGGTTGGTAATGAGACTAGCTGCCAGTCTGGCATTGACCGCAGCCGCATTGATCACGACGGCCGCGCAAGCCCAAACCAGCGTCAAGATCGGCGTGCTCAGCGATATGTCGAGCCTGTATTCCGATGTCGGCGGCCCCGGTTCGATCGCCGCCGCCAAATTGGCGGTGGAGGATTTCAATCCTGCCGCCCACGGCCTGACGGTCGATATCGTCAGCGCCGATCACCAGAACAAGCCGGATGTCGGCGCCAATGTTGCGCGGCAATGGTACGACGTCGATCACGTCGACATGATCGTCGACGTGCCGAATTCCGGCGTGGCGCTGGCGGTCAACGAGGTCACGCGCGAGAAAAACAAGGTGTTCTTGGTCTCTGGCGCCGGCAGCTCCGATCTCACCGGTCCAAAATGCTCGTCCAACACCATCCATTGGACTTACGACACGTGGATGCTCGCCAACGGCACCGGTAAGTCGGTGGTCAAGACCGGCGGCGACACCTGGTTCTTCCTGACCGCCGATTACGCCTTCGGCCATGCGCTCGAACGCGACACCACGGCGGTCGTGGTCGCCAATGGCGGCAAGGTGCTCGGCAGCGTCAGCCATCCGCTGAACACTCCCGATTTCTCCTCGTTCCTGCTCCAGGCCCAGGCGTCGAAAGCAAAGATCATCGGGCTCGCCAATGCCGGCGGCGACACCATCAACGCGATCAAGCAGGCGGCCGAATTCGG
>PLTE01000034.1 GCA_003164375.1 Hyphomicrobiales bacterium | reverse complement strand
AGCCGGCGAAGACCTGCAGCGTGATATGGCCCGCAAGCATATTGGCGAACAGACGGACCGAGTGCGACACCGGCCGCGACAAAAACGATAGCACTTCGATGACCACGATCGCCGGCAGGATCGCTTTCGGCACGCCCTTGGGCACGAACAGATTGAGGAAGTGCAGCCCGTTTCTCCAGAAGCCGTAGCCGACGACGATGAAGAAGACCAGCAGGGCCAAAGTCGCGGTCACGATCAATTGGCTCGTCACCGTGAACGAATAGGGGATGAGGCCGATCAGGTTCGCGAACAAGACGAACATGAACAGCGTGAACACGAAGGGGAAGAACTTCATGCCCTCGGTGCCGGCCGAGCTGCGCACGGTATTGGCGACGAACTCGTAGGAAATCTCCGCGATCGACTGCAACCGCCCCGGCACCACCGCGCGGCGTGAGGTGGCGCCGATCAAGAGCGCCGAAATCAAGCCGACGATGATCAGCATCAACAGCGCCGAATTGGTAAAATGAAACTGATGGCCGCCCAATTCGAACAATGGCAGCCAGTTCAGGATCTGGAACTGATGGATCGGATCGACGTGCATGGTCCTGTACCATCGCCTGCAGCTTGGCGCCGCGGCGCCGGATTAATTGTCCCGGTTTCCCCGGGTGCTGTCATCAAGCGCGGTGCCCGCAGCGAGCCCCGCGGAGCGCATCACATTGAGCACGCCCGCGGCAAAGCCGAGCAAGAGGAATACCATGAGCCCCCAGGGCGAGATGCCGAGCCAGCGGTCGATGAGCCAGCCGAGACCGGCACCGACCACGACGCCTGCAACAAGTTCGCTGGAGAGCCGGAAGCCTCTGGCGTAGCCGGATGCAGTCGCTGCCCGATCCGCACCAGGACTATCGGAAGGTTGGCTGCCCCGGGCACGGCCAAGACCTTCGTTCAGCCGCTGGAGCCTCGCGGAGAGAGCGGCTTCGTTGGTTTGTTGCTTGCCCCGGTCCCCGTTTTCGCGCGCATCGCTCATGCTTTACGGCACTCGCGGCTTGCGATCGCGGCACGCCCGCACCTTGAAGCCGCGCGGACCATACTGACTGGGTTCCGCCGAGTCAAGAAACGGTGGAGTTGCGCTAATTCATTGAATTCATGAGCGATATAGCCCGCGTAGGGAGTGGGGCTGGAGCCGCGTTTGTGCACTGCGAAGTCGCCGCAGCCGGGTTAAGATGGAGGCGGGCAAAATCCACGCGGAAGGACTAGGTCATGATCCTGAAAACCATGGGTTTGAAAACCGCGGCTGCCGGCATCTTCGCGCTCTGCCTGGCGGTGCCGGTCCTAGCGCAAAACGCACCGGCTCCGCCGTCTCCCACTCAAGACTCAACGCCGGACAGCAGCGGCGCGCGTTACATCTTCAGCAAGCAGGCCGACGGGTTCGTGCGGCTCAATACCCAGACCGGCGAGGTCGCGCTATGCAGCCAGAAGGCGGTCGGCATGGCCTGTGAGGCGGCGCCGGAGGATCGCGCTTTGTTGGAGAACGAGATCGCACGGCTGCGCCGGGAGAATGCCGCGCTGAAGAAAGACATTCTTGCGCGCGGCCTGCCGCTGCCGCCCGGTGCTACGCCGGAGCCGCCGGTGGCGGAGAACGGCGCGTTGCAAAACGGTGGGGCCACGCCGCGCTTGCCGAGCGATTCCGATATCGATCGCATGGTCGCCTTTGCCGATCGCGTCTGGCACCGGCTGGTGGAGGCGCTCGAACGTGCGCAAAAGCAGGTCTTTAACAGGAGCTAGGCGACGCCGAGTGGAGAGGGAACAAGTGGCTAGAGAAATTGTGCCGTGAACATATTATCTGCCGTCCATTCCGCCCGCATCGAGACGATGGCGAGCGCCGTATTGTCGGTGGCGACGCCCGGCGAGGGTTTTTTCGAAATCACGCGCGACGTGGCGCAATTCCTGCGACAGATTAAAGCGCGGGACGGCGTTCTGCTGCTCTATCTCAAGCATACTTCGGCTTCGCTGGTGATCCAGGAGAACGCTGACGCCGATGTGCGGACCGATCTCGTCACCGCGCTCGATCGGCTGGCGCCGGCCGATGCCGGTTGGGTGCACGACGTGGAGGGAGCGGACGACATGCCGGCCCACGTCAAAGCCATGCTCAACGGCGTGTCGCTGCACGTGCCGGTCGCGGCCGGTGCATTGGCGCTCGGCACCTGGCAGGGTATTTATATCGCCGAGCACCGCGTGCGCCCGCACCGGCGCGAGGTGACGCTGCAATTCCTTGGCTCGTGCGCTCAGGCATGAGCAGCGGTCGGCAACAGGTCGGCCCGGTGGACCGCACCGGGACGTCGGCGGTAACATGTGCGGTGAGGCTGCGCGCGAACCGGGGCGTTTCATTGAGCGAGGCCGAGTTTCATCATCTGTTGATTGCCGACGATCATCCGCTGTTCCGCGGCGCACTGCGCGAAGCGGTCAACGGCTTGTTCGAAAGCGCCGCTATCGGCGAGGCCGGGACCTTCGAAGAGGTCACGGAGCTCCTGGAGCGCGGCGGCGACTTCGATCTCGTTCTGCTCGATCTGCGGATGCCCGGCGTGCGCGGCTTTTCCGGGTTGATGTATCTGCGCGCGCAATATCCGGGCTTGCCGATCGTCGTGGTCTCGGCCAATGACGATCCCGCCGTGATCCGCCGTTGCATGGAATTCGGCGCCTCCGGTTTCATTCCGAAGACGCTCGGCGTCGAGGCGCTGCGGCAGGCGATCGCGCGCGTGCTGCAAGGCGAAGTCTGGACGCCGCCCGACGTCGATCTCGGCCGCGGCAGCGATGCCGAAGGCGCCGCCACCATCGCCCGGCTCGCGACGCTGACGCCGCAACAGGTTCGCGTCTTGATGATGCTGTCGGGTGGCTTGCTCAACAAGCAGATCGCCTACGAGCTCGGCGTCTCGGAGGCGACGGTGAAGGCGCACGTCTCCGCGATCCTGCAAAAACTCGGCGTCGAGAGCCGCACTCAGGCCGTCATCGCCGCCGGCAAGATCGAAGCCGGGCAGTGGCCGCAGGTACCGGCGCGCGAGGGCTGAGGGTCACCTATAAAATGGATTCATAAACGCGCGGATGTGTCCGCCACTTCTTCGCGCCGCCAAAAAAACAGCACGAGCGGCGAAAATCACGGGGGAAAGCCATGAAAATCTTAGCCGGCCTGTTTCTGATTGTCGGATTGTCCGCAGCAGCCCTTGCGGCTGACAATCCCGAATGGGCCTACCCGGTCACGCCGCCGCTTGGTGCGCTCGACAACGTTGTCATGAAGACGGCGCCTGGCAGCACCAAGCAATACACCCAGGCGCAGATCGAGGATTCCTTCAATCCGCCCGACTGGTTCCCCGACGACCATCCGCCGATGCCGGAGATCGTTGCCCATGGCGGACAGCGGCCGGCGGGGCGCGCCTGTGCGCAGTGCCATTTGACTTCGGGCGACGGCCACCCGGAATCTGCGGGTCTTTCGGGGCTTCCCGCGGCCTACATCGTTCGCCAGATGGCGGCCTTCAAGAACGGCGAGCGCATCGCGGGGCGCGCCGGCGTCATGATCGCCATGGCGAAAGTCCTTTCGGATGACGAGGTGAAAGCCGCCGCGACATATTTTTCCGGCCTCACACCGACTCCTGGCTACAACAAAGTCATCGAAACCGAGACCGTGGCGAAGAGCTACATCGGCGCCGGCGGGATGCGGTTCATCGCGCCGGATGGCGGCGCCGAACCGATCGGGGAACGCATCATCGTGCTGCCCCAGAACGCGACCGAAGCGCAGCTTCGCGACCCGCATTTCGGCTTCATCGATTATGTGCCGCCCGGCAGCATCGCGAAAGGCGAGGCGCTGGCCACCACGGGCGGCGATGGCACGACCATGCGCTGCGCGATTTGCCACGGACCAAACCTCACGGGACTGGGTGAAGTCCCGTCCATCGTCGGCCGCGCGGGCACGTCTATATTCCGTCAGCTCAACGACATGCAGAGCGGCGCCCGCAAGGGTCCGTGGGTCGAGCTGATGAAGGGCGTCGTCGCGAAACTGACGCAGAGCGACATGATCGCGCTCGCGGCGTATCTGGAATCCCGCAATCCTTAGAGCATGATCCGAACCGGTCATCATGCGCGGCGATCATCGTCACGAACGCGAGACAGAAAAAGTCGCCTGCGGTGCTCCCGCAGGCGACTTGATTTACAAACTGACGTCTTAGTTCTTCTGTTGGGCCGCGGGCGCTTGCGGAACCGAAGCCTGTGGCTGCGCGAGCTGCGGGTTCGCCGCGAGATAGTCCTCATAGGTGCGGCCGGCATAATCCGGAGTGGTTGGCACCACCGACATCGGCACCGCGGTTGCCGCGACCGGTGTCGTCGGAACTTGCGTCGCGTCGGCGCTGGTATCGACCGAAGCGCTGGCCGATTCCTTGGTGCAGACATCGGCGAACACCACGAGTCCGGACGGCGTGTAGGTCTTGGTCAGGCAAGTGCAGGGGCCGGGGGCGGCGTCGATGACAGGCGCTGATTCGTCCACGACCTCGTCGACAACAACCCAGCCGCCGTCACGAAACACCCAGTGATGATGGTGATCGTGAAACGCGATCGGCGGCAAGATCGGGTGAATCGGAACGATCGGGACGATCGGGGTGTGCTGGCCCGGGGGCGGTCCGGGGATAATCGGAACAAGGGTGGTGTTGCCGCGGCCGGTGAGGTTCGCCAAACGGCCGCCGTGGCCGGTGAAGGTCGCTGAGCGGCCGCCGAAGCTGCCGCCACCGACTCGGCCAACGCCGCCGCCAGCGAAATGGCCGGAACCGCCACCGACGAAGCCGCCAAAACCGCGCGCGTCGGCCGATTGCGAGGCAAGGGTTGCCACGGCAATAGCCGCAGCGGCGAAACTGAGGGTCATTTTGCGTGACATGGTCGTTCTCCGGGTTTGGGTTCCATTGGCAGTGGACTTGAGCCGTGGGCTTGGGTTCCACTAACCGTGGGACAGGGACGCCGGAAAAAGGTTCAAGCCGATATTCGTCGATCGAAATCGGCACGATTTGTGTACTTGGTTCCAAGGACTTGGTTCCAAGGACTTGGTTCCAAGGACTTGGTTCCAAGGACTTGGTTCCAAGGACTTGGTTCCAAGGACTTGGTTCCAAGGACTTGGGTCCAAAGACTTGGATACAAGGACTTGGATCCAAAGCGGGCTTCAGCTTGCCCAATTGCGCCCAAAAAGGGACACTTGGCGCCAGCCGCCGGTTCCCAATCGCGCCGCGCAAATCTTTTTCGCTTTCTATTGAACCTGCGCCCAGGCCGGCTGCCTAACTGACGAGGCCGATACTCCTGCGATGCAGACAACGTCGGACGAGGCTCTGATCGCAAAGATCGCCAAGGGCGATCGGGCCGCCATGGAGGCTCTGTTTACGCGCTATCGCGTCCGGGTGTTTCGCTTCGTGCTGCGCATGGTGCGCAACGAGGCGATTGCGGAGGAGTTGAACAGCGATGTGTTTCTCGACGTCTGGCGGCAAGCTGGCACTTTCGAGGGGCGTTCGGCAGTTTCCACCTGGATTTTTAGTATCGCTCGCTTCAAGGCGCTGACGGCCCTGCAGCGTCGCCCGGAGGCGGAACTCGATGACGAGAGGGCCGACGCAATTGAGGATGACGCCGATGACCCCGAGGTCGCACTGGCGAAGAAAGACAAGGCCGCAGTCTTGCGGCAGTGCCTCGTCAAGCTATCGGCGGAACATCGGGAGATCGTCAATCTCGTCTATTATCAGCATAAATCGGTGGAAGAAGTTTCTGCAATCGTCGGTATCCCGGAGGCGACCGTGAAAACGCGAATGTTTTACGCGCGCAAGAAATTGTCCGAGCTGCTCGCGGAGCTCGGCATCGAACGGGGTTGGCCATGAACGCAGCAAACAACAACACCGCGAACGGACGCGAGCCGAGTGAAATCGAGCTCCTTTTGCCCTGGTACGCCGCGGGAACGCTGGATCTTAGCGAGTCGGCGGAGGTGGAAGCCGCGCTCGCCAGAGACCCCGAGCTTGCCCGCCGCTTCGAATGGGTGCGTGCGGAGTTCGCCCAGGAGCTTTCTATCAATGAGGAAGCAGCCTCGCCGCCCGATAACGATGTCAAGGCGCTGTTCGCCAAAATCGATGCTTTGCCGGCGCGCCGGTCCGCGGCATCGGCCGTGGTATCGGCTATGGCATCGTCCGGTTTCGTCGGCCGTATTGCTGAATATCTCGCGGTGCTTTCGCCGCGCACGGTGGCCTGGTCGGCCATGGCCGCGGCGCTCGCCATCGTGCTGCAAGCGGGATTGATTGCCGGTATCATGTTCAAGGAGAGAAATCCGGGTGGCTATGATACAGCCTCGACACCGACGAGCGCTCGCGGCGACGGCTCCGATGTCCTGATCCGCTTCCAGCCGCAGGCCAGTNNTGCCGCCGACATTTCGAACTTCTTGGCAGCCAACAAACTGAGCATTGTTGCAGGACCTTCCGGCGGCCAGCTTTACCGCGTGCAGGTCGCAACGACAAAGCTCGCGAAGCCGGAGCTGACGGACATCGTGAAGCGGCTGCAGGGCGACAAAGTCATCGGCTTCATCGCCATCAGTGAGCAATAACGGTGTGAGTCATGACCGAATGATCAACTTCGGGAGTTTGCCATGCGAAAGAGCGCAATGAACCCGCGGCCGGTTCTGAAACTTTTGCTCTGTGGTTTGCTCGTCACCGCGTGTTGCATCGGCGGATCGAATTCCGCAGCCGCGTTTGGTTTGTTCGGCTTCGGGCGGGGGGGCGGTTACGGCAGGCCAGGCATGGGCGCGCCATCATGGCGGCGAACGCCGCCACCGCGTTTCGGCGGCGGTTTTGCTGGCCGGCCTCCCGGCGGGGGCGGCGGGCCGTCACGGCACGCGCCGATCGTCGGCGGCGGCATAGTCGGTGGCGGCGCCAGCGGCGGCAATGACGCGAACAACCGCGATAATAACAATAACGGCCGCACTGCGCCGCCCGTTGCGGCGGGCGATCAGCCCCTTATTCCCAACGAGATCATTACCGCTTTTGAACCGGACGCAACGCCACAGGCGATCGATCAGTTCGCGCGGCGGTACGATCTGACGCAACTTGAGTCGCAAAGCTTTCCGTTGATCGGCAGCCGGCTGTATCGGTGGCGCGTTGGCGGCAACCGAACGGTCGCGGGCGTGATCGGCGCGCTCGGCAGAGAAAACATCGTCGCCAGCGTGCAGCCGAATTACGTTTTTGCATTACAGCAAGCCGCCGCGGTTTCGGCAGCGCCGGGCGACGCAGCGCAATATGTTCTGGCCGAGCTGCAAGTCGACAAGGCGCATCAGATTGCAACCGGAAAAGACGTCCTGGTTGCCGTGATCGATTCGGAGATCGACGGCAAGCATCCGGATCTCGACGGAACGATCGTGAAAAGCTTCGACGCGCTTGGCGGCGATGCAAGCCCGCACCTGCACGGAACCGAGATGGCCGGCGCCATTGCTTCGCACGGCAAGCTTTTGGGTATCGCGTCGGATGCCCGGATATTGGCGGTGCATGCGTTCGACGATAATCCCGGCATAGCGAAGGGCAGCTCTTTCGCGATTGATAAGGGACTGCAATGGGCGGCGGATAATGGTGCCCGCATCATCAATATGAGCTTCGCAGGCCCGCAGGATCCGACGTTGCGGCGGCTGTTGGCGGCGGCCTATGACAAAGGCATCGTGCTGGTGGCGGCAGCCGGCAATGCGGGACCCCAGTCCGAGCCGCTGTACCCGGCGGACGATCCCAATGTCATCGCGGTCACCGCGACCGACAATGAAGACCACGTGTTCAAGATGGCCAATCGCGGCCGCTATATCGCGGTCGCCGCACCCGGCGTCGATATTCTCGCGCTTGCGCCGGATGGCGCATATCAATTGGCCACGGGCACTTCAATTGCTGCTGCGCATGTCAGCGGCATCGCGGCGCTGTTGCTCGAACGAAAACCGTCACTGAAGCCGAGCGATATTCGCGCGGTCCTGATCGCCACGGCCAAGATGCCCGGCGCTGCCGTCCCGGATTCGGATTTTGGCGCCGGTCTCGTGAATGCCTATCGCGCCGTCACCTGGCTCGACCATAAAGTGCCCGGCGCCAAAGACGACCGCGAGCAAGCCAAGCAGTGACGATCGCGCGTTCACGGCACCACGCAAGTTCCTTTCGGATTGACGAGCTTCCGCATGCTCGAACCTTTCGCTTCGATGTCGCCGAGAGCTATCCGGCAACTCCACGCGCCCGGCCAATAGCGGACGCGCCAATCGTGCTGGCGGGTGTCTGTTTTCGGCGAAACAGCGGACCGAGACCGGTCCTGCTCCGCGGCCACCCGCCGCGCGCTACTGCGAATTCGGCGTGCGCAGTGATGTCGGCGGAGCCGACTGGTCGAGCGCCGTGCTCTTTTCCAGTTCCGCCGCTTTCTCCATCAGTTCGATGCCGAGGGCCTCAAGAGCGTGGGAGGTCGGCATATGCGGGCAGCCACGGGCAAGCGCCACGCAGTGCTGGGCACGTTCCCGAAGATATGACGCATCAACAGACATGGCGCGCCTTGGTACGCAATACACAACTACACCGGCGACCTACGACATTCGGTACCAACGCTTCAGCGAGCGTTCTACGCCCCGGTGGTGCCGGCTCCGAATATGCCGCCAGCCTGCTGAGTGAGCTGGGCCTGATAGAGGGAGATGGCCAAAGCGAGCGCCGAGCTAATGCTAGTGCCCGTGGTCGATGCGCCGGTAGAATCGCTTGACGATCCGCTGTTGGTGGTTTGCAGCAGGGCGAGCAGGGCGTCTTGCGCGGTATTGCCTGAGCTGCTGAGGCCGGATGTGCTGTTGCTGTTATCCAATAGCGCAAGCACCGCGCTTTGCGCGGAATCGCCCGAACTTGAGACGGCATTCTCGGAACCAAGGCTCTGCAGCAGCGCCGCGAGTGCATCCTGGGCCGTGTCGCCGGCGCTCGATGAACTGGTCGAGCTCGTGGTAGCGGTGCTGGTGGCGCTGTCGGTGGCAGCGCTGGCAGACGAAGCGGCGGATGCGCTCTGGGTCGTAGGATCGAGAAGTGCAAGCAAGGCGTCCTGTGCGGTGTCTCCGGTTGGCGAGGGCGGCTGCAACAGCGCGGCGAATTGCTGCTCGGTGACGCTGCCGGTGTTGTTCGGGTCGAGCTCGGAATATAGGGCGTCCGCTCCCTGGGTCGTGCCGCCGGCCGCGGTGACCGCCTGTTCGAGCTCGGTCTTGGAGATCGATCCATCGCCGTTGGTATCTATTTGCGCGAACAGGCTCTGCGCGAGTTGAGAAGACGACGTCGAAGCTGTGTTCGTGCCGGCGCTGCTTCCGGAAGACGCCAAGGTGTTTTGCGCAGCATCGCTTCCGCCGTAGCCCGCGAAACCACCCGGCGGCGGCGGCGGAGGCATCATCTGCGAAAGTTCCTGATCGAACTGCTGCGCGGTGACGCTGCCGGTATCATTGGGGTCGAGCTGGGCGTAAAGCGCGTCCGCCGCCTGCGTTGTGCCGCCGGCCGCGGTCACCGCCTGCTCAAGCTCTGTTTTGGTGATCGATCCGTCGCCGTTGGTATCGATCTGCGAGAACAGACTCTGCGCGAGGCCGCTCGCCGGGCTGGCGGTCGAAGAGCCGGAGTCGGTGGTCGACGAATCGGACCACCCTTGCGCCTGATAGCCGATCAGTTGAGCTTGCATCTCATCACTAAAGGGCGAACCGGAAGAAACGCCCCCGGTACTGTTGGAGTCGAGCTCGGAATAAAGCGCGTTCCCTGCCGACGTCGTCCCGCTGGCATTCGTGAGCGCCTGCTCGAGTTCGGTCTCGGAGATCGAGCCGCTGTCGCCGGTGCCGGTCTGGTTGAACAAGTCCTGCCGATATTGCTGGATAGCATACGGGTTAAACCCACTCACGCCACTCACGCTGCTCATCACACATCTCCAACATTGTGCGGTCGAACCGGCATCGGCTCATGCCGACGTCGTCGAGCTCACAAATGCGCGAGCATTTGGCGTGCCATTTCGATTGCGACGAAAATTTTCATGCGATTCCGGAGCGTCATTTCCGGAACATTTCCACAATGTTTCCAGATGTTGCTGCAACCGGGTGTTTTGTTCCGCCGCTGGGAAATCTTGGCCGCCCACCAGGCAGGTTTTTCCCGGCGGCGGTACGGTCACGACGTTAGAAGGTAGACCGGGTTCTTTTTCCGCACATAGTTCAGTGTGCTCGGTCGCCGTCGACGGCATCGCCGTTCGTGCCGGCGTACGGCAAGGTGACTCTGGCAACGAGCCCGCGCGGTTGTCGATCGTGCAGCGTCAAGGTCCCGCAATGGGCCTCAATCACCGATCGGGCAATCGACAGTCCGAGGCCAAATCCAATTTTTTCGTTCATGCTGCGGGCGCGGTCTCCCCGGACAAAGGGTTCGAACATCGTCCGTTTGCTTGGATCTGGAATTCCCGGGCCGTCGTCCTCGATCGCGACAGTTACCGTGGATGGATCGAGGCTCACGCGTATATCGGTCTTGCCGCCATGCCGAATGGCGTTGTCGATCAGGTTCGTGATCGCGCGGTGCAACTCTTCAGCGTTGGCGCGTATCACGACATGATCCGGGCCATCGTAGCTGACGTCATGGCCGACATCGGCAAATTGGTCGCAGATGGCCTGCAGGCTGGTCGCAAGATCGAGCATGATGGCTGTCTTGCGCGTCTGGCCGTCACGCAGATAGTGCAAAACGCTCTCGACCATCGAATTCATGTGGTCGAGCTCATCCAGCATCTTGGTCCGAGCGGCTTGATCCTTGATGAACTCGCAACGCAGGCGCAACCGCGTGATCGGCGTTCGCAGATCATGGCTCACCGCGGCCAGCATGCGCGTGCGATCGTCGATCAGACTCTTGATTCGTTCGCGCATTTGGTTGAGAGCCCGGGCGGCGGCGCGAATTTCATACGGCCCGCGTTCCGGGAGCAGCGCGATCTCGCCGTTCGGGCTGAAATTCTCCGCCGCCCAGGCGAAATGGCGTAGCGGCCTCGTCAGCCCGCGCGCGGCCCAAAGTCCAAGCAGCGTGATGCTGACGGCGGTGGCAAGCAAAGTAGTCGTGAACGGACCGAACGGCGGCCGCGGCATGGAAATGAATCGCGCGGTAACGAATTGGCCATCGCGCAGTCGAACGGCAACGAGATGTCCGGCGGAATCAGCCGGCCCTTCCGCTCCGAGGTCGGTGACGTGAAAGTCAGGGCCAAGGTGATGAGCAAGCTCGCCTATTCGCGGCTCATCGACGGAGTGATCGGCGATACCCGCCGCCTTGTCGGTCAACGCCAAATCAAAACGGGGAAAAGCGTTGGCCATCTCGGTCACGAGACGCGCGCGGGCTTCGGTCGGGCTCGCATCGATCAACGCGATGAGCGTCTGCAACTGATCCGGTGGTCCCTCCGTCGAACGGTCGGGACGGGAGAGAAAGAAAGCGATGCTCAGCACGACATGGATCACGACCACCGATGCCACAATAAGGAGAACAATCTGACCGCTGATGCGCTGCGGCATGACAGACCGAATATCCCATCTCATGATGCGTCAACCGATGCCGCGAACAGGTAGCCGCTGGAACGGACCGTCTTAATGATCGCCGGATCGTGCGGATCACGCTCGATCTTGCGGCGCAATCGACTGATCAGCACATCGATGCTGCGCTCGAACGAACCGGCCGATCGTCCTTGGGTCAGATCAAGCAGTTGATCGCGGGAGAGCACCCGCCCTGGCCGCTCGCATAATACCTGAAGCAGACAGAACTCGGCGCTCGTCAGCACGATCCGGGTTCCGTCCGGGTCCTTTAGCTCGCGCAAGGCGCAATCGATATGCCAGCCCAAGAATGCAAGCATATGGCCGCGGCGGCCGACCAACGGGGCGGCGGCATTTGCGCGGCGCAAGATGGCCCGGATGCGCGCCAACAGCTCGCGCGGGTTGAACGGCTTCGACAAGTAATCGTCGGCGCCCATTTCGAGGCCAATGATGCGGTCTAGCTCTTCGCTCTTGGCCGTTAACATGATGACTGGCACGACGGAGTGGGTCCGCAACCGGCGGCAGAGACTGAGCCCGTCTTCGCCCGGCAACATCAAATCCAGAACAACGAGATCGACGCGGCTGTCTTCGAGCAGCCGATCCATGTTCCGCCCATCCTGGGCGATCGAGACGCGGAAGTCATTGGTGCGAAGATATCGACTGACGAGGCGACTTATTTCGGCGTCATCTTCTACAACCAGAATATGCGGCGACGCATTCATGGGGCCTGCGATGGGCAGCCAACAGACGAACGGCGGTAGAGATTTGTTTCTGAATATTTCTAGAGTCGATTCGGCAATATAGGGAAACAGGTTTGCTCCTTGGAAGCAAGTTTCCGTTAATCGCCACCGTGTTTCTTAAGGAACGATCTTAGCTCATCAGGAGCGTTCCATGACTTCGATTTCATCGGTCAGCTACCAACCCCAATCCCCTCTGGACCGGCTTCAGAACGAGCTGACGTCGGAAGTCTCGGACGGCACCGTCAGTTCATCCGACGAGAGCGCGCTGAGCACGGCGATGACGAGCATCAGCAGCGCGCTGCAGAGCGATGCCTCTACGTCCTCTTCGTCATCGCCGCCGTCGCCGTCGGATATGAAGTCGAAGATCGACAGCTTGATCTCTTCGGAGCTGCAAAATGGTGCGCTGACGAGCAATCAGGCTACCGAGCTGCAGAACCTTTTTGCCAATGCGTTCTCAAGCGGTGCCTCTGGAGGGCCGGGTGGTCCGGGCGGCGGTCCTCCCCCGGGCGGTGGCCCCGGTGGCTCTGGCGGGTCGAACACTTCCGGCAGCTCCGGCACCTCCAGCGGCAACACCATTGCCGAGCTCTTGCTGTCCGACACCAGCAACGGTGACAGCACCAGCAGCAGCGACAGCACGAGCAGCAGCGATAGTTCATCCAGCAGCTCGTCGACGAGCAATCTGCTCGACGCGTTCCTGCAGTTGATCCAGCAGTCGACCGGCACGACGACGAGCTATGCTGCCAATGGAGAAACCTCCAGCACGACCGCGGCATTAGTGGTCAACTACCAGAGCTGAGAGCGGTTGATTGTTGCGACGTTTTAGAGCGGGTTCAAACAGCTCCGCACCCCCCTCCCTGGTGAACGCGCTCTGAACGAGGATGCCATGGTCGCTGCAGCGGCCGTGGCATCCGCATTTTCGTTGGCGCCCCGCGAGCAAGCCTGTCCGCGGCGACGACACCTACTCCGCCGCCACCCGCTGCATGCGCCATTGCGAGATCAGCGCCCGCAGCGACGCCGGCTTGAGCGGCTTGTTGAGGAGGTGCGCGGCTTCGCTGCGGGCTTCCTCGCGAACGCGCAGCGAGCGGTCGGCGGTGATCAGGATCGCGGGTAAAGGCTGGCCGTTTTGGCGCCCCAGCCGTCGGCGCAGCTCGGCAATAACGGCGATGCCGTTACCGCCATCGAGGTGATAGTCGACCAGCAAGCCGTCGGGTTCGAGACCGCTCGCATCGATCGCCGCCAGCGCCTGCGGCAGATCTGCGGCCTTGAGCGTGCGGCAACCCCAACCGCCCAACAGCTTCTCCATGCCGTCGAGGATCGCCCGCTCGTTGTCGATGCAAACTACGACGGTGCCGTCGAGCCGTCCGACCTCGAGCCGCGGCGGGATGCGCGGTTTCGCCACGCCGGAGCCCCCCTTGGCGCGCGGCACTTCGATGGAAAAACGCGAGCCGCGGCCGACCGTCGACTTCAGCGCTACCTCGCAGTCGAGCACGCGCGCGATGCGTTCGACGATGGAGAGACCGAGGCCTAAGCCGCGCGCCACGCGTGCGCCCTGGTCGAGCCGGTGAAATTCCTTGAACACCGCGCGGCGCTTGCTTGCTGGAATGCCGATGCCGGTATCGCAGACTTCGATGCGCAGCTGCGCGCCGTGACGCCGGCAACCGACCAGAACGCGTCCTGCCGGCGTATATTTGATGGCGTTGGAGATGAGATTTTGCAAAAGCCGCCGCAGCAGCCGGCGGTCCGACCGCACCTGGAGCGAACACGGCATGACGACGAGATCGAGGCCCTTCTCGCGCGCCAGCGGCGCGAATTCAACCTCAAGGCGGGGCAGCAATTCGTCGATGCGGAAATCGCTGATTTCCGGCTTCATCGCGCCGGTATCGAGCCGGGAGATGTCAAGGAGCGCCGTGAATATCTCTTCGACCGCCTCGAGCGAGGCGTCGATATTCCGAACCAGATCGGCGTCCTCGCCATCGCGCTCGCTTTGACGCTGGCGCTCGCTCAGGCTCGTCACATAAAGCCGCGCGGCGTTGAGCGGCTGTAAAATGTCGTGGCTCGCGGCGGCGACGAAGCGCGTCTTGGAAACATTGGCGTCGTCGGCTTCGGCCTTGGCGCGTTCCAATTCGGCGTTGAGCCGCGTCAATTCGCCGGTACGTTCGCGCACCCGGCGCTCCAGCGTCGCATTGGAGCGCTCCAGGGCTTCGGCCGCCTTTACGCTCGGAGTGATGTCGGTAAAGGTCGTGACCAGGCCGCCGTCCGGCATCCGGTTCGATCGCACTTCGATCACGAGCCCGCGCTCGGCGAAGCGCTCGAGGAGCGGCGCGTCGGCTGAGGTGTATTGCGCGATGCGCGCGGCGACGAAGCCTGCGACATCCTCTTTGCCTTCGCCGTGCCGGGCGATGTGGCGCAGGATATCGTCGAGCGCGACGCCGAAGCGCGTCAGCTCATGCGGCAGATCGAAGATGTCTCCGAACTGACGGTTCCAACAGACCAGAGCCAGCTCCTTGTCGAACACGGCAATGCCCTGGCCGACGTGATCGAGCGCGGTCTGCAGGATCTCGCGATTGTAATGGATCGCGGCATTGGCGTCGTCGAGGAGTTTCAGCGCCGCTTCGGTCGAGACCATGCGCTTGCGCAACAACAGCGACAGCACGAGCCGAGACGACGCCGCCCCGATCGCCGAGGCCAACAGATATTCGGCGTATTGCAGCAGTTGGAAATCGGCTTCGGCCGCGGGCTCCAGGCTGATGCGGCGGGTGGCCGCGAAGCTCGCGAAAGCTTCGCGGGTGCGCTCCTCGCCGAGATAGCGGGCGACGGTCGAAATCAGCTCCTCGACGGCGACCGAGGCGCGGCGCAGCCGGAAGCTCGGCGATGCGCGAACAATAAGGTTGGGCGTTAGCGTCGTCGGCACGAACAGGTCCGCCTGCACGCGTTCGATCGCGGTCGGGCGGCTCGTCAACGAGCCGCCGATATAGCAGGCGATATTGGCCGCCAGACTCAAAAGCACACCATGCACGAGCGGCGGGAGCTCGATGCCAAACAGCGCCTGCGGCCTCAAATATTCGAGACCCCAGGGCCCGTCGGTGAGGATGTGGGCGCTGACGATGCCGGCGTCGGAGATGCTCGGCAGCAACAGCGTGTAGCCCCAAACCACAATGCCGGCGCTCATGCCGGCGATCGCGCCTGGCGCCGTGCCGCGCCGCCAGACCAGGCCGCCTAGAAATGCCGGCGCGAACTGCACCACCGCCGCGAACGACAAAAGCCCGATCGCGGCCAGCTGCGCCTCGCCGGCCGAGCGGTAATAAATATAAGCCAGCAGCAAGATGGCGAAGATGGCGATGCGGCGCGTGGTCAGAAGCTTCGCGCCGGCGTCGCTCGGCTCGCCGGCAAGCGTCGAGCGACGCTTGAGCACCAAAGGCATGACGATGTCGTTCGACACCATAATGGCGAGCGCGACCGTCTCCATGATCACCATGGCGGTCGCCGCCGACAGGCCGCCGACGAAGGCTATGAGCGTGACCAGTTCGGAATGTGCGGCCAGCGGCAGCGCCACCACGAACATGTCGCTGTCGAGGTGGTCGGCCGGAAACGTCAACAGCCCGGCCATCGCGATCGGCAGCACGAACAGATTGATCAGCACCAGATAGAGCGGAAACAGCCAGGCGGCGCGGCGGATCTCGGCCTCGCTGCGGTTTTCGACCACCGAGACGTGGAATTGCCGCGGCAACAGCACGATAGCGAACAGCGACAGCGCGGTCATGGCGCAGAACGAGGCGAACTGCGGCGCGCGCGTCAGCACCGCGGCGGTGCGGGGTTCGCTGAGAGCCTGGGAGAACAGCGCGAGCGGCCCGTGGAACATGACGAAGGTCACGAAAACACCGACGGCAAGGAATGCCATCAGCTTGACGATCGACTCGGCTGCGATCGCCAGCATCAAACCGTCTTGATGCTCGGTGGCGTCAATCTGGCGGGTGCCGAACAGCACCGCGAAGGTCGCCATCGCCAGCGCGACAAATAGCGCGACGTCGCCGAGGAGCGGCTGCGCCCCCGGAGAAGCTTGCGCCAATATGGTCGAGACCGAGGATGCGACAGCTTTAAGCTGCAGCGCGATATAGGGGATCATGCCGACAATGGCGATCAGAGCCACCGTCGCCGCCACCGCCTGGCTTTTGCCGTAGCGCGCCGCGATGAAGTCCGCGATCGAGGTGATGTTTTGGCTCTTGGCGAGCCGCACAACGCGGATGAGAAATGGATACGCCAGCCCGACCACCAGCATCGGGCCGATGTAGATCGTGAGGAAATCGAAGCCGGCGCGCGAGGCAAGCCCGACCGAGCCGAAGAAGGTCCACGACGTACAATAGATGGCGAGCGACAGCGGATAGATGAGGAGACGCGACCACGCGCCGCGCGCCAGCCGCATGCGGTCGCCATAGCTCGCGACCAGGAACAACAGGCCGATATAGGCAAGCGCAATGGCGACGACGACCCACCCTTGCAACATGACCCAATCCCTGCGGCGCCGGCGTTTGGCGCTCGTAACCGTTGATTTTGGCCAAGGTCACCACGTTTACGCCGAACTGTCCATGCGGCGCCGCGCCGTTATTTGACGGGGCTGCCCGCAGCGGGCATTCATGCCGGATCTATGCTGCCCGCCCTTCCTCCGCCGCGCACGCTCACCGAAACGGCCGAGACGCTCGCCATCGCGCTCGCCGGCGGCGTTGCCTTTACATTTCTCGATCTTCCCGCTGGTCTCGTCTCCGGCTCGGTGCTTGCCGTGGCGGCGGCGGCCTTGTTGGGCCGGCCGGTGCGGCTGCCGCTTGGGCTGGCGCGCGTCTGCTATGTCGTTGTCGGCGTGCTGCTTGGCGGGGTGGTTACGCCGGAGACGTTGCGTGGCGTGGCCGCCTGGCCGGCCAGTATCGCGCTTTTGATGCTGGCATCGCTTGGCATGATTGTCGCTACTACCGTCTATCTGCGGGTCGTGCACCGCTGGGACATGTTTTCGGCGCTGCTGGGTGCGAGCCCGGGCGCGATGGGGCAGGTGATCGCGCTGTCGACCGAGCTTGGCGGCAACCTGCGCGCCATCGCCATCGTGCAGACCGTGCGCGTTCTTCTCCTCGTCGTCGGCCTGCCGAACGGGCTCGCTTTGTTCGGGCTGGTTGCGCCGGCAGTGCCGCTGCCGCGGGGGCCGGCGGATTTTGCCGTGCTCGGCGAAATGATTGTCTTGTTGGCGGTCGCGACCGTTTGCGCCGCGGCCTTCCAGCGCTTCCGCTTTCCCGGCGGGCTTTTGTTCGGCGCCATGGCCGGGTCCGGCATCCTGCACGGCACCGGTCTGGTTCACGCAGGGTTGCCGTGGTGGCTCGGCGGTTCGTCGGTGATCACGCTCGGCGCGCTGGTGGGTTCGCGCTTTGCCAATACCACGCCGCGGATGCTGGTGCGCGATCTCGGCGCGGCGCTTGGCTCATTCGCCGTATCGATGGCGGTCGCCACGATCTTCATTCTGATCGTGGCGCATTTGTTTGCGTTTCCGATCGCCAATATCGTGATCGCGTTTTCGCCGGGCGCGCAGGACACCATGATGGTGCTCGCGCTCGCTCTGCATCTCGACCCGGTCTATGTCGGGGCGCATCATCTGGCGCGTTTTCTGTTCGTGACGATCGCGGTCGCAATTGCGGCGCGCCGCATGGCGCGGCGAAAGTCCGCGCCGTACGATGCGGAGCGGCGAGATGGGGTCGACGAATAATCGGGCGTCTGCAAAATATTAAGCAGCCGACTCGTCGTCCTTGTGTTTGTGCAGAAACCTGGCGATCTGGCCTCTCAATTCGGCCGTGTCCAACAATTCACCCATCGATCCCGCGGCGTCGAAAAGCTCGCGTTGGAGTTTCGCCGGAACGGTGTTCCACTGCATGATGAGGGCGGCGCCGAGGCAGCGAAGTATGCGCTCCTCTTCGGCGGCGAGGGCGGCGCGGCTGGGTTGCGGTTGATCTGAGACTTCGGGTTGCTGTTCGTCCGAGACTTGGACCATCTTCTCGAGATTGTTCGCCAGCCACGCTTCGTTGTCGGCAAGCGAGCCGAAGCTGTCTTTCGAATCCTGATACTGGCGAATTTTCCCTGGATCAGTAGCCGCCTTGATGAGTTCGGCGTATTCGCTCGATTTGGCGCGAAATTTCTCGGTGGGGGACATGTGAAGCTCCGTTCCGCGGCGGCAGGACGACTCAAGCGATATGAAGAATGACGATGACCGTAGCTGTCGTAAAAGATTGCGGCGCCCCGACCGCGCGGTCAGGAAGGTAATCGACTTAAAACTGGGTGCGAGTGATCAACATAATCGCAAGTACAATCGCTGCTTCGGCAATGTAGAGCCACAAGGCTCTTTGGGCGAATTTGACAATGACAGTCGCTTTTGTCATGACGCCCTCCTTTTTAGTCCAATCGAAATATCAAATTTATTATCTGATATGTGATCTGAGACTTGATATTTCAATGGGCAAGCTCACAGATTCTCGGTTTGCAAGCAAAGACGACCAGATGGCTCTGACCGATGTGCCGCTGGTCATCCGGGCGATTGACGGTGAAGCCGCCGCGGCAGGGCGGCTATAACGTCAAATCCGCCCGAGTAGCATGAGAATAACCACGATGATCAGCACGGTGCCGATGATGCCGATACCGCCGTGTCCATAACCGTAGCCGTAGCCGCCGAAGCGACCGCTGAACCCGCCAAACAGGAAAATGACGAGGACGACAATGAGGATGAGTCCCAGCATGTTGTTATCTCCATTTGCTTTTGCCGCGCGTGCTTCGCGGCTATTCGGATAGGTGGACGATCGATACCGTCATGCCCGGCGACCGGTTGGTGATCTCGACGCTGGCATTGAGCTGCTGCGCCAGGGCGTCGACGATGCTGGTGCCCAAGCCAGTGCGGCCGCGGCGGCCGCCGTCTTGCTGCAAGCCGACGCCGCTGTCGGACACCGATAAAGTCCAGTTGGCCTCGTCGACCGCGTATTTGACCAAGATTTCGCCGCCGCCGCCGTCTGGAAAACCGTGCTTCAGCGCGTTGATCACGAGTTCCGTGGTAATCAGCCCGAAGCTCAGCACTTCGGCGGATACGGCCGTTCCGGCGTCGGCCTCCACTCTCAGAACAATCGGCCGGCTGTCGCCGATCATGGAGCCCGCCAGGGTGTCGCACAGCCGGGACAGATACGGGCCGAGCTCGATCGGCTCGCCGTGTCCCGAAGCTTGGAGTTGCTGCTGGACGGTCGCAACCGACATGACCCGTTGATGGGCGTCCCGCAAATGCAGCCGCGTCTCCTCCGAATGCACTGTCTGCGCCTTGAGCAGAAGGATGCTCGCGATAATTTGCAGGCTATTTGCAATCCGATGCTGCATCTCCTGCAGCAGCGTCTCTTTCTGTTGCAGCAGCTCCGCCATCGCCTGTTCGGCGGCGCACCGATCGGTGATGTCTTCGATCGCCACGAGTATGAGCCGGCGCGAATTTCTTTGATTGAAGACCTCGCGCGCGTTCAAGAGCATGGTACGTCGGCCGATAATGGGAAAGTCTTGCTCGACTTCGTAGGCTTCCATCACGGCGTGCCGTGTCCCGACCGCTTCGAGCAGGAGCCGAAGCTCGGGGATGTCCCACTGCTCATCGCCCAAACCGTAAACCGGACGGCCGCGAATATCCTGGTTCAACCTGAACGTCTGATAGAAAGCGCGGCTTGCGGTGACGACGCACAGGTTTTGATCAAGAACCAGCAGTGGATCGCGTACCGTATCCACGATCGCCTCGGCGAGTGCGCTCGCCTCGTCGAGATCTATGTTCGGCTCGCCGTCAGGTAATGTCGGCGCACCTGCCGGTGGGGCGCTCTCACGATAGTTTGACGGTTCCATACTGGCCCTCCGAGAATCGCTCTCAAAAAAGCGCCCCACGAGTGCGTCCTTTCCGGCTTCGGCTAATCACGCGCTCCCCCGAATTTCCTTCGCGACTTAAATCCAGCAGACAGGAGGGAGACGGCTTTCTTCCGTCAGTAAGCTTATCCTCGCGCCGCGATGCGGGCTGAGCAATATTGCTCACCTCGCGGAGCGCGCGATCGTATTCGTACGCCCTTATTTGCAGGCAAATACCGCGGCTATGCCCTGCCGCTTGGCGATCCCCTTGGCGGTGTGGACCGCCGTCAAGAAGGACAGCTCGCTCACGGTCTTGGACGTTTGGCGGGCAACCGTAATGGTAAGGCCAAACGGATGTTTCGTTTGCCCGTATTCCTCGCCAAACTTGACGAGAACGTAGCGATCGCCCGCAGGAATCTCGTCAGTCGAGGCGATGTATTTCACTTTCGACATGGGTAAGTCCTTCGATGGGTTTCGTTGTGGCCAAAAGGCGGTTCATCCCCGGCGACGACAAAGGCCGTCCGGCGACACGATCTGTTGTCGACAACGCTCAAACTGGTACGTGAGTGCAGTCGCAGAAAAACAAACTAACCATGAGCGAAGGTCGGGTCGCCGGCTGTATCATATCGCTCACTGAAAACGATTATCGCAGCGATGCGCATTGCGAACACACGCGAACGTGTTGACAACTCTTGCAACGTTCGCAGCAGCGCGGCGTTGGTCATGTCCTCACAACACATTCTTGTTGGAGTCATATCAGGAGGCTCGCGTGCTTCATAAGACACTTATCGCTTGCTCTTTCGCTGCCGCCTTCGCCGTTGGTTGCCTGCCAACGTATGCATTGGCTGCCCCCCACGGTCACGCCGGACATGCGGCGGCTGCCCATGCGGGCGGCGGCGGTCATGTCGCTCGATCCGGCGGTGGTCATGGTGGCCGCTACGGTGGCGGTTATGGCGGCGGCTACGGCGGCGGCTACGGCGGCGGTTATGGCGGTGGACCGGTCTACGACAGCTGCGCCGGCTACGGCCCGGGCTACGGTTATGGTTACGGCTACAATGGATGCCCCGGTTATGGTGGCATTCCCGGTGCTGTGATCAATGGCGTCTTGGGCGGTTACGTTCCCTACTGAAAGCGCCCGGCATAGCGAAACCACGGCGGCCGCATTCCTGCTTGGGAGCGCGACCGCTCGCCGGCCGCGCGCTGTTACCCCAGCAAACCGGCTTTCGCTTCGGCGGTCGTGGATTCCCGGCCGAAAGGGTCCGCGCCATCGAGCTCGAGCAATTCGGCGAGCCGCTTGCGTGCGCGATTGACACGACTCTTGATCGTCCCCACCGCCGTCTCACAGATCGCGGCTGCGTCATCGTAAGAGAAGCCCGACGCGCCGACGAGAAGCAGAGCTTCGCGCTGTTCGAGCGGCAGCTTTGCCAGCGCCTTGAAGAGTTCCTTGAATTCCAACCGGCTCTGCTGCTCGGGGGAGGATTTCAGGCTATCGCAGTAGCCTCCGTCCGCGTCCTCGACTTCGCGGCGTCGCTTGCGAAATTCCGAGCGAAAAAGATTGTGGAGGATTGTGAAGAGCCACGCGGACATGTTGGTCCCCGGCTTGAACGAATGAATATTGGCCACGGCGCGCAGCAACGTTCCCTGCACGAGGTCATCCGCACGATCGAATTTACCGCTGAGTGACATCGCAAAAGCCCGCAGGCTCGGCACCGCAGCGAGCATGACATCCTGCACCGAGGGCTCAAGCGCCGGCTGCTCGATTTGCGAGCGAGCCACATCGGTCGCCTTCTGAGCACTGCCGTCGCGTCCGAAGGCACATATTTTGTCCTTTGTCCGGGGTGCTGTCGGTATTCGCATTGGCTTGGAGTTCTTTGGGTAGAATTTGGAGTTCTCTGGGCAGAATAATGTCCGAGGCTCGATGTGGATCGCTTGGTCCGGCAAACGGTGCTGCAAAGACATGAATTCCTTCTTCGGTCGGAGATATCGACGCCCATCATGAAGTTTAAGGACGATCGGCGATTGGTGTCTGTATAAGAATGCTCACTTCCAGGCTTTCGCGAAGCGTCCAAGCCTGATGTTTCCGGCCTAGTGGGCGCGAGCAACGCGTCGCAGACGGGATCCGAAAATTCAATTCTTGATCTGCGGCTGATCGTGCAGAACGACATTCAATAACGAACTGTGGACTTCGATGCCGCCGTCAATCCCGCCGTTGTAGCCGATAAAGCCGAGTTTCCTGAATTTGTTCATGAAAAAGCTTACGCGCGACCGTGTCGTTCCGATCATCTCGGCAAGGGTTTCCTGGCTGATCTTGGCGATAATCGCCTCCGGTCGGCTTTCCTTGCCGAAATTCGCCAACAGCAGGAGCATCCGGGCGAGACGCTTTTCGCTCGAATTGAACAGTTGATCGACGAGGTCTGCTTCGACCCGGATGGTTCGGCCCAAAAGATGGGCGATGAACATCTCGGAGAATGCCGGTTCCTCGTGGATAACCCGGATAATGGCCGTTTTCTCCAATCGCACGATGACGGCGTCCGTCATGACCGTGGCCGTCGATATCCGCTGCGGCTGCCCGGCAAGACATCCCTCGCCGAAGAATTCGTCCGCACCGAGAATTGCGACGACGGCTTCCTTGCCTTGCTCGGAAACGACGGTGATCTTCAGCTTGCCTTTTTGGACGTAGAACACCGCATCGCCGGCATCCCCTTGTGCATAGACGACCTGGCCTCTGCGGTACTTGCCGATGCTGCGGCCGTCGCCGACACGCGCGAGAAACGATTTCGGATCGAATGGTTCTCGGTGTTTAGCTGCCGTCGAAGTGGCCTTGCGTACCATAACGTTCCCTATGCCTCATTGCGGAATAAAGCCGGCCCGCCAGACGTGAATGGCCAAGTCCCATTCCTCCTGCAGGCTGGACGCCCCCATGATCATCCGGATCATCCGGCGAGACCCGCGTTGGAAATACCGGCAGCACAAGAGATCGAATGCTAGGACTTGCGCCGAATCTTATTCGTCAGAGGAGCGCTCGTGAGATAGACGTTCCACTCGTCCGGGTCGTTGCCGGCATCCAGGTCGATTTCCCCGTCCCTGATTGCCTGATCGCGAGATTGCTCCCATTCCTTCTGTTGGGCCGCCGTCGCCTCGCGTGCTTCGATCGCGGATTTTCCGTCCCAGAGCGGCGTTCCGTTCGCACCGACGAGCACCTTCAGATCGGACCGCATGCTGCCGTCATCGTCATCGACGATTGCGCGCGCCTGATCGTCATCCTCGGCCCGAAATGCCAATGCCGCTTTTCCGCCAATACTGGCGACGTATGTTTTCATCAAAAACTCCGGCGCGGCAGCGATTTGAGACCAATCAGGCGAACAGCACCGTAAATCGCGGGCCTTGGCTGCTATCGCCTCGACCGATCCGCAATTCGCCGCCGATTCGTGCGACAAGAGATCGGACGATGTTCATTCCAAGGCCCTTGCTTGTCGCGGGGTCAAATCCTTCCGGCAAAGCGGGGCCATCGTTGGCGACCGTGAGAGCGTAGCCTTGTGCCGGATCGTTATCCAACGTGACCGTGATCCGGCCCTGGCCGTATTTGGCTGCGTTCGTGATCAGCTCATTGGCGATAAAGCCGAGCGGAATGGCGGTGGCTGCCGGCAGCGTAATTTCAATCCCCTCGACCGCGATGACGCGCTCAGGGCGCTCCGCGGCCAGCATCATGGAGAAATCGTGACAAAGATCCTCAAGGTACTGCTTGAGCGTAAAGGTTTGTACGCCGTCCAACGAGTGGAGACGCCGGTGGATGCGCCCGATGGTCGCAACGCGATCGGACGCGGCGGCCAATTGCGCAGCAACCTCGGGATTGGTCGCCGCCCGGCTTTGTAGCGAAAGCAGGCTCACGATCATTTGCAGGTCGTTCAACAGCCTATGATCGGATTCCTTGCTCAAAATCTCCTGAAGTTCGATCGCTTCGTTCTTTTGACGAACCAAAGCGTCCTCTCGGGATAGGGCCGCTCGCAGCTCGGCCTCCGTGTGCCTCCGTCTTATCAGCTCGCGTTCATAGCTCGCGATGGTCCGGCCTTCGCCACTTTCGAAAATAATAGTCGAAGGCGAATCCGCGCTATGCGGCGATTGTTCGATGGCCATTTTGACGGCTTTCCCTGTATTCCGAACTCAATGTCTGAGCGCCCGTAATCAACGGAGCTTGCGACGGAATCGGCCAATTCACATTGGGACCAAGTCCGCCGTTGCCCGTAGAGTCATTATCGATTCGCTCCGGCCATTTCTCGGAGCGAAGGCAACGCACACCTGTACCGGGCTGAGACGGCAAACCGAAGACGCAGCCCCGGACGCGTGCTCTACCGCAGCATCCTCTATCGCAGCCCTCTTATTGTTAACCTGCTCTTCTTATGGAGCGGAGTCGAGTAAAATGTCCGCTACCGGACATTGAGCTTGCCGAAGTCGTTAAAAGGCGCTCAACATGGCAATCGTGGCTCGACCAAAGCCCGACGAAGAGGATCAGCAACGTGGCGGCTAGCCGCAAGAGGTCGGAGCCGTGTGCCAACCGATTGCTCGGTTTGCTGCCGCCGCGGGATTATGCGCGGCTTCTGCCGCATCTTCACCGGATTCCGCTGGAATACAGGCAGTCTCTCTACCCGGCTAACAAGCCCATCGGATTTGTCTATTTCATCGAGACTGGCGTCGGCTCGCTGGTCAACACCATGGCGAACGGCCAGGCCGCCGAGGTCGGAACGATCGGCAACGAGGGGTTGGTAGGTCTGCCCATCCTATTCGGCGACGACAGGGCGCCGACCAGCGTTTACGTGCAGGTCCCCGGTGCCGGTCTGAAAATGAAGGCCACGCTGTTCAAGAAGGAAATGGCGCGAAGCGCCTCGATGCGAAGTGTGATGCTTCGCTACGCTCACGCTTTCTTCAACCAGGTCGCGCAGTCCGCCGCGTGCAATCACTTTCATTCCATCGATCAGCGCTGCAGCCGCTGGCTGCTGATGACGCACGACCGCATGCAGTCGGATGAGTTTCTGCTGACCCAGGAGTTCCTGGCGATGATGCTCGGCGTGCAACGCACCGGCGTTACGGTCGCGGCGAGCGCGCTGCAACGGGCGGGCCTCATCCGCTACAGCCGCGGCAACGTCACGATCCTCGACCGCCCCGGCCTGCTACGCCGCTCTTGCGAGTGCTACGGCACATCCAAGAAGGAGTTCGATCGGCTGCTGGGCGATCGAGCGATCCGCTAGGTCTTAAGCCGGCAACTCAAAGCCTGCCGAGCAAGACCAAGACCAGCACGATGATGAGAATGAGGCCGAGCCCGCCGCCACCGTAGTAGCCGGTGCCGTAGAATGGGCCGCCGCCGAATCCGCTAAAGCCGCCGAGCAATATGATCACCAAAATGACGAGCAAGATGGTTCCGATCGACATGGCATTATCTCCGTAGTCGGATGTGGAAATCGCCTAGGCGAAGACAAGTGCTCCGATTGCACCGTCTGCGCCTTCGCGAGGCAGACCACGACTGTGCTCATCCGGCACAGTCGTGGGCATCGATTTATCGCCCGCGGGGCGATGCCCGCTTGAGGCGGATGACAGATTAACGCTTGCCGCCGTGGCCACCACCACCGCCGTGTCCGCCGCCGCCGC
>PLTE01000260.1 GCA_003164375.1 Hyphomicrobiales bacterium | reverse complement strand
TGATGAGGCCGGCGGAGGCGCGCTGACGATAATATTCCGCGTTGAGGTCATTTGGCGCGAGGGTGTCTTTCGTCGCCCGGCTTCGGGTCAAAGGCGCCATCACAATTCTGTTTGGCAGTCTGAGATCGCCAAGCTGGAACGGCGAAACAAGAATATCGGCCTCTGCGGCGGCTGCTGTGGTCATCAACGCTCTCCGTTTCGTCACATGCGCCAGATCGCCTGCGGATCTTCAGCGGCATGTTAAGAGTGGGAGGCTTGGCGCCGCATTGCAATGCCGCGGCGCAATTTGCAAAAACATCTTCGCAAGCGGCCCTGGCGCCGCTGGAAGTTTCTCAAAATCGGCGCGAATCGCCGAGTTTCTTCGCCCTATTTCATGTTCAGCGCGGACATATAGAGTTCGAGAATCGCTTCCTGCTCCATGCGTTCGGCATGGTCCTGCTTCCGGATCTTGATGATCTGGCGCACGACCTTGACGTCGAAGCCGCGTCCTTTCATTTCGGCGAAGACGTCGCGAATATCGTCGGAGAGGGCTTTCTTCTCTTCCTCCAGCCGCTCGACGCGCTCGACGAATTGCGTGAGTTCGGCGCCCGCGACGCCGGTGTCGGCGATGTCTTTCGTCATCGTGAAAATCCTCATTTGATCGTGCCGCGCATCGCGGCCGTCGGGCCGCGGAGCAAGCGCCCGGCAATGTGGCCTTAGCGCGGCCCCGTCAAGCACGCGGGCGCCCATGTCCCCACAATTCTGCTCGCCATAATTGCGCGCCCCGCCGCGCGGTTCAGGCATGGCGGCCCGTGCGGCTCTTGTAGAAGGCGAATTGGCGCAGTTCGGGCCTCGCCAGCACGTTTCGAAAGATCGGCTCCAGCCTGTCGGCATAGGCGCTGGCCCGCTCGGCGTCGCCGATCAGGTCCTGCCGGACCTCGATGAGCAGCCCGGCCAATCCGCGCCGCGTCACCTCTTCGTCGAGCGTATCGCCGACCAGCGCGCCATCATAGGGCTCATTGTCGCCGACGACGATCCCGGCTTCGGCAAGCGCGGCGATGAGCGGCGCCGCGAGGCGGGGATCGCTGTCCCAGAGCACGCCGACCTCCCAGGGACGCGCGCGACCGCGCCAGGAGGGCGTGAAGGAGTGGATCGACAATATGACCGGCGGCGGCCCGGCCGCGAGCATCGCCTCGATGGTCAGGGCGACGGCGCTGCGATAGGGGCGCCAGAAGCAATCGAGGCGCCGCCCGATCTCCTCGGCGCCGATCCCCGCATTGCCGGGAATGATCGCGCCGTCCGAGAGCTGCATGACCAGGGTCGGATCATCCGCGCCCCGGTTCGGATCGATGAGAAGACGCGAGAAGCGCGAGAGGATGGCGGGCGCTTCGAAACGCCGCGCGAGGCGCCGCGTGACTGCGGCGGCGCCAATGTCATAACCAATGTGGCGCTCAAGCTCGGCTGACGGCAGCCCGAGCGTTCCGTAAGCCTCGGGCAGGGCGTTGCTGGCATGATCGCAGATGAAGAGGATGCCGGCGTCGAGATGTCCCTCGATCCGTTCGACGGCGACATCCACCGTATCCTCATTGCGGGCTGGCCGCGCCGGTCGATCCATCCATTCGTCTCCCTGGAAATGCTGTCTGTTGGAAGGACGGCGCGGACGGCCCGCTGCGGAAGATCGCCTCAGCGGAGGGGTCGAAAGCCGCCGCCATATTCCCGCCGCGCCGGCGCGTTTCGTTCGGCTTTGGACCATGCCGCAGATCGGCGGCGGACCGCAACCGCGGCGCGTGAACTGGCCCCGCCTTCGCCGGGCGCTGGCCAATCGGCGCGGCGCGGGTTAGACAATCCGGCGTTGGACTGTGAATGCAACCGCGACCTTGACGGCGATGAAACAAGCGATTACTCCCGCCATCATGGCGCTCGGCGTCTTTTTTTTCGCGCCTGCTCTGGCGCGGGCCGATCTTCGCCTGTGCAATGCGACCTCGAGCCGGACCAGCGTATCGCTTGCCTATACGGACGGCGAGATGTGGGTGAGCGAGGGTTGGTGGAACCTGAAGCCCGGCGTCTGCGAAACTCTGGTTCGCGGTCCGCTCGCCGCCGAATTCTATTACGTTTACGCGATGGACGAGCGCGGCGGCGAATGGAAGGGCAAGGCTTTCATGTGCACCCGCGATCGCGAGTTCCGCATCCTCGGACGCGAGGATTGCTATGTGCGCGGGTTCGATAGAACCGGCTTTTTTGAGATAGACACCGGCAAGGAAGCCAAGAACTGGACGGTTCAATTGACCGATCCGACGCGGACGACACCCTGACGAATTCTTTTGACGAGGCTCCCATGCGGCGACTGCGACGGTGCAAGATCATTGCGACCATAGGGCCGGCTTCGGCCAATCAGGACACGCTGTCGGCGCTGTTCCATGCCGGCGCCGACGTGTTTCGCATCAATATGAGCCACACCAACCACGACCGCATGCGCGAACTCGTGACCACGATCCGCGCGGTCGAAGCGGAATATAACCGGCCGATCGGCATCCTGGTCGATCTGCAGGGTCCGAAGCTGCGGCTCGGCACTTTCACGGACGGTGCCGCCACCATCGACAAGGGTCAGAACTTTAGCCTCGACGCCGACCCGGCGCCCGGCGATTCCAAGCGGGTGCAACTGCCGCATCCGGAAATTTTTGCCGCCATCAAGCCTGGCGATGCGCTCCTGATCGACGACGGCAAGCTGCGCCTGGTCGCGACCGAGGTCGAACCGCAACGCATCACGGCGCTCGTCGAGGTCGGCGGCAAAGTGTCCAATCGCAAGGGCGTCAGCCTGCCCGACACCACGGTGCCGGTGGCGGCGCTGGCGCCGAAGGATCTGGCCGATCTCGAAGCCGCACTCGATGCCGGCATCGACTGGATCGCGCTGTCGTTCATTCAGCGCCCCGAAGACATCGCCGAGGCAAAGAAGATCACGCGCGGCCGCGCCGCAGTGATGGCCAAGATCGAAAAGCCGCAAGCCGTTGCCCGGCTTGGCGACATTCTCGAGCTCGCCGATGCGCTGATGGTGGCGCGCGGCGATCNNACCGCGGTCTATGAGGGCGCCGACGCCATCATGCTGTCGGCGGAATCGGCGTCCGGCCAATACCCCGTCGAAGCGGTGGCGACCATGAACCGCATCGCCGAGGAAGTGGAGGACGACTCCGCCTATCTGCCGTCGGTGCATTTGCTGCACACCGAGCCGGAGCCGACCGGCGCCGACGCCATTGCGGCTGCGGCACGGCAAGTCGCCGACACGCTCGACCTCTCCGCCATCGTATGCTGGACCTCATCGGGCTCGACCGGACTGCGGGTGTCGCGCGAACGGCCGAATTGTCCGATCGTCGCGATCTCCCCGATCGAGGGAACCGGGCGGAAATTGTCGGTGGTCTGGGGCATCCATTCTGTCATCGACGAGGACGCCCACGACCAGGACGACATGGTCGAGCGCGCCTGCCGCATCGCCTTTCAGGAGCGTTTCGCCAAAGCCGGCCAGCGCGTCATCATCGTCGCCGGCGTTCCGCTCGGCACGCCGGGCGCAACGAATTCCATTCGCATTGCTTATGTCGGCGGGGAGAAGACGGGGGAATAGCGCAATCGCGAATGCTCAGCTGACCGTCGGTCACTTATTATTCGCCGCTAGGGCCTCGATCTCCGCGACCACCCGCGCCGCCGCGACGTGGTGCAGCATGTGGCCGATGCCCGGCAGCATGACGAGCTTTGCCGCCGGCACGGCGGCGGCGAAAGCTTTTGCGTGATCCCGCGGCGGCACGACCATGTCGCGATCGCCGGCCATGACGGTTGTCGGCATGGCGAGCGTGGCGTAGCGCGTGGCTTGGGTTGCGAGATTTGTTCTGAGATCGGCGACATCGCGCGTGTTGGCCAAAAATGTCGCGGGACGCAGCAGAAGGAACGCCGCCGAGCGCCGCAGATAGGCGCGCGGCGGCAGTTGCGGCAGGAACGCGGAACCGAGCGCCAAGCCGATGAACAAGACGCCGAGCGGCAAGGCGAGCGTGCGCGCATAAAGCCATCCGGCAACGGGTGTGGCGAAAGCGGCATAGAGCCAGGTCATCCTGCGCAGCAGCGGATAAAGCGGCGGCGCCAGCAAGACCAGGCCGGCAACGCGGCCCGGATAATCCAGCGCGAAAGCCGCCGCCAGCGCCCCGCCCCAAGAATGGCCGACCATGATCGCGCGCGCGACGCCGAGCCGATCCCGCACGCCGCGCAACAGCGCGGCCTGATAAGCCGGCGCGCTGCCGCGGCGGGTCTTACGCTTGCTATAGCCCAAGCCGGCGCGGTCGATCAGGATCACGCGGTGACGAGCCGCCAAACGCTCGCCGAGCGCGAACCGCATGTCCTCAAGATTGCAGCCGGCGCCGTGGATCAGAACGATCGGCGGCGCATCGCTTTGTAGCTCGGCAGTCGCACTCAACTCGACGACGTGCTGAGGCAAACCGTCGGTATCGACGAAACGGCCGCGCGGCGGATGCGCGCGCTCGATCAGCCGCGTGCCGATCAAAGTGACGACGGCGCCGACGGCGAGGATTGCGGCAACGATCGTGAGCGTGTGGTGCATTGAGCTCAGAGCGCGCCGCCGCCGAGCCAATGCGCGCCGCGAGCGTATAGCGCCTCGAGCTCGGGCCCGTCGATGCCGGGCATGTCGGGCTTGACCTTGTAGCCGATCTTGGTCTGCAGGTAAGCGAGATGGCGATAGCCCTCGGGAAAGCGCTTCAGCAGATCCTGATCGAGCACGAGCTTGGCCGACGGATCGACAGGGTCGATCCTGTCCTTCTCGTAGATCGGCTGACGAAGCGACAGGCCCCAGCGACCGTCGCGTTTTTCGAAGAAGTCGTAGAAGCGTCCGGTGCAGACCACGTCGCAGATCACGCCTTCCACCGCGGCGCGCTGCGAGATCGTCATCTTGGTCTGGGCGATGGCGTGGGTGCCGGAAACGTCGATCGCACTGCCGCCGAGGAAATGCAGGATGCGCACGCCGCGTGACCAACCCTCGTCGTTGACCTTGATGAATTCTTCGAACGTGCCCTGAAACCAAGTCGCCATCATACGACCGTCGGGGTGAACGACGGTACGAAATCGGTCCCACAGTCGCGCATCGCGCCACACCGCCCAGCATTCAACGAGTTCGCGGATGATCGATTTTTCGGCGTCGACGTCGATGGCAGTCATACCCAATTTCCCCCGGCTTGCGATGTCTAGTTCAGTGTAGCCGCGATAGTGACGTCATTGCGAGCGCAGCGAAGCAATCCAGCCCGCTCGCTCGGAGCTGGATTGCTTCGTCGCTTGCGCTCCTCGCAATGACGAACGTCCGAAGCTGGCTTAGATGTCGCGTCCCTCGACCTTCTCTCGCAGCGTCTTGACGGTGTCGGGAACACCCTCCAGACGCGGATCGATCGCCAGCGCCTTGCGATAGGCGTCGAGCGCATCCTTATCGTCGCCGAGCTCCTGCAACATCATGCCGAGACCGGACAGCGCGCCGAAATGGCGCGGCTCGCGCGCCAAAACCTCGCCGATATCGGCGATCGAATGAGCATAGTCCTGCTTGAGGTAATAGACGGTGGCGCGCCGGTTCCAGGCTTCGACATAATCCGGCTTGAGCGCGATGACGGCGTCGAGAAGCTTGATGGCGAGATCGTAATCCTTGTCGTCGGACGCGGCTCTCACCCGGCTCATCAGCAAAGTGCAGGTGTCGCTGTCGGACGCGACCCAGGCCGACCAGATGCGATCCTCGATCGCCTTGGCGCTCGCCTGGTCGGGCGCGATCTTCAAAGCGCCAAACAAGGTGTCGAGATTATAGGTCGGCTCGCCGTGCTCGCCCCCCGGCAGATCGCTCGGCGGCGACAGCCAGTCTTGCGGGCCCTGTTGCGCTAGCGCGACGGCCGGCGCGGCAAATAGCGCGACGAGGATCAGAACCGGGAATCGCAGAGTCATGCGCACTTGAGTCTATTCCCCTGCCACGGCGCAGCAAGTCGGAATAGTGCTCAGTCAAGCCGGGTGAATGCGGCGGAAATAGGCAGGCTTCAGCCCGGCCACGGGCCGTTTTCGGCGCTTAGCCTTGGCGGGCCTTGAAGCGCGGCTGCGTCTTGTTAATGACGTAGACGCGGCCCTTGCGGCGTACGATGCGGTTGTCGCGATGGCGACCACGCAACGATTTCAATGAATTACGGACCTTCATGACGCTCTATTCCTTGACGCATGATCGGGTCCGAAAGCCGGCAGCCGTTATTCGGGATCATGCTGTGATCTGGGCGGTTGATTAAGGACCCGCCGGGACCTTGTCAATGTCGGGAGATGCAGCCGCGGCACGCGGCCATCGCATTGAAATATGGACCGAAATGCGACGGCTGAGCCGCCGGGCCTGGGGCGGCTGATTTCTGTCGATTCCGCAGTCGGAGCCGGGCGCTAGGACGCCGTTGCCCGCTTGGCCTCGGCGCGCTCATCGGGGCTGCCCTCAAGCGGGTCGCCATCGTCAACGGAGAGGCCAAATATGCTTGAGAGCATATTGCCGAGCTTGTTCCAGGCGCGTAGCGCAAATCCGAGCGGGCGCGGCATGCTCTGCCGGCAAAAGGCGAGCTTTCTCACTTCTTTGGTCACATGCCAGAGACTGCGTGAACCGGCAGGAAAGAACACCACGTCACCGGGTCCCAGGCGACGGCTTTCGCCGTCCGCGTCAGTGACAAAAACTTCGCCGGAGATGATGTGCAGCGTTTCGTCGACGGCGTAATGCCAATTGAAGCGTCCGGGTGTGCACGACCACGCCATGATCGAGGTGGTGCCGTCCGCGCTGGTTGCCAAGCGCTTCGAGGACGCCTGCGGGGTGCCCTCCACGATCCAATGCGGCGGGATCGGCGCCGGCACCAACTCCTCGCTGGCCGGAACCGCAAAAACGATGGCATTCGACATATCGTCACCCCCAAAGGCGGGAGATTAAACGGCGCTAGTCGCGAAGAAAGCGTAAATCACGACGCGGCTTAGCGCGCCGAGCCATCGGCGGCGCGACGCAAGGCGGCCGGCCAATCGCGCCAGGTGCGCCGTAACCGACCATTAACCGCGCGCCGATCGGCCTTACGCGCGGTCAGATACGCGATCCACTTTTGGTAGATGCCAACCGCCGCCGCGCGCCATGGGCTTTTGAGCCCCGCTTCGAGGGCGGCTTTCGGGAAATCCGCGATGAGGTCGGAACGCCGATCCGCAAGCCCACGCGCGCGGAAAGCCTCGGCGAGCGCGGTCGCCTCGCCGTTGAAATAGCCGAGCGGCGTCGCCGGATAATCCGCGCGCTCGCCGCCGAGGAAACGAGCGGCGTCGCGGCGGTATTCGCGCAACAGCGTATCGGCGTCGTATTCCGGATGGCCCTGGAAGAACAGAAAAAAGCTGCCGTCCTGCTTGGCAAAGCTGTCGACGCCCGCCGTGGCCGAGCGGGTGAGGATTTTATAGCCGCACGACGTAAGCGCCTGCTCCGACAAATCGTTGTAGCGCGAATGCGGCACCCAGAGCGGCTTGGGAAAGTGCTGCGTCATCGGATGGTCCGCCGCCAGCCGGCAGTCGAACACGCCGAAGCATTTCCCGGAAAGCGCTTGGCGTTCGACGCCGTCGGCGTGAAGCACCGCCGCATGCGCTGATAGACACGACCAGATGGTCGACGCGGTATGCTGGCGCGCCCAGTCGACGAGCGCGCTTAATGGGCCCCAGTACGGCTCGTCGGTCAGGTCCAAAGCGCGCGGCTCGGTGCCGGTGACGATCAAGCCGTCGAGCGGGGTATCCCACAGCGCGGCGATATCGCGGTAGCGCTGGGTGAGCGCGCGACGCATGCCGGCTTCGCGCGGCACCTGCGGGATAGCAAACAATTTCAGGAGGACGACGGCATTCGGACTAGCCGCCCGGATCAGATCGGTGAATTGCCGCTCGGTCGCCTCGACGGCCGCATCGGGCATGTTGTTGACAAGCCCGATGGTCACGCAGTTGGCGGCGTTGGATTCGACGGCGGATTGCGACCGGCCGGAGTCCAAAAAAAGCGCCATCGGCTTTGCTCTCCGCGCGGTTATTCGGCCGCGATCAACGCCGAACGGCCCGACTGCGAGACCGCGAGCGCCTGCTCGAGATCGNNTCGTCGATGTGCTCGATGCCGACGCTGAGCCGGATCATTTCCGGCCGCACGCCCGCCTTTTGTTGCTGCTCGGGCGACATTTGCCGGTGCGTGGTCGATGCCGGATGGCAGGCGAGCGACTTGGCATCGCCCATATTGACCAGCCGCTTGAACAGACCGAGTGCGTCGTAGAAGTTCTTGCCGGCGGCAAGGCCGCCGGCGATGCCGAAGGTCAAAAGCGAGCAAGCGCGTCCGCCAAGATATTTTTGCGCCAGCGCGTGATAGGGATTGTCGGCAAAGCCGGTGTAATTGACCCATTCGACGCCCGGGTGACGGCGCAAGAATTCGGCGACGCGGCGCGCATTCTCGACATGCCGCTCGACGCGCAGCGCCACGGTCTCGATGCCTTGCAACAAAAGAAACGCCGAGAGCGGCGCCAATACCGCGCCGGTGGTGCGCTGATAGATGCTGCGGCAACGCGCACTAAAGGCTGAGGCGCCGAAGTGCTCGGTGTAGATCAGACCGTGATACGACGCGTCCGGCGTGTTGAACATTGGGAAGCGGCGTGCCTGCGCACGCCAGTCGAATTTGCCGCTGTCGACGATGGCACCGCCGAGCGTCGTGCCGTGTCCGCCCATGAATTTGGTCAATGAGTGAACGACGATGTCGGCGCCATAGTCGATCGGGCGGAGCAGGATTGGCGTCGCCACCGTATTGTCGACGATCAGCGGAACGCCGTGACGCTTGGCCACGGCGGCGAGCGCTTCGATGTCGCAAACGTTGCCGGCCGGATTGCCTACGCTCTCGCAGAAGATGGCGCGGGTGTCCGCGTCGATCAGCTTTTCGATCGCCTCGGACTGGTCGGATTCGGCGAAACGCACGGTAATGCCTTGGCTCGGCAGGACGTGCGCGAACAAGGTGTAAGTCGTGCCGTAGAGCTGCGGCACCGACACGATATTGGTGCCCATGGCGGCGAGGTTGAGAACCGCATAGTTGAGCGCCGCCTGTCCGGTTGCGACGCACAGCGCCTCGACGCCGCCTTCAAGCAACGCGACCCGGCGTTCCAGCACCGCGGTGGTCGGATTGCTGATCCGGCTATAACGATAGCCTTCGGCCTCGAGATTGAACAAGGCCGCGCCATGATCGGCACTGTCGAACTCGTAGGCCACCGTCTGATAGATCGGCACCGCCACGGCCTTGGTCGTCGGATCGGTCTGGTAGCCGCCGTGCACGGCCAGAGTTTCGTTCTTCATGCTTCCCGCCGCTTGTCGGAACGCGCCCGCAATTCCAGCCGCAATTGTAGGGCGATTGCGTTTCTTATCCGTGGCGAAAACGGCAAACAACGCGAGCGCGGCGAATTAGAGGGAATAACCTTAATCGTTTGCCATGAAGCGTTGGCTATTGCGGCCGGACGCGACGGGCCGCGCGAAACCTGCCAGATGGTTTGGGTTTTATCCAATCGTGAAGCGAAAGATTCACTTTGTTGGACAATGATCGGCACATGGCCCTGGTCGAGATCGAACGGCAAACACGAGGCGACGCCGGCAAACAAACCGCGGCGCGCGACTGGCTGCGGGCGCTCGAGGCGACCGCGCCGATCGCCGGCAATCCGCTGCGCATTTTGCCGCGCGTGATCGAGGAGATCGCGGCAAGCACGGGTACGTCGGAGGCGCTAATCTCGGCGCGCGGCACGCTGACCTACCGCGCGCTGATCGAACGGGCCAATCGCTATGCACGCTGGGCGCTCGACCAAGAATTGCAGGTCGGCGAGACGGTTTGCCTGATGCTGCCGAACCGGCCGGACTATTTCGCGATCTGGCTCGGCATTACATCCGTCGGCGGCATCGTTGCGCTGATCAATACGCAATTGCGCGGGCCGTCGCTTGCCCATTGCATCGATATCGTCGCGCCCAAGCACGTCATCGTCGCAGCCGAACTGACCGAGCAATTCCGCTCCGCGGCGGTGTCCGGCCGGCCGAAACTCTGGTGGCATGGCGGTCGCGAATTGCCGCGCATCGATCGTGAGGTCGAACCGTTCTCGCCGGCGCCGTTGTCCGACACCGAGCGTCGCCCAGTGACGCTCGCCGACCGCGCGCTCACCATCTACACCTCCGGCACCACCGGCCGGCCTAAGGCCGCCAATGTCAGCCATCGCCGGCTGATGCAATGGAGCTCCTGGTTTGCCGGCCTGATGAATACCGGACCGGACGACCGCATGTATAATTGCCTGCCGATGTATCACGCGGTCGGCGGCGTGGTGGCGATCGGTGCGCTATTGGTGCGCGGCGGGTCGGTCGTGATCGCCGAGAAATTCTCCGCCGGCGCGTTCTGGAACGATCTCGTCGCCTGGGACTGCACGCTGTTCCAATATATCGGCGAGTTGTGCCGCTACCTGGTCAACGCGCCCGCGAATCCCTTGGAACGCAGGCATCGGCTGCGGCTTTGCTGCGGCAACGGATTGCGCGCCGAGGTCTGGCGGGAATTCCAGTCGCGATTCGAGATTCCCAGGATATTGGAGTTTTACGCGGCGACCGAAGGCAATGTCTCGCTCTACAATGTCGAGGGCAAAGTCGGCGCGGTGGGCCGCGTACCGCCGTTTTTGACGCATCGCTTTCCTTTGGCGCTCGTTAAATTCGATGCCGCCGCGGCGGAGCCTGAGCGCGACGGCAATGGCCGTTGCGCCCGCTGCGCCACCGGTGAAATCGGCGAGGCGATCGGTCGGATCGGCGACGGCGCGGCGCGTCCGGGCGGCGCCTTCGAGGGCTATACGGTTGCCGCCGACACCGAGCGCAAAATCCTGCGCAATGTGTTCGAGGACGGGGATGCCTGGTATCGCACCGGCGATCTGATGCGCATGGATGCAAGCGGGTTCTTCTACTTCGTCGACCGCATCGGCGACACGTTNNACACGTTTCGCTGGAAAGGCGAGAATGTGGCGAGCTCGGAAGTCGCCGCCGCCATTATGGCGTTCCCCGGCATCGCCGAGGCAAGCGTCTATGGCGTCGCGGTTCGCGGCGCCGAAGGCAGAGCCGGCATGGCGGCGCTCGTCGCCGATGGCGCATTGGATTTTGCGGGACTGCGGCGGCATCTCGAGCGCCGGCTGCCGCCTTACGCTAGACCGCTATTCCTGCGCATCAAAGATCGCATCGAATCGACGGCGACCTTCAAGCCCAAGAAAACCGAGCTTGCGGGCGAAGGTTTCGATCCCGCCACGGTTTCGGACGCGATTTATTTCGACGATCCGGAGCGCCAAGCCTATGTGCGGCTCGATGCCGCGCTCTATGCCAGCATCGCCGCCGGCAAAACGCGGCTCTAACCGAAACGTCGCAGTTCCTTTTCGACCGCGCCCGCGCGCACGAGCATGTGAAGTCGCGTGCAAAGCCAAGATCGCGCGGCGAGGAACAATGTGCGACCAGCACTATTAACGACCAGCGACGCGATCTCCGATCGCTCGCGGAGTTCATTTATTTGAACTTCAAAAGCTGAACCTCGAAAATTTGGAACCCTAATTCCAGCTAGGAGGACACCATGAGATCGAAACTTTTGAGCGGCGTCGCGGCGTTGGCACTAACGGCGGGCACCATCATGGCGAGCGCGGCACCAGCATCGGCGGCGCCGTGGGGATGGCACCATGGCTGGGGATGGCCCGGCGCCGTCGCCGCCGGGGTGGTCGGCGGCGCGGTAGCGGCGGCGACTTCGCCGCTCTGGGCGCCCGGCTATTACGACTATTATCCCGGCTACGCTTATGGAGCGGGCTACGGCACGTACGATTACGCGCCCGGCCCCTACGTCGCGGCCGCCCCCATGGTCGCGCAGGGCGGCACCGATGTTTCGTACTGCGAGCAGCGCTTCCGATCGTACAATCCGTCGACGGGAACGTATCTCGGCTTTGACGGGCAATATCACGCCTGCCCCTAAGCCGGCGCGCGAGGCAGTCCGCTACGCGGTCGCTCCCGCGTCGACGGTCAGCACCGTTCCGGAAATGCTCTGCCCCTTGGCACTGAGCAAAAATTCGACGGCGTCCGCAACATCGTCGACGTTGGCGAGCCGCCGTAGCGCGCTCCTTCGCATCACTTTCTGGCGTTCTTCGCCGGTCAGTCCGTGCGTCATGTCGGTATCGAGGAAGCCGGGCGCCACGGCATTTACGGTAATGCCGAGGCGCCCGACTTCCCGCGCCAGCGAACGGGTGAAGCCGAACATTGACGCCTTGGTCGCGGCATAGACCGAAAGCCCGCTATATCCGGTATAACCGATGATCGAAGCGACGTTGACGATGCGGCCCGAGCGCTCCGACATCATCGCGCGCACCACATATTTGCTGAGTACGATCGGCGACAGCGTGTTGACGCGCACCAACTCCTCGATCTGAGAATTGTGCATGGTCGCCAGCACGCCGTCGAAGCCGACCGCGGCGTTGTTGACGAGGCCGTAGAACGGACCGAAATCCCGGCGCAGCGTCCGCACCAGTTCCGGAATCGCGTCGATCTTGCCGAGGTCGAAGGCGACGAAGTGCAGCGCGCCACGCTTGCCGCGCTTTGCTTGCGCGATCTCAGCCGTGAGATCTTTGTTGGTTTTCCGCGCCACCGCGATGACATTATAGCCCGCCGCGGCGAGCTTGCGCGCGATGCCGAGCCCCAGGCCGCGGCTGGCGCCGGTGACCAGAATAGTGCGTGCGGGTTTGGTGGGTTTTTTCGCCATCTTGCCTAGCCTTGCCGCCGCGCCAATTTGCCGCTCGACGCGACGTCGAGCGCGGCCACAAAACTGATGGCGGCCGGGACCTTGTGCCGCGGCAGCGCGTCGCGGCAGAGCTTCAAGAGTTCGCTTTTGACTTCGCCGGACTCACCGCCGGATTTCAACACCACGTCGGCGATGACAATGGAGCCGGTGATCGGACTTGCCTTCGGCCGCACCAGCGACATGCGCACTTGCGGGTGACGGTTGATCACAGCCTCGATTTCTTCGGGATGAACTTTCAACCCGCCGATATTGATGATGCCACCACGGCGGCCGGCGAAGACGTAACGATCGCCGCGCAATTCCAAAATGTCGCCGGTATCGACGAAGCCGTCCGCATCGGCGAGCACCGCGTCGCTGCCGACGTAACGCGATGCGGTACGCGGCGAGCGGATGCGCAGCGAGCCGTCCTCGACCTTCAAGGCGACGCCGTCGCGCACCTCTTCGAAAAAACCGGCCGGAATGCCGGCTAGACCGTCATTGACCTCGAAGGCGACGCCGGCTTCGGTCGAGGCGTAAGCGTGGCCGACCGCGGCCTCGGGAAAAGTCGCATGCAGACTATCGAGAATGGCCTGGTCGGCAATTTCTCCCGAGAGACGAACATAGCGCGGCGAAATGTTGCCGATCGCAGGGGACATCAGTGCGCGGCGCCAATGCGACGGTGTGCCCGACAGATGCGTGACACCGTGCCGAGCAAGCCGCACCAAATGCTCGGCGATCGGTTCGTCGGCGCTCGACAGCACGAGCGAAGCGCCGCCGATCGCCGCGCGGAGCAAAATTTGCAGGCCGCCGTAGCGGCGAATGTCGTAGAACGTGCCCCACACGACGGCGCCGTCGAGGCGCCGGCCCGCGCCGATCGGGGCTGTGAGCCCATCGAGGCTGTGCACGACCATTTTGGGCACGCCCGTCGTTCCGGAAGTGAGCAGCACCCATTCGGTCTCAAGCGACGCCGCGGGCAAGTGTTCGGTCGCGACGATCTCCGCCGTAGCGGTGACGCGGACCGGAAGCGCGAATGCCGGATGTGTCGGCGTGTCGCGGTCGACGACCACGGCATCAATTGCGGCGCCGGCGAACAGCGCAGCGAAATGCGCGGGCTGGGCATCCGGCGGCAAAATGGTGATGCGACGCGCGACGCCATCGAGTTCGATCAGCGCCAGCGCCGTCGTCAGCTGACTGCCGGTGGCGATGGCCACGGACTTACGCGTCAGCTCGTGAAGCCTGCCGCCAAGGCTCGTTCCCCCGGCAAGGTCTGTGATGGCCGCATGCGCGGCGCGATCCCAGAACAGGCCCGAACCGTCGCCGATGCGCTGCCGCAGCGATTGCGGCCTAGCGCGCGCCATTTTCGTAGACTTTCACGAAGTCGCCGAAAGTCACGGGAAACAGCGCATCCTCTGACGCGGTGAACGGATCGACGCCGAGCCGGTCTTCCAGGCGAGCGACGAGCACGGCAAAGCCGAGCGAGTCGAGCCCGGAGTCGAGCAGCACGAGATCGTCGCGCAGCGGCGCCAGAATCTTGCCGTGCTCACGCGCGATCTCGGACATCTGGTCCATTATGGTTAATTTTACCGACATTGCTGGCAGACCTACGGTTTATTCACTTCGCGCCGGTATATTCCGGGAACAATTACGATCAAGTTCACGCAGGCGACGTGGTCAATGCGAATGGTTTCTCCCGTTTCGGGAATCCGCTGCCGACAGATCGAGGAAAGCGACGTTGATGCCGTCGCCGCGCTGTTGACCCGCGGGTTTCCCAACCGCAACCGCCAGTTTTGGCGCCACGCGCTCGATCAGCTGACGCGGCGTGAGCCGCCGCGGGGTTTGCCGAAATATGGTTACCTACTGGAAACCGGCGGCGCTCCGGTCGGTGCGATCCTATTGATCTGCTCGACGATGCGGACCGGCGATACGGTCGCGCCACGCTGTAATCTGTCGAGCTGGTATGTCGAACCCGCTTACCGGGCCTATGCGCCGCTTCTGGTTTCGCATGCGCTGCGCCACAAAGAGGTCACCTATCTGAACGTTTCGGCGGCACCGCATACCTGGCCGATCATCGAGGCCCAGGGCTTCTCGCGTTATAGTGACGGCATATTCGTGTGCTTCCCGGCGCTGAGCCGGGCGCCTGCCGGCGCCGACGTCAAGGTGCTCGATGCGCGGCTTAAGCCCGCGGTCGTATTCGACCCGTTCGAGCAAGACATCTTGCGTCAACATGCCGAGCACGGCTGCATCAGCCTATGGTGCGCAACGGCTGATCGCGCTTTTCCGTTCGTGTTCCGGCCGCGCCTGGCCAAAGGCTGCATTCCCTGCGCGCAACTGATCTACTGCCACGACGTCGCGGACTTCGCCCGCTTCGCCGGACCGATCGGCCGGCACCTCGCGCTGCGCGGCCGGCCTATCGTCATCGTCGACGCCAACGGCCCGATTCCTGGCGTGCTCGGGATTTTCCGGCACGGCAGCAAGCCGAAATATTTCAAGGGTCCGCAACGGCCGCGGCTCGGCGATCTCGCTTACACCGAATACGCGATCTTGGGAGTTTGACGGAAGGGCGGCGGAAGCACTGCGCCGCCTGAATTGTCCCCCTCGAGCGCTCCGCAATCGGCAAACGCTCGCGCGTTTTCAGCGTCCGTGGGATATATCGGTGTCGATCACTATATTGATCGGCGAGACATGGCGCTGGAATCCACCGGCGCCGAAAGGCGTCCATCATGGCCGTTGCGGAACGCAACCCGATAGCCCCCAGCAATCCGCAATATTTTCCGACCGGCGAGGTGCTGGAACGGCCGCCTGCGGCGCGCCCAAAGCACGACACCATCGATGCGATCATCGAATGGCTCGGGGGGCCGGCGCAGCAGATCCCGTCGTTGGTCGAAGAGTTTGACGAATTCGCATGGCGTATGCTGGCGGCAGGTTTTCCGCTGCTGCGGACGACCTTTCACCTGCGCACGCTGCACCCGCAATACCTTGGTGCCACCTTTGTCTGGTGGCGGACCACCGGTCAGACCGTGCAGACCTATGTTACCCATGAGGCACAGGATTTGTACGGCCATGAGGATAATCCGGTCCGCAGGGTCCTGGTGGGCGGCGAGACGCTGCGGCGGCGCGTCGATGTGGCCGATGACAAGCTCGATTTTCCGATCCTGCGTGACCTCAAGGCCCAAGGCGCGACCGACTACTTTGCGTTGCCGGTCAAGAGCTCGTTCGGAACCAATTACATGGTGACCTATGTCACCGATCGTAGCGGCGGATTTTCACCGCAGGAAATCGCGGACCTGACGCGCGTGACGCGGCGGCTGCCGCTATTGGCCGATCTGCGCAACCAGCGCCGCATCGCCAGCAATATTCTCAACGCCTATCTTGGACGCCACGCAGGCCCGAAAGTTCTAGCCGGCCAGATCCGGCGAGGCGCCGGCGAGGAAATCACAGCAGTTCTATGGTCGTCGGATCTGCGCGGGTTCACAGCGCGTTCCGACCGCCTCCCGGGCCACCAGATGATCGCGATGCTCAACGCGTTATTCGACGCCCAAGCCACGGCGATCGCGAGCCACGGCGGTGAAATCCTGAAATTCATCGGCGACGGCCTGCTTGCGATCTTCCCGATCGAGCATCCCGGCAAGGCAGCCACGGCAGCGCGTTGCGCGCTCGATGCCGCGATCCTAGCCGTCGAGGCCGCGCGCGGGATTCTGCACGATCCGTCGCTGGTGGACGAGCCGCCGCTTGAGATCGTCGTCGCCCTTCATGTCGGTACCGCCATCTACGGCAATATCGGCGCCGCCGATCGGCTTGATTTCACGGTGATCGGGCCCGCCGTCAACTTGGTCAGCCGACTCGAAGGCGTAGCCAAGACGCTGAATCAGCCGATCGTCGTCAGCGACGATTTCGCGCGGGCTTATGGCGAGCCGCTCAAGCCGCTTGGCCGTCACGAGCTTCGCGGGCTGGCGATGCCGCACGAGCTTTACGCACCGATTCTGCCGCCATCCCGGCCATAGAGCATGATTGGCGAGCACGCGCGCGAGAGAGCTGCGCGGGGCCGACGGCAAATGTCATCGTTAGACCGTCAGCGCCTGGCGCACGCGCGTCGGCCATTGCGCGAATTTGATGCCGTGGGTGGTGAATAACGCTAACGCCAACCGATCGATGCCGAAGGCAACGCAGCCGGTATGGCAGACCCCGCCTGATTGGTTGCACAGATTCCATGCCGTGCCGAAATGATCGCGGTGATAGTTGAAGCTCATGC